>JAPKEJ010000071.1 GCA_028822155.1 Porticoccaceae bacterium
TTACATAGATAACGCCCTTGATCCTATTAGGTTGACAGTGACGCTTTGGTTATCTTATCTTATAGCTGAAAGTCGGCCCATATAGGACAGTGATCTGAGGGCTTTTCAAACGCTCTAGCCTGTATGTCGATACCCGTGCCGGCAAGGTTCTCAACTGCCGCTTTTGAGGCCAATATAAGGTCAATACGAAGGCCTCGCTTAGGCTCTTGATCAAACCCCCGGCTACGGTAATCAAACCAGCTATACGAGCGGTCATCGTCAGGGTGCGTTGATCTGAATGTGTCGGTTAGCCCGCAGTCGAGAAGGGCGCTAAGCCATTCCCGTTCCTCTGGGAGAAAACAGCAAATCCCGCGTTGGAGCCAACGTTTTGCATTTTCAGGTGCTATTCCAATATCAATATCAGCACCAGCGATGTTCATATCACCCATAACGACTAGTCTATCGTCAATAGCGAATTGACTCTTAATATAGGTATTTAAGTCGGCATAAAACTTTTCTTTCGCAGGAAACTTAGTTGGATGCTTTCGGCTTTCACCTTGAGGAAAATACCCGTTAATAATGTGCAGAGTCTGGCCATTAAAGGTGTATTCCCCGTGAATCATCCGACGTTGTGAATCTTCCTCGTCGGTGGGGTAACCACGGGTAATACGTGTCGCTTCTATTTTGCTTAACAAAGCGACACCGTAATGGCCTTTTTGGCCGTAGAAATCAACGTTGTAACCCATAGCCGTAATGGCGTCGACGGGGAACTCTTCATCGCTAACCTTAATCTCCTGTAAGCCAATGACATCTGGCTTATGTTGCTTCAGAACGGTTCCTAATTGGTCCATTCTGGCTCGAATACCATTTACATTAAATGACATTACTTTAATTGGAGCATTCATTAAGGCGTCGCCTTACTAGATTCAAGTTGAACAATTTGCAGTCTATCCGTGCCTGATGTGACGCGAATTTGATCGCCAAGTATTTGGCCAGCTTCAAATAAAATAGGATCTGATTCCGCGATATTATCTTCATCAACTTCGCGGTCTTCTTTCCAAGATTCTATATCAGCATTAGCGGTTAAGCCCTTAGCCTTTAATCGCTTATTGTCCAGAGAGAATAAAGCTTTATCCCAAGCATCACTGCGTGCTTTTCGCTGAGACAAGTTTAGTGATATCTCTGTTTTGGCGCCCCAGTCATCGCTGAGATCCACGCGCTCAAACATGTGAGTGAAGTCAGGATCTAGTTCAATTCGCTGTTGATGCGCATGGGTTAGCGTATCGACATAGGGCGTCAAGCTATTATCAAACTTGTGGGGAACTCGATGGATGCGATCCCAAGGAAGTACATTGTCCTGCTGGCTTTCCCCTACCTCGTCTACGTCATACACCGAAGGAAACGCGATATCTGGCAGAACACCACGATGTTGTGTACTGTCACCAGAAACTCGGTAAAACTTAGAAATAGTCATTTTGAGTTGGCCGCTACTCAAGCCAGTTATATCTTGCACCGTGCCCTTGCCAAAGCTTTGGGTACCAACAACCAGTGCTCTTCCATAGTCCTGGAGAGCGCCTGCTAAAATTTCTGATGCGGAAGCGCTCAGGCGGTTGATTAGAACGAGTAGGGGGCCTGCATATGCTGCGCGCCTTGAGGCTCTGTGATATCGATTTACACGACCATTTGCATCACGGATTTGGACCACAGGGCCATAATCGATAAACAAGTCGGTTAGCGTGGTGGCCTCCTGCAACGATCCGCCGCCATTATTGCGTAAGTCTAATACGATCCCGTCGACCTGCTGTTGTTCTAGCTCTCGCACTAAACGCAACACATCTCGAGTGGTGCTCTTATATTCGGGGTCGCGGGCGCGATAGGCTTCGAAGTCGATATAAAAGGCGGGGATATCAATCACGCCCAGCTTATAAGCATTACCGTCTTGGTTGACCTCCAAAATCTTACTTTGGGCGGACTTGTTTTCTAGTTTCACTTTGTCACGAACAATTGCGAGCGTAGACGAGCTAGTATTGTCGCCGTTTGCTGAAATCACCTCTAGCTTGACAGTGGTTCCCTTGGCTCCACGAATAAGCGCAACTACCTCGTCAATTCGCCATCCGATGACATCGACTATCTCGTCGTCACCTTGGCCAACACCAATAATCTTGTCCTCGGCAGCAAGAATTCCCTGTACGTCGGCGGGGCCACCAGGAATCACCTCAATAACCTTAGTGTAATCATCCTCAGTGGTTAGCTGCGCACCGATGCCCTCCAGAGAAAGAGACATATTAATTTGGAAGTTTTCGTTACTTCGTGGCGTGAAGTAACTTGAATGTGGGCCGTAGAGAGAGGTTAGGGCGTTAGCATAAAGCTGAAAGACGTCCTGACTGTCGCGCTGTTCATACTGCTTTATTTGCGTTGTATAGCGTTTTATCAGTAGTTCTCGCGCCTCTGCCGGATCTTTATCATTAAGAACTAACCTTATCATTGAGTCCTTGAGGCGCTTTTCCCAGTAATAGGCCGCGGCATCAGGGGATTCCAGCCATTTTCGCTCATCAGGGTCGAGCACGATGCTGTCATCGGTCTTATAGTCAAAGACGTAGTCGGTATTCTGGAGTAAGGCGATATTTTGCTCTAGCTGGCTAATGGCACGATCACGTAGCCGATTAAACATCTTAAAACCGGGCTTAAGGTCCCCGCGCTTGGCAAGATCATCAAGTTTTGAGCCCCATTGACTGAATTCTTCGATGTCGGCGCTTAAAAAGTAACTCTTGGCTGGATCGAGCATCTCAATATATTGGTCCAGATAGCGCTGAGAGAGGGCGTCGTCGATAGATTGAGCGCGGTAATGCCGACCATCTAAGCGCTCAATGATCTCGCGGTACAGTCCGGACTGCCCAGACTCTGGGGCGATGGGAACGGATGCACTAACGTATGCCGACATTACCATGCATAGGGCAATCGGTAGAACTGTAAATATTAACCGCATATAGTTGATTCCTTGGGATTCCTACAGAGTTTACCAGAACTGTTCGTGATGGATACGCGGTAGGCTGAATTAGTGGACCTTTTTTTAGACCTACAGTAGGGATGATAGTCACCTCAGCTATGACCGCTAATGTTAATTAGTGGACATAGCTAGACAGCGTCTATATCAGCTGATACAGTCGTCACCTTACTTAAAGTAATTTATTAGGTTGTGCCAATCAATGACCAAAGTATTTAAAGCAACACCCTTATTTGATGCTCATAGGGCTTTTATTAGGTTACCAATGGGTATCCGCATGCTCAATGACTATCCTGACTCTAAGGCGTTCCTCGATCAGGTCAGTAAGACCATTCCAGAGGCTGCCGAGGACTTTTCTCATACCCAGGCGTTCTTAAAAAGCTATAGCCGTAAAAGTGAAGCCACCTATCGTAGCTATCGCAATGAGGTTGAGCGCCTTTTGCTGTGGACATGGACCGTCGCTGAGAAAAGCGTCATTGCACTTAAGCGCCCAGACTTAGAGTCCTATTTTGACTTCGTTCATAATCCACCAGCGGCCTGGGTGGCAAATTCTGTGGATGATCGATTTCGTCAAATCGGCGGAGAGTCCCGTCAAAACAAAGAATGGCGGCCATTCGTCGCCAAAATAGCCAAGCAAGACCGCAAAAATGCCATTGAAGCCGGCAAAGCCATACCTTCTGCTAAAGATGGCCACACGCTGTCTCATGAGGCGATGAAAATCTGTTACTCAGCCTTATCCTGTTTTTATGACTATCTGACAGATGAGGGTTATGCATTTGGCAATCCAATACCCGCCATAAGAAAGCAGTCACCGTTCCTAATTAAGGGTGTGACGAGTACGAGTATTAAAAGGCTATCAGATCTGCAGTGGGATTATGTTCTTGATTGTGCAGCCGCAGCTGCTAACAAGGATCCTGACCACGAGCGCACGCTATTCATAGTCGCCATGCTTAAAAGTTTGTATCTACGGATCTCCGAACTGTCTGACCGAGCAAACTGGCAGCCGGTTTGGAAGCACTTTTGGCAGGATACTGACGGCAATGACTGGCTTAAAGTGCTTGGCAAAGGTAACAAAATACGCGATATATCGGTGCCTAACTCTCTAGCGCCCTATATCCAGCGTTATCAGCGCTACAGGCAGGCCCTCAGTCCAGCATTTGGCGCTAATGCGGCCTTAGTGTCAAAAAATCGTGGTGTTGGTGGTATGACGTCACGCCAATTACGTCGAATAGTTCAGCAAGCCTTTGATCTGGCTCACGACAAAATGCGTTCAGAAGGATTTACAGATGAAGCTGTGGCCCTGCGGGAGGCTACAACGCACTGGTTAAGACATACTGGTGCCTCACAAGACATTGCAACTAGACCGCTTAAGCATATGGCTGATGATCTGGGTCATGCAAGTATGGGGACGACTGATAAGGTCTATATTCAGTCAGATATGAAAGAACGCGCTAGAACAGGAAAAGAGAGGGACGTTTAGGCTGTGCATAAATGATGGCTGGAAAAATCCTATTCTTGCCCGAAAATAGGCCTTAACCGCCCTACTTTGGGCCGCATCTTACGGTTACAATAGCAGCATCGTATAATCTATTTGGAGATAAATCGTGCTTAAGATGTATTTGCTGGCCATAGCAGTTGCTTTGTTACTCACCGCCTGTGATCAACCGCCAGATCAAACGGCCATGAAAGAGAATGGAGTCAAGTCAGCCATAGCGGGGGAAAATACATCTCCATCAATCGAGATATCTGAATCACAGAGAGTCAACGCTTTCTTTGAGCGTGTGTTTGAGGATTCGGTAGCGCGTAGTCCCGAATCGCTCTCTTTTTTAGGCCGTAAAGACCGCGCCGATGAGTGGAATGACTTATCTGAAGACTATGCAAATAAGTCGCTGGCCTTAGCCAAAGCTCAGCTGGCAGAGTTAAACGCTTTTGACCGATCAAAACTCGATGAGTCGACAGCGCTCAGCTACGACTTGCTTGTTCAATCGATGGAAGACGAAATTGCAGACAATAAGTGGCGACTATATAACTACCCGGTTAACCAGATGTACGGTCGTCATTCAAGTGTAGTGTCGCTACTTATAAACCAGCATCGGATTGGCGACATTAAAGATGCTGAGAACTATATCGCCCGTCTAAACGCAGTGCCAGCCCTATTTGACCAGCTAATCGTTAATATTGAAGCTCGAACAGCAGCCAATATAATTCCACCAAAGTTTGTCTTTCCTCATGTGATTCGCGACATCAGCAATATCATCAAAGGAGCGCCGTTTGATGATGGAGAGCCAAGTGCATTACTAGCTGACTTCACGAGTAAAATAAATGTATTGAGTAACAATCAAGATAGTGAATTAACTGGCAATAAGGAGGCCGAGCTAATTGATGCTGTGATCTACGCGCTTAATAATTCTGTCAAACCTGCGTATCAGAAGCTTGCTGCACACCTTATAAAACTTGAGACCAAATCAACAACGGACGATGGTATTTGGAAGTGGAAAGATGGGGCAGAGTTTTACAGCGTAGCGCTTAAGCGAACCACTACCACTGATCTTAGTTCGGACCAAATTCACGAAATTGGTTTAAAGGAAGTCGCACGAATTCATAATGAAATGCGAGCTGTTAAAGATACGGTAAAATTTGAAGGTGATCTAAAAGCATTCATGCAATTTATGCGTGATGATGACCAGTTCTATTATCAACCTACAGTTGAAGGTAGAGAGCGCTATATTAGAGAAGCGACGGTTTTAATTGAGGCAATGAAAGGTCAGTTAGATGAAATGTTCATCA
Organism: Porticoccaceae bacterium; assembly: GCA_028822155.1. Classification (GTDB taxonomy): domain Bacteria; phylum Pseudomonadota; class Gammaproteobacteria; order Pseudomonadales; family Porticoccaceae; genus HTCC2207. The sequence continues at coordinate 5,771 of JAPKEJ010000071.1, forward strand.
CTAAACCAAAAGCTGACTTAAATGTTAAAGCGGTAGAAGCCTTCCGTGAACAATCAGCTGGTAAAGCTTTTTACCAACGCCCGTCAGAAGACGGGACGCGCCCAGGTTTGTATTACGCTAACCTCTATGACATGAAGGCTATGCCCACTTACCAAATGGCTGCTCTGGCTTATCACGAAGGTATTCCTGGGCATCACATGCAGCTTGCTATTCAGCAAGAATTACAAGGTGTCCCTAAGTTTCGCAAATTTGGCGGCTATACCGCCTATATCGAAGGCTGGGGACTTTACTCGGAATATTTACCAAAAGAATTTGGAGCGTACAAGGACCCCTATTCTGACTTTGGTCGTTTGGCGATGGAACTATGGCGTGCTTGCCGCTTAGTTGTCGACACGGGAATACACTCTAAAAGGTGGACTCGCGAAGAAGGTGTTGCTTACTACACCGACAACACACCTAATGCGGTCTCAGACGGTGTAAAAATGGTAGAGCGACACATTGTAATGCCATCCCAAGCAACCGCTTACAAAATTGGCATGCTGAAGATTCTTGAGTTACGTGCTGGTGCTAAGGAAAAATTAGGCGACAAGTTCGATATTCGTGAGTATCACGATGAAATCCTAAAGTATGGGCCCCTACCGCTAAATGTAGTGGAAGCCAAGGTTAGTGCTTGGGTGGAAGCCAAGCTAACAGACTGAAGTAAAACAAACTCCAAGTATCGTTAGTTTGTTTGCTGGACCACAATATCTTGTCTAATTACATT
>JAPKEJ010000030.1 GCA_028822155.1 Porticoccaceae bacterium
CATTTATAAAGTGCTTGCTGGAGAATAGCATTTTAGAAGTTTAATAGGTGTAGCGGCTCTTTTTATTGCTAATTTAATGTATGGGCTTGCAAATAATATTAAAAATATAAATTAAATCTCCAATAATTACTTAATATACTGATTATTTGAGTATAAATACGTTAATTATATTTATGTATGCGCTTGCAAAAATAGGTTATTTTGGTTATTGTGGCGAGATAATTAAATTGGTGTGATTTAAAAAAGACTATGCTTTTGGTTAAGCTTTAGGTGTTTACGTATGGCAAAAATTAACAAAAAAGAAAATGCTACTGGTCCATTAGCGGGTGTCAAAGTCTTGAATATTGGTACATCGATTGTTGGCCCTTGGGCTGCGTCAATATTAAGCCACCTTGGGGCTGAGGCAATTAAGGTAGAGAGACCAACGGGAGAGTTCATTCGCCGGCTACACCCAATGCAAAATGGGATCTCCACTTGCTACACGGTGAGTAACAATGATCAATTATCTGGCGAGCTAGATCTTAAACAGCCCGACCAGTTTGAGGCAGCGAAAAAACTTGGTGAAGAGACCGATATCTTAATAGAGAATTTTCGTACCGGTGTGTCAGACCGTATTGGTCTGGGTTATCAAGCCTTGAGTGTGGAAAACCCAGGATTAGTTTATACCTCGAGCAGCAGTTGGGGCGATGTTGGCCCTATGCGCGACAAAGCAGCATTAGATCCCCATGTTCAAGCATTTAGCGGCTTTGGTGGTCTTAATGGAAAATTAGGCGGAACACCTGAAATGCTACGGTTTGTCCATATGGATCCTGCGGGCGCAGTTGTGGTGGCTAACCTATCCTTACTTGGGCTACTTGGGCGTGAGCGCTTTGGCCAGCCTTGCCATCTGCATACTAGCCATTTTGCTATGGGTATTGCTATGCAAACCAATCGCGCAGGAGAGGCTCTTTTAGCGAACATGCCAATGGAATTACTAGGTAGCGCCTCTTCCGCTAGTGCTCCAAATCAGTGTTTCCAAATGTTAGACGGAGAATATATCGCACTAGCATGTGATACGCAGGCACAGTGGGAAGGGTTATGCCGTGGGCTTAAAAATGATGATCTAGCCCAAGATTCGAGATTCCTGCGTAATGTTGACCGCGTAGAAAACCGCCAAATGCTGGCGAAAATAGTAGGAGAGGTGATTAAACAAAAGCCTAAGCGTTGGTGGGTAGTGCAATTTGAGAGGGAATCTGTACCTCATGGTTTTAGCATGGACTTTGATCACATACAGCATCATCAGCAGGTCGTAGAAAATGAATTTATTACGACCCTTCATTCTAAACACGCAGGCGATATGTTCACAGGTTCTATTCCGTGGGAGTTTAGTGAAACTGTTGCGATGATTGACCCTTGGCTGGCAGAACCAGGTAAGGCTACGCAGCACATTATTGAAAAAGGGTTTAGCGAAAAATCTTCGCCTTTTAAGAAAACAAATGGGGATGATAAGTTTGTTCCTCCCTTGACGGGTCTTAAAGTTATTGATGCAACGCAGGGATACTCCGGACCTTACGTTGGATTAATGCTGGCAGAAGCAGGTGCTGAGATAATAAAAGTTGAGCCTAAAGGAGGAGATTGGGCTCGAGATTTGGCGCCACAGACCCCAACTGGGAATAGTGCGTTGTTTGAATCATTTAATCGTAATAAAGAATCGATAATGATTGATTGGACGCAAGATGAAGGGCAGCGAAAGTTAAAGGGTTTGCTACGTAATGCTGATGTATTCCTAGAAGATTGGGGGCCAGGTGTTGCTGAAGGCTTCGGATGTGGATATGACGAATTAACCAAGAAAAATCCTAGGCTGGTTTTTCTGTCTTTAAGTGCATACGGTGAAAAAGGACCGTTTCGCGACCGACCAACCAGTGAATTAGTTATTCAGGGTATGACTGGTTATTTGAGACTGCTTGGAAACTTAGGTGAGCCTCCTGTCCGTGTTGGCGCAGATATTGTAGCCACCTGCGCAGGATCCATCGCGCTTACTGGCATTCTGTCAGCACTTTATTTTCGTGAGAAAACAGGGCGAGGTCAAAGAGTTGCGACAAGTTTACTTGGCGCGATGATGTTTCTGCGCAGCCATGAATGGGCAGCAATGACCAATCCAGATGAATGGTTGGGAGATTCTTACTGCACTAACGAAACCGATGCGCCCCATGATGGTTATCAAACCAAGGATCGACCTGTATATATGAGCCCTTCACCTCTTTTAAAGCGTGAAGACTTTTTGAGCATGGTTAAGGATTTGGGTGTTCATGATGATCTGCTCAAAACCCCCCAATACGCTGAAAATTGGTGGGACACTTTTGGGATGGGGTATCTGGCGCGGGAAACTAAACCGATTTGGGAAAAGTACACCACTCAGTTAACTGCCAAGGAGGTTCTGGACATAGTCGATAAATACGAGGTATGGGCGGTTGAATTTGCCGACCTTGGAGCGCTGATGGATCATCCTCAAGTAAATGCTATAGACCTTGTGCACGGTATTGATGGGAAGCGATATGTTCGCGCACCATGGCGCACTCCCTGGAACCTGCCCGCTTTGCAGCCAGCATCGATTCTTAAAAAATAGGCGATTTATATGAACTTTAATCTTCCTGATGAAACCAAGATGGTACAAGACACTGTTAGGCGGTTTGTTGATAGTGAGCTAATTCCCCTTGAGCAAAAGTTTCCAGATCGACTCAACTCAACTGATTTGCCGGACGATGTTCACAGTAAGTTGGTAGAAAAAGTAGAGCAACTTGGTTTGGCTGCTATGGATGCGCCGGAAGAAATCGGCGGAGCAGGGCTAGGGCTGCTTGATAGCTGCATAGTGACCGAACAGGTACACCGAAGTACCGCCGGTCGTGGTGCTTTTGCTATGCGCTTTGCCCCTGTGTTACACGAACTAGGTACCGTCGAACAAAAGGACAAATATTTACTTCCAATGGTCGCCGGAAAACTCCAAGGGGCTAGTGCGTTTAGTGAACCACAGGCCGCTGGAGATCTTGCGGGGATTAAAACCACAATCGAAAAAGTCGATGAGGGTTGGATAATCAACGGAAGTAAATGTTGGATTTCATATGCAAATAAAGCCGATTTCATTTTAGTACTTACCCGCTTAAAGGGAACGCAACGCCACGACGGATTAACGTGGGTCATCGTGGACAAAGGGACACCCGGTTGTGTTATCGGTCGGGAGCAAAAAATGATTCACGGCCAGTCGACCTACGAAGTATTTCTTGAGAACTGCGTCGTGTCAGACACACAATTACTGGGTGGCCCAGGGCAGGGTTGGGGTGCAGGAACTTCATTTTTGTATACAGGGCGTCTAGGTATTGCAGCGCGCTCTTTGGGTATTGCAGATCGTTGTTTAGAGCTCGCTATTGATTATGCGAAGCAGCGTAATACCTTTGGTAAACCTTTATCTTCTAGACAAGCAGTGCAGTGGATGATCGCTGATTCAGCAACTGAGTTGCATGCAGCTCGCTTGATGGTTTATGACGCCGCTTGGCGAGCCCAGCAAGGAGAGAATGTTGTCCAACAAACAGCAATGGTGAAATCTTATGCGACTGAAATGGTCAGTCGGGTTGTAGATCGTGCGGTACAGATTCACGGTGCAGCGGGATTATCAAATGAAACGATTCTTGAACGTTGCTATCGCGACGTGAGACCTATGCGTATCTATGAGGGATCATCGGAGGCTATGCGCAGTGTTGTGGCTAGAAATTTACTGCGCTAATAGGCTGGCTAGTGTCCGGCCTAGGCCCTATTTATCTGACTCAGACACTTTGGCTCTTGAATGTTAGGAGTATCTTAAGAAACTTATCAATTAGCCTAACCTTTAAGCGCATCATTGAGGATAGGCATTACTTTTTCAGCCGTTAGTATCATTGACTTGCGGCCCAGGTCGTAGTCAGTCCAGTCATGCCCTGCGTAGACGAGATGTCCGAAATCACCCACAGTGTCGTGAAATTCTAAGATTTGATCTGCAACACTAGAGGGGTCTCCATAGGTTACTAATCGATCAAGAACATAGTCTAAAGTAACCTTATCATCTGGCATTTCCTGGTCTTCTTTAAAGAGGTTAAGACGGCCGCTGTCTTTAAATTTAGTCAGTAACTGTCGGTAATAAAGAACATAGGGGCTGTTTTCGTCCCTGGCATATCTCTTTGCTGTTTTCATGTCATCTGCGACGCAAATATTTTTTGCAATGCGCCAATTTTCAGGATCAGCAGGTCGACCGCCTTGCTCGCACCCTTCTACATAATTTGACCAGTGCGTTTTAACCCATTTAGGAAGTAAAAAATTAGCTGAGATTGGTTCCCATCCTCTTGCCGCCATTGCGGTGATTCCTTTTGAGTACGGTGCCACAACAGTTCCAACAATCGGAGGATGCGGGTATTGGTAAGGCTTTATGATTGACCCCTGCCCTATGTGGGGAAGCATGGTTCGCTCGGTACTCACCTCAAAATAGTCGCCTTTTAAGTTGTATGGTGCTTCTCCAGCCCATATATCTAAAACCATATTAATACATTCAAGAAACATGGCGTTTCTATCTTTATCTAAAGTCCCAAATATTTCTGAATCAGATAGAAGTCCCCCAGGCGAGATACCAAAATTTAACCGACCCTCTGTCATGTGATCGAGCATAGCTATCTCAGCAGCAACACGCGCTGGATGAGAATTGGGTAGATTTACTGTGCCTGTACCAAGACGAATATTTTTCGTTTCGTAGGCCAAGCTAGCCATAAAGGCCACGGTGGAGGTGATATTTTCAGCAAGATCGGTAGTGTGTTCGCCGCAGTATCCCTCTTTAAAGCCTAGTTTATCCGCGAGGATAAACGCTTCACGATCTTCTCGTAGACTTTGAGATATTGGCTTATCTAGAGGGTGAAGTGGCATTGTAAAGAACGACAGATCCATAAATCTCTACCTATTATAAGTAATAGGCTTAGTGTGCTAGAGATGATGCACGAGTAAAAATTATATTAAATAATATTTTGCATCATTTTATCTGATGCCTTAGCGTTATTCTTTATGCCAGTTAATTTTGCTGTGTAATTCCTTCTTTAATAGATTGGCAAAGATTTTTGATTGGTTAGAAAGGCTAGATGATTTAGGCTCGATCATCACATAGTCTACGTGTAGGGGTGACCCAACAATCGGGTTAAGTTTGCGAACATCGCCTTGTCTGTCATTTAGGCACACTAACCCTGGTAAAATGGTTTTCCAATCCGATGAAGCGACAAGCTCCAAGGTTCCAAGCATAGAGTCAAGTTCTAGTATCTGAGAAACTTCAATGTTGTGGGTCTGAATATAGGCATCAATTCTATGACGCCGAGCGTTCGCTGGTCCGGGCAACACTAATTTATAGGGTCCGCTTTTGTTGAGATTGATAGGCTGCATGTGTTGTGTTTGTGCGTCGGAAGCGGACACTAAAAATTCTTGGTCGGTACCTAAATATTCGTTTCTGGTTCTTAGCTCTTCTCCACTTGTTGGTGCTGGAACAATAGCAAAATCAAGCATACCCTGAGCTACATCTTGAGTTAATTGGTCGCTGTAAGCTTCTAAAACTTTGGTTTCTACGAGAGGGTAATTTGAAGACATTGCGGTTAGCGTAGCGGGAAGGATCGACCGCGTAAACGTAGGAATTAAACCAGCATGGACGGTTCCGGTGAGCTTTTCGCCGATAGCGCGCATTTCTTGTGTCGCTTCATTGACACTTCTTAATATCTGCGTGGCATGGATATAGAATCGTCTACCCATTTCGGTAGGTATAACGCCGTTAGCTGAGCGCTCAAATAGACTTCCGTTAAGCTGGTATTCGAGGTCTTTTATTTGCATCGACAACCCTGATTGAGTGGCGTGAGTTCTCGCCGCTCCTCCAGTAATCGATCCCACTTCATAGACAGCAACAAAATATCTCAACTGTTGTAGTTTCATTATTAGACCTCCTTAATGACATAAGAAAAACTGATGTAAGATATATTATTATATTAATTGTTCTGATGGTAGTCTTTAATGTATTGTTCTCGAAAATCTATGCGAGATATCAACATGGCGACAAACACTGAGTCCTTTGAAGATACAGCCATTACACCAGCTTCACTGCGTGAAGCTCTGGGTAGTTTTCCAACGGGGGTAGCTGTGGTGACGACCTTGAGTGATGACGGCAAGCCCATTGGACTGACCGTTAATTCATTTAATTCAGTTTCTCTTGAACCTGCACTAGTGCTTTGGAGTTTAGCGTTATCATCGCCCAGTATTGGTGCGTTTCGTAAGCATAGGGCGTTTGCTGTTAATATTCTTCGAAAAGAACAAGAAGATCTATGTATGAAATTTGCACGTCCTGCTGATGATAAATTTACAGGCGTTAACTGGACAGATGGCTATAGAGGTATCCCAGTGCTTGATGGAGCAATGGTTACTCTAGAATGTGAGATGTATCAGATCGTAGAGGGCGGTGATCATGAGGTTTATATGGGCACTGTCAAACGAATACATAAGACAGACAGCTCGCCACTGGTCTTTCATCGAGGCCAGCTAGTTCAGCTTGCCTCTTAAGTTCTTGCTGTTGAATATGCTAAATAAGCACTAAACTAAGCAAGGTATCCGGTGCTTTTTGGTTGGGTTTAGTGGCACGATGTGCCTTCGCCTAGTTATTGAAAAGAATATGTTATGACAGATAAGCATACAAAAAATATCGTTGATATTGGCAATTTAAATCTTAATTGCAACGTCACCGGTCCCTTAGATGCCCCTTGGGTCACCGTCGCCCACTCTTTGGCGACCGATATGACTATGTGGGAACCCCAGCTATCAGTCTTGAGTCAGCATTTTAGAGTTTTAAGTTTTGATGCAAGAGGTCATGGAGGCAGCGGCATCCCCAACGGGCCAAGTGCTATGATCGATTTGGTCGACGATGTATTACGCTTGTGGGACCAGCTAAGTATTGATTGTAGCCATTTCATCGGTCTTTCGATGGGTGGTATGACTGGTATTGGAGTCGCCTTAAAAGCACCCAGCCGAGTCCAATCGTTGGTTGCTTGCGATTGCCGTTTGGATGCCCCGCTCTTTTTCAAAAATATGTGGGATCAGCGTATTGAAGCCGTTAATAACGGTAGCATGCAGGACATTCTTGAACAGACCATGGCGACTTGGTTTACTCAGCAACGCCTTGATACAGGCGGAGAGATTGTCGACAAGGTAAGACAGATGATTCTTAATACCGATGCGGAAGGTTACATAACATGTGTGGAGGCGCTAAAAGGCTTAGATTATAAGTCATCACTTGCCACAGTAATTGTGCCTACCCTTTACGTTGTCGGAGATCAAGACGGCTTGCACCCAGACGAAATGGCAGAGTTCGCCAAATTAACGCCTGACGCTGAATTTGTTATATTAGATAATGCGGCACACCTGTCTAATATGGAGCAACCGAGTATGTTTAATCGCAGCGTTCTAAAATTCCTGCTCGATGTTAACGATAAATAATGGCAAATACGCTATTTGATAAGGTCTGGAACGATCACGTCGTCATGGAGCAAGAGGATGGGTCTACCCTTGTGCACATCGATCGCATATTTCTTCATGAGCGCACGGGCAGTGCAGCCTTAGCAAGTATCGAGGCCAGTGGACGTAAAATAAAAACCCCCTCGCATGTATTTTGCACGATGGATCATATTGTCGATACCTTTCCTGGAAGGACAGATCAAACGACGATGCCGGGAGGTAGCGAATTCATAAAGGTCACGCGTGATTTATCTTTAAAAGAGAACATCACGCTTTTTGATCTAGGCGATGCTCGTCAAGGCATCTCCCATGTAGTTTCTACAGAGCAGGGTATTGCCCTGCCGGGGTGCACGATGATCTGCCCCGATAGCCACACCTGTACTTTAGGTGGAATAGGTGCTCTTGCTACGGGTGTCGGCTCAAGCGAATGTGAGCACGCTTTGGTAACTGAGACGCTGAGATTTACCAAGCCTAAGCAAATGCGAGTCATTTTTATGGGGGAAAAGCAGCCCTCAGTGACGGCGAAGGATATGATTTTACACTTAATTGCCGTTTACTCTGCCGCGGGTGGCTCTGGATATGCTGTGGAATTTGCGGGTCCAGTGGTAGAGGATTTAGAGGTTGAGGCGCGTTTGACGTTGTGCAATATGGCAGTAGAGTTCTCCGCTTTTACGGGAATTATAGCGCCGGATGAAAAGGTGTTTAATTATCTGAAAGGTCGACCTTATGCGCCGGCTGGTGAATCATGGGCGCAGGCGATGGAATATTGGTCGACGCTTGCCACCGATCAAGGAGCGCATTTTGATCGAGAAATTACTATTGACTGTAAAGACATTGCACCGACAGTCACGTGGGGAACTAGTCCGCAACATGCTATTTCTATTGATGGAAAAGTACCCGCTTTAAGTTCTGATGATGCAGATTCTAACCACTCCATGGAGCAAGCCCTAATTTATATGGGGCTAGAATCTGGTCAGATGATCGAAGGCTTGCCCATACAGGCGGCATTTATAGGCTCGTGCACCAACAGCAGACTTAGCGACTTACGTGTTGCAGCGGACATTCTTAAGGGTCGTAAAGTCTCTACCAATGTTCGCGCTATATGTGTTCCAGGATCTACCCAGGTGAAACTGGCTGCCGAAAAAGAAGGCTTAGACCGTATATTCTTAGATGCGGGATTTGAATGGCGTGAGTCTGGTTGTTCGATGTGCTTTTACGCCGGCGGTGAGGGCTTCATATCCGGAGAGCGGGTCATTACTAGCACTAATCGGAATTTTGAAGGTCGTCAAGGGCCGGGATGTCGCTCACATCTTGCCAGCCCAGCTACTGTGGCCGCCTCAGCGGTGAATGGGTCAATCACAGATGTACGCAAGCTAGAGCATTTAACATGAAAAAATTTAGCACCCATTTAGGCATAGCTGCGCCATTATTAAAAATCAATATAGATACAGATGCGATCATGCCCTCTCGTGAGATGAAGTCCGTTTCAAAAGTAGGTCTTGGTAAGAGCTTGTTTGCTAACTGGCGCTTTCTTGATCGAGGGTCGGAGAAAGAAAAGCTTAATCCAGACTTTATACTCAATCAAAATGAGTACCTCAACGCGACAGTCTTGCTGACGGGTCGGAATATGGGATGTGGGTCGTCACGTGAGTTTGCCGTTTGGGCGTTGGTCGATTACGGAATACGGGTCATTATCGCGCCAAGTTTTGGTGCCATCTTTTTCACCAATTGCATTAGAAATGGTTTATTGCCTGTTGTTCTAGACGAAAAAATAATAAGTACCCTCTCTAATCAAGTGGTATTAAATCCTCAAGACAACAGAATAAATATCGACATTGAAGGCTGTCGTGTAACTGGGCCCGATGGCATCGACCACCTATTTGAGTTACAGGAAGGTGATCAAGCTATGTTGCTTGAAGGGCTAGATGCAATAGACGTTACAATGAAGTTGGATAGCGTTATCAACACGTTTAAAGCGATGGATCTTATCAAGCGGCCGTGGGCCTACTTAGGGTAGATATAGCCGTGAGATTTCACTGAAGAGCTAGGTTGTTTCATCAAGCCTTTCTACGATTCCGTCTTGCACTAATTCGGCTATTTCGTCAGCTGTAAAGCCCGCATTTTCGAGAATTTCGAGAGTATGCTCCCCTTGTAAAGGCACATTTTTTCTAATATTAAAGCGCTTACCCGACATCTGAATAGGTATTCCAGGCAGTTTGGTGGCTTCGCCATTGGGGAGCGTGACATCTAAAAGACCGCCAGATTCAAGCAGGTGCGGATCAGAAAATAAATCAGAGGGTTTACCTACTCCTCCAAATGGCAGGCCGCAGTTCTCTAGCTTTTGCATTAATTCTGATTTATTGAGCGTTAGAAAAATTTCTTGAACAGTAGGGATAATTTCATCGCGACGCGCGACCCGATCATTGTTGGCTGCTAATGTCTTATCAGCTGAAAAACCTACGAGGTTAAACTCTTTGCAAAACATCGCCCATTGAGTGTCGCTAACAACAGCTACAAAAACCTGCTGCTGGTCCTTAGTGTTAAAAATATCGTAAACAGCCCAAGCGGAGGTGCGAATAGACATTGGTTTAGCGGGCGCTCCCATAACGACTTCTTGAGCCATATGTTGGCCCATAAGAAAAACAGTGCTTTCAAAAAGAGAGCTAGTAACTTCTTGTCCTTTACCATCAATTTTGCGCATTTCTAGAGCCGCAAGGATGGCTATTACCCCAAACATCCCGCCCATTACATCGATTACCGATGCGCCAGCTCGCATTGGCCGGCCCGGTAACCCAGTCATATAGGCTAGGCCCCCCATCATCTGGGCAACTTCATCAAGAGCCGTACGGTGCGCATAAGGACCATTAAGAAAGCCGCGTGCTGAACAATAAATTAATTGTTCATTATCTTTTGACACATCTGCATAGCCATAGCCTAGCTTGTCCATAGCGCCAGGCCTAAAGTTCTCTATTAAGATATCCGCTCCGCTAATTAGTTTCTTTGCTAATACGTTACCGCGTTTTGACTTTAGATCAATACAAATACTGCGCTTATTTCGATTGTACATTGCAAAGTAACCGGCACCTGATCCACGCAGTCGACGGGTTTTATCGCCTCCTATGGGCTCTATCTTAATGACATCAGCGCCCAGATCTGCAAGGACAGCTGATGCAGATGGACCCATAACCATATGCGAAAATTCAACAACTTTAATGTGGGACAGTGGTAGATGGTCGGCCTGACTCATGACGTTGTTCTCGGTAAGTATAAATCGCTTCAATTAAAGGCAAGGTCTGACATTATATTGTAGTAATGATATAATAATAGATCAATATAGAATTATATAGTCTAAAAGTAAATTTTTACTGAACTCAGGAATAGAGAATGACCGATCCAGATATTTTAATTAGTGAAGTGGGTCCAAGAGATGGGTTGCAGAATATTCAAACTATCATGCCGACCACAGATAAAAAACGGTGGATACTTGCGCAAGTTAAGGCTGGAGTGCGTGAAATTGAGGTAGGCTCTTTTGTTCCCGCTAAATTAATGCCTCAGCTCGCGGATACTGCAGAGTTAGTAGAATACTGCAAGCAAATTGAAGGCCTTACCATAGCCGCGCTGATCCCTAATTATCGGGGTGCGGTCGATGCAGTGGCAAGTGGGGTCCATAAAATGTCAATTCCATTGTCAGTTAGCGAGACCCATAGCCAACGTAATCTAAAGAAAACTCATACCCAGATGTTGGATGAAATTAAGTCTATTGCCGACATGGTAAAAAGCTTACCGTGCCATCGACGGCCGCATTTTGAAGTCGGTTTATCCACTGCATTTGGCTGCTCTATAGAGGGCGCTATTAGTGAAGATAAAGTTGTTAGGCTTGCAGAAAGAGCCATGGAGGCGGGCTGTGATGAAGTTGGGCTCTCTGATACTACCGGTTATGGAAACCCAGCGCAGGTGAAACGTTTGGTAAGGTCCGTCAAGAAAGTAGTGGGTGAACAAAACCTCACAGGCGTTCATTTGCATAACACCTATGGATTAGGTCTTGCTAACGTTATTGCAGCCCTTGAAGAAGGAATTACTACCCTCGATAGCTCTCTTGGAGGGCTTGGTGGTTGCCCAGCCGCTCCAGGTGCAAGCGGTAATATAGTCACTGAAGATTTGGTCTTTATGCTCGAAGCCATGGGGCTAACCACGGGCATTGATTTATCTCTGCTATTAGGAGTTAGGGATATTCTAAGTGAGGCACTGCCTAATGAATGTTTGTATGGCTTTACGCCTAACGCTGGCTTACCCAAAGGTTTTCATGGTATTTAAGGTGACATGAATCTACAGAGACCGAAGAATTATGAATAGCCTTGCAAAATTACATATACGATAAATATACCAAATTTTAAAGGCTGGTAGTAATGATATATTTTTAGTTTGTATGCGCTTGCAAAAAATAAAAATTGGCACTATTCTTATAAGATCCTTTCAGGGACTATTGATTGAGGACGAAGACAGAGATGAGGGAATTAAGGTGAAAAAATGTGACTCCTTATTGCGGGGCATGGTTGTTAGCATGGACATCGAGCGCAACGTATTTACCAATGGGTATGTTGCAATTACTGACGGACTCATTGTTGATGTAGGTGATGTCAGCGAATGTGACTATATTGGTCAGCAAGAGTTGGGTGGCGATGGACATATTATTATTCCTGGGCTAGTCAATGTGCATGGTCATTTGGTTCAAGGATGCATGCGTGGTATGGCTGAGGGAACGACCTTTGAAGACCGCTTTTTTGGATTTTATTACCCAATGACGGGCGCCTGCGATGAAGAAAGATCCTATGTGTCTGCGATGCCCCCGATTCTTGATTTAGTTCGTCGCGGAGTAACAACAACCGCAGATGATCATTTTACCCATGTGCATAAAGATTCTATTGACGGCGTTCTCAGAGCAGTCCGAGACGCGGGGATTCGCTGCCGAATGGCTAGACTCACCATTAATGATAAAGATGCGGTCCCTGAACCTTTTCGCGAGAATCTGGATACGGCGCTTGCAGAGACTGAGCGTGTTAAGAGTAAATGGGAAGACGATTTTACTACGGTCACTGCCTCAACTATCGGCATTACCTATTGTGAAACAGATCAGCTCAAGGCTCTCTGGGAATGGACCGTTGCAAATGATCGGCAGTTTGATATTCATGCGCCAGCGGTGTTTGATCAGAAATATTTGGCCGATCGACGCGGCTGGAAGGGCGGTTCTTTTGAGTGGTTAGACAATGCGGGCATTCTTGGACCTAATGTAATTGCCGCTCATGCACAAAATTTGCGGCCTGGTGAAGCTGACCTGATTAGAGATAGTGGAGCCACTATTGCGCTTGTTCCAGACATGGAGCAGGTGCTTGGTTTGGTCAGTTTCGATGCACGTCAGTTTTTGGAACGTGGCGTAACCTGCGGGCTGGGACTAGACGGACCCGTAGTTGCCTACGGACATGACTTGTGGACAGCGATGAGGAGCTTTTTAACAGGTCAGAGATTAGGGGATGAGTACCGGCGTCGTTCAGGAGATTCAACCTCTAAATGGACTGGAGAAGAGGTCCTTTGGGGAAGTGCGGAGCAGGCCCTTGAACTAGCCACTATTGGTGGTGCCAAGGCATTAATGATGGATGATCGTATAGGATCCTTAGAAGTAGGCAAAGACGCAGATTTAGTAATGATTGATCGGCGAGGAGAAACGCAACTTTCTCCGCCAGCAGCAATCATTCCCAACCTTGTTTATGGTAACGGACCGAGCCCAGAAGCTATTAGCAGAGTTATGGTCAGGGGGCGGGCAATCATTAAGGATGGCGAACATGTTTCTGTCGACCGCCGTGAAGCAATTAAAAGTTTAGATGCTCTGCAAGAAACCTTAATACATGAAGTGAAGGTAGAGCGCTTTGTTCGCATGCGAAGCAGATATAATTGGGTTTGATTCGATCTATAGGTCAGAGGAACGATGTGACCAAAAGTCATATCTCCAACTCGCTTTATTTAGCTACCTGGAGATTGACTAATTAGTGTTATGGACGCTATTTTGGGCAAATATCTGGAGAGCAGGTGAGCGCCTTAATCAAGGAATAATTGGCAGTAGTAAATAAGATACTTGTTCAGTATCGATATGAATACTGGTATCCCCGTTAAAAATTTCAGGTGGTCTATCTCTAGGGTCATTATGCAAGAACGGGCCGCAACCACGGAGTTCATTTTTGAAGTTAGATAGTCGAAGGCCAGTCGCATGAGGATATTCATAGTCTCTCCCTCTAATAGTAACGCCAATCTGGAAACCCGCTGGCACTACGATCGATGTGGGCCATATCTCAATATCTAGATCTACCTTTTCTCCGGGAATAAGCGGTTGCTCTTCATCGTGAGTATGGAAAGGTCGCCATGGTGTTGATAGCTGGGGATCTAACTTTCTATGCGACGCTCTTAGCCAACCCTGCCCTATTGGGGTGTTGGGGTCTATGGCTCCTTGGAATACTACCTCCTTTCCTTCGGGAGAAAATACACGTAAAACAATAAATAGATCAGCATCAGCGGTTGATGAGGAAGTGAGAAGCTTTATGGCGCTGGGACCCGTAATCTCTGTCTCATTATCAACAGGAGCTGACATAAAAGTGATGCCATCTCCCTGCGCGTCAAAGGTTATTGTCGATGGCTTGGTCGGCGGACTTAGAGAAAGCATGTTATTCTCAGAATCAAGATAAAATTGCGTCCACTGCGTTCTTGGAATGGGCCAATTACCTTCTGTCCGTTCTTCAAAACCGTCTATTCTACGAACCTGCAATTGGACTGGGGGCTGATCTAACCAGCCGTTATCTTCTCCTTTTAAGAAGTGCCCAAAGAAGCGCTTTTGTAATGCAATACCATAGTCGGTATAAAATTCTGTCCAATGCTCAAGGCCATGAGCTTCGAGCCATTTTTGATCGGACGCTACACGCATAAATCCCTCAAAATTGCCTCTGGGATGCAAGCCTTGGCCTCCCCAGTTGGCCGCGGTTAATAAAGGGGTGGTTATTTTTGACCAGACAGCAGATCTTTGTTTGTGGTATTCATCGTCCAGTGGGTGCGCGAGAATATCTTCTCCAAAATCACAGCGATTTTGAGCAAGTTCTTCATCTGTTAGACCGGTAGTCCCGCAAATTAGCTCTCCGGTCACTTGACTTTTGGGCCCCCGTTCGGCGAGTCCATGTTGAACATTTTTCACCTGCATGTCGTACCAGTTGGCCCAAAATGTACTTAGTATTCCGCCGTGATGGGTCATGTCCCGATACCAGTCAGATGCGCCTTCCCAAACACACATTGCAGCCAAGTGAGTAGGCTGTAGAGACGCGACCTGCCAGGCATTAATGCCATAGTAAGACACGCCATTTAATCCAACTTTGCCATTACTCCACGACTGGACGCCCGCCCATTCCACACATTGTGCATAGTCCTGAGTTTCACGAGGTGAGAAGTGATCAACATAGCCGGGGGATGCACCGCATCCTCGCGAATCTACTCGAACACAGACGTAATCATCAGGTACCCATTTCTCGGGGTCTACAACCTCCCAATTCTGATATTTATTGGTAGACCCTTTAGGTACATCAGGATGCTCATCGACCATACGCTCCCAAGCACTGGGATAGCCTTCCTGAAAAGACAAGCCTTTTGCATAGGGGCCATGAGTCAAAATAACTGGATATTTGCCTTCTTGTATTGGGCGAAACACATCAGCTCGAAGTATTAATCCGTCGTCCATTTTTATTGCGACATCCCAATCAATACGCATGTTATCTTGAATTTGTGAATTTGCCATAAAAACTCCAAGGGATCATTCGTCTTAATTTAACGGGATTGAGTTACTTTTTCTGTTATATAGCGAATGATTTCTACGGCATCAGCATCACCATAACCGTCATCTAGAGTGGCTGAATAGGTTTCGAGCACGCCATTGGTTGCAGGCATTGGAACTCCAAAATTTTCTCCAGTGTCGAGCATCGATAGTAAATCTTTTTTCATGCTCGCCACATCAAAAGCAACGGGGCTAGGCTCACCTAAAATAGTAGGTATTTTGAGCCCTAAGACTGCCAGGGCTGCAGAGCTATCTTGAATAGTGTCTAGCATCAAATTAAGGTCCAGGCCGCCTTCGTTACCCATGGCAATAGCTTCTGCAAGGGAACCCCAATAAACAGCGAGGGGAAGATTGACCACTAGCTTGAGTAAGGTTCCTTGGCCCACTGGGCCAGCATGGACAATCCGACGACCAAAAATATCAAGTATTGGTTGCGCACGTTCGAAGTCTTCTTTACTCGCCCCGCACAGAACCAAAAGTTTACCGATTTTTGCTGGAGCAACGGTTCCAGATACTGGGGCATCAACAAAACTAGCTCCGGAGTCTTGTACCTGTTTGGCAAGATAATGAACTGTGGGTGGACGTAATGTACTCATATCAATGAATAGCTTTCCATTAACAGGAACGCTGAGTAATCCGTCTGGCCCCTCATACACAGCAATAACGGCTGCGTCATCAGCCAGCATAGAAACTACCACGTCTGCTGTGCTTGCTAGGGCCGCCGGCGATGACACGAGTTTAGCGCCTAAACTGACTAAATTATTTGCTTTTTCAGCGTTACGATTCCATACGGAAAGATCATATCCGGCCTCAATCAGTAAGGGCGCCATAACTGAACCCATTTTGCCAAGCCCAAGAAAACCTATCGATATCATTTTAACGTCACCTTATGGTTAGTCAGGTACGTACGCAATCAAATCTAGCAGCGTGTTTGCGCCTTCAACGACCATTGGACCACCTGCGATGCCAATGGTAGTGGATACAGGTCTGTCGCCAGGGAAGTAGCTAGCCCACTCCTGAATAGAGTCAGAAAACCACTGCAAGTCGTTGTGAAAGCAGACTCGGCGAACAATGTTTTCAACAGAGGTTCCGGCGGCCTCACAAATACTATTTACATTTTGCATCATATAGCGCATCTGATTTTGGCCGGGTGATCCGTACCAAGGTGCATTGGGATGGCGGATCATTCCCTCTGCCAGTGCTCCAGAAGAGTCAAAAGCCATCTGGGTGCTAAAAAACAGGAAGTTCCCCACTTTAACCGCTTGAGGCTCATGGCCGGGTTGTTCAGGTGCATCCGCTGTTTCGATGGTTTGTTTGGTTAGTGTGGCGTCATTAGCTAGGAGTGTAAGAGCTATTTCTACTCTACTGCCTCGAACACCCATCCCCATGTAGGGGACCACAACTCGGGCTGGAGGATTATTTGGGAACCAATGTTTCCAGACCTCATCCATCGCGGCAAAGTCATCAGGATGGCCTATATATACTTCTGCCTTAACGGCTTGCTCTAAACAGGTTCCGGCTGTCTCGGCAATTCGTGCAAGTTTTTGTAGCGTGTATTCTGTCTGTTTCGCGACGGTTGAGCCAAACCACATTGTTGAATCAATAGATTCTCCCATGCGGCCCGAATCTGGGTTTTTGCCATCCCAGTCTAGCGCGGATTGAGCAGACACGAATACCCAGTCGCCTCTTCGCAGGGCTGGCACATGCGAACCTGGTGGAAGCGTCATTCCGCTTGGAACCCCAAAAGTCTTCGTTTCATGTTCATCATCAAAGCAGATCATATCTACCTCGAGTTGAGTGTCTCGCCACATAAGCTCACTGCAGGCTGCGCTTGATGAAGGCGGACAGTTATTAATGAACGTTTGTCGTGATCTTAGGTAGGGTTCAATACTTATTTTTGGCCAATTATTTCCTTGCTCAAATTCCGCTAGGGTGGGGTGATTGGTCGCAAAATATTGCCAAATTCGCACCATATCCTTATTAATATCGCAGCCGGTAGCTTTAATGGTATCGGCGAGATTACCAAGGACATAATCTGATTCAAGAGCAAGCTGGCCTGTCAAAAAACGGTTTTTTTGTCGTATTTCTGGGGCTAAACCAGTCTTCATGTCACTCGCAAGCTGACCTGCAATGAACACCCAGCCACCGGCTTTAATAGCGGGACTATAGGGCATTAGTGGTTTTGGTACGCCGGCTTCGAGGCCTGGCCATATCGCTTCAGGATGAGAATTTCTTTTTGGACTCTGGTTTGTCATAGCCGTACACCTATCGAGTAAAATATTTATATTTATTGAGAAGCAAGCTCCGCTATCCGCTTTTTATCTGCGATTGATTGAGTTTAGTCATATTTTGCAAGATAGTGAAAACAGCGGCAGTGTCTTGTTCGCCAAGGCCTTGTTTTATGGCCTCGGCATAGATGGGCGATGTTGCTGTGAAAAGTGGTGTGGACACCCCCATCTCTTCAGCAAATTGTTTGATGATCGTCATGTCTTTTTCCCATGTCTCTAACTTCATCGTGGGTGGCGTATAAGCACCCTTTGTCATCAGTGGGCTTCTCAGCTCAAAAATTCTGGAGCTACCTGCACCGGAAGCAATGACCTCGCAGAACATCTCTGCATCTAAACCGCTTTGAAGGGCTAGTGTGAGTGCCTCAGCGGTAGCAACGTTATGGATGGCGACTAACAGGTTAGCGGCGATCTTCATTTTAGTGCCTTGCCCAAATTCACCTATATAAAAGACGCGTCGTGCAAAACAATTAAAAAGAGGGATTAAAGTATTGTAGGTATCGGCCTCTCCACTTGCATATATAACTATATCGCCTGTCTTTGCTTGTGCGCCTGTGCCGCTTATGGGGCAATCAAACAATTTGATACCGGCGCTGGCGAGACGGTCATGATTGCGCTTCTTGGCTTCAAGATTAAGCGTACTTAGGTCAATGAGTACTGGCTTTGAGCCTGTGACATCAGAATTATTGAGTATATGAGTGACTGTTTCATTTAAAGCTTGTTCATGGGGTAGGCTCAGTAATATCAGATCTGAACATGAGCCAACTTCCATGGCGTTAGCCCGGGTTATTACTCCTATTGACGTAGCTTCTTTACTGCATTTTTTATCGGGATCGTAACCAAAGGTGCGGTACCCTGCGTTGACAAGGTGGCTAGCTATAGCGGAGCCCATTATTCCAAGACCAATAATTCCAACGCTTTTGGGATAGTCATTTTTTAAAGATGTCGGCGTTGGCATTTGTTGATCTCTATAATTGAGCAGCTTTGGTGCCTTCAAGCATCGTACTCACCGCACGTGAGACAATTTCTTCGAAATTAGTGCTCACCCTGCTACGATAAATGTGCTTTCGGATTGCGTGATAAAATAAACCGCCGTGCATGACCCAAATATGGTCCAGTTCAACTTGGCTGATTGGAGAGATGTCCTTAGTGGGTAAGCCACAATAATCCCTTAGTTCAATGCAAATCGGCATTAGAATCTGTTCCTCAACTAGCCCTATATAATGTTTATTTAAAGGTTCCTCCATGAGAGCGGAAAACATATAGATACGAATCCACTCATTGCGATAGGTTGCTTCAGAATAGTTACAGTAAAACGCACATAATCTTTTGTGCAGTGATTGGCTGCGGTCAGTTAAAGCTGCCGACCATGCAGGATCGAGTTTGTTGATATAGACTTCTTCGAAAACTCGTTCTATTAAAGAGCGTTTTGTTGGGAAATAACGGTAAAGTAATGGCTGGGTAATACCAAGCTGCAAAGCTAATTCTCTCGTTTGTCCGGAAAACCCTTTTTCTGCGAAAAATCTAATAGCGCCTTCTAAGATCTGTTGTTCTCGATCTTCTGGAGACAAGCGTCTGTTGTTAATTTTAGCGTTCAATATAAACCTCTACGTTAATATGCAATGGTATTACCACTATGCTTTAGCACCTTAGTTTATCAGATGATAAATAAAAACACTATAAAGCGGCAGGTCTAATGAGGCTTTATTGGTTAGGGTTACTTTAGGGGCTTGTGTATTTTAAATTGAAATTAAGTTTGTTTATATTTCGCGATACCATCACTGTTAGTGGTTACCTCTAGGTCTCCTAGAGCGATGAGGTAATTAAGGTGTGCAAGTGCCTCGCCCACTGCAATCACCATATTGCCGCTGTTGATCTTGCTTTTGAATAATACTGGAAATACATCAATCACCGATCGAGGTTCTGAACAGAAATTATGGAGTTTTTTTAGTCCAGTATTATGTTCGTCGATCATAGCCTGTAGACGAAGATGTGCCCCATAGAAGGGGTCTCCATGAGAAGGCAAGATAAGAACATCTTTGTCGAGTTTATTTTTAAAAGATTCGCAGCTGCGCAACCAATCTTGAAGTGGGTTGGCGTCCGGCTCATTGGGCCGTACACCGATATTAGGAGAAATACGAGGTAGAATTTGATCACCGGCAATCATTATATTAAGTGATTTACAGATCAAGCACGCATGTTCAGGTGAGTGACCCTCGCCGACAAGCACGGTCCATTGGTGAGGTCCTATCTGTAGGGTTTGATTATCCACAAGCCTTTTGTAAGCGCTAGGTAAAGGTGACACAAAGTCACTACGACTACGAAATCGCTCCTTAAATTCATCTAGGGCCTCATCATCAATTCCTGCTGTTCGAAAGAAATCCACAGTACTTTCAGGTGGAGCACTACTGATTTCAGCTGCGATTACTCTGCTTGTCAGATATTCTGTGCGTGACATATATAGCTCGACCCCCCATTTGTCCACCAACCATCCGGCGAGACCTAGGTGATCTAGGTGCATATGGGTAACAATCACTCTCTTGACTGGCTTGGCGCCAAAATAACGTTTAAAAATCTCTTCCCATAATGCCTTGGTGTCTTCTGTAGCCATTCCGGTGTCAACCATGGTCCAACCATCTTGTTCTTTTAACAACCACAAGTTAATGTGGTTCAAGCTTATCGGTAGAGGCATGCGCACCCAATATATGCCTGGGCCAACCTCGATAAGTTCTCCAGGAGTGGGGCGGTTCTCAAATGGATAAGATAACCCGTTAGATCCTGTTTTCATTATTTTTTTCCTTTTAATATAGAGGTTAATTAAAATTCTGTTTCAGCTCGATATTTATGAGCTTCTAATGGTTCCTCGAAGAAGTAATTTAGCTTCTAGCCTAATATTCTCAGGCTCCATGGACTTAGTCTCAATTTTAGATATTAGAGTCGTTACAGTCGTTTTTACGAGTTCATCATGTGGTATTTTCACGGTGGATAAATCATGGTCTTTCCATCCTGAGGCAGGGATATCCCCCAGGCCGATTACACAAAGTTCCTCGGGTACGCTAATATTGAGTTGGTGTCGACATCCAGCGAGGATGCCAAGAGCGGTGTAGTCTGATGTACACACAATAGCGTCCGGCTTAATGTCCTCCGCCCAGAGATCAGTAATTGTTTGTATGCCAGCCTCATAACCGTGAATGCCAGTGATTTTAGAGATAATCTCTGTTCCGGCAGCATGACTAACGGTCTCAGCTATTGCGTTGCTTATCCCGGAGACCACTTGACTATGGGCATCAGAACTAATTATGGCTATTCGTTTATAGCGTCCCTTGAGTAAAGCATCGCCAATTTGACGCCCAACCTTTATTGAATCTATGGTAACAATTGAAGCGTTGATTCCAGGAGTTGAATGGTTGAGTATCACGATAGGGATATTACTTCTAAGACATAAAGCGGACGTGTTGGCTGAAGGTGAGGTCGAAAAAACGATGACGCCATCTACCTGATAACTAAGGAAGTCTATAAAGGCTTTATCAACAGATTCTATAGTGCTGGCCGATTGAACAACTGGCTTGAACCCCTTCTCGGTGATTGCTTCACATAAACCCTTGAGTATTTCTGCTGCCTTCGGATGATCCCAGTTGGCAAATAATATACCTATTAATCCGGACTGATTTTTAGACAGACTGCGAGCGATAATATTTGGTTGATAATCTAACTTAGCAGCTGCCGCCAAAATCTTTTCTTTTGTTTTTGCGGAAATACTCGCCCCCAACGTGAAAGCCCTAGAGACTGAAGCTTGGGACACGTTAGCTAGATCAGCTACATCTTGAGAGTTATTTCTTCGTTTAGTCGTCATTATGGAATACGCCGGAAAATTTAAGGTTGCGCTTCTTGCGCGCGGGCAATTTCAGCAATATGTATGCGCTTGCAATGCTACTAGTTTGCCATCTATTATTCAACATAAACTAGTTTTGTATAAATGATTTAAGGCTCTATAAAAAGTTTGACTAGGCTGGCGCTAGCTGAAAAAGTTCGGGAAAATACGCTTATTCAGCTACTCCGGTAGCTCCGTATAGCCTGACGCATTTCTTGAATTATTTTATCTTCAGTCTTCTTAATTCTATCTATTGGACCACCTACTGCCACGACAAGTTGGCTTTCTGAGGAGGGCCCTGGTAGCGCCATTGCAATAGCGCCGGTGTCAGGAACTAGGCGGTTAAAGGCCTCGCAATATCCTTTAGCTCGAGTCGATTCTATGTCGACCATTAGCTCATCGAGATTGACTCTGTCTTGAGCACTCGCCGCTCGACGATTCCCTCGCTTTAATGCTTTGGCTATCTGTTCATCGGTTCTCGTGGCAAGTTGTGCGATGCCTATTCCAGTTGTGAAAAGAGGCAATTTAGTGCCTTGCTGGAAACTTAGTGAGATTGGAAAGGTACCGGTGATGACTGTAATAAATTGCATATGTATATCGTTTGGCATTGACAGTGTTACGGTCTCTCCAAGCGCTTTGTGGATATGATCAACCATTTGTAGCGCATAACTACTGGCACCAAACAATTCTGGAAGCCAATCGCCAAGCTTAGTAACCCTTAGCGAAGAGAAGTACTTGGTGGTATTTATATCGAGCGTGAGATACCCAAGAATTACTAGACTTTTTAGGAGTGCATCAGCACTTGATTTGGGGTAATCAAGATAATTACATACTTCAGTCGCCGTCAATGGTTTTTGATGAGTTTTGAATAGCTCTAAAACGCTAAATACACGGCCGACCGATTTAACAACATCTTTGCTCATAGGAATATTCTTTATATTATTATTTAAAAATAATAATTCATCTATATGAATTTGTAAATTATATATAAGAATTATTTGACAAGTGTGTTGGGCCGATTTAGAGTTCTGTTAAATATCCAAATGATTCTGATGAGTATATAACCTTTTCTCACGAGAACATTATATTACTTGTTGTCTCCCAGAGGCAATGCAAGAAATTAACGTATGTTCTAGTGGGTGGGGTTTGAAGAGTTCGATCAATTCATGGGAAATTAGAAATTTGGCTAGGTCTGACTTTTCCGTCTAATTCAAACCCGTATTCTAACGCCAGTGACTCTTTTGAATAAAGATGTAAGTACATTTAAGTCTAATCTAAATCGATCAAAATATAAGTGGGAAAAAGATGTCTATTGTTGCTAATAACCAAGGTGGTCTAACACTTCTCGATGTTAGTGTCATAGTTGTCTATCTAATTGTGATGCTATACATGGGTTTAAGAATAGCTCGCAAACAACGATCGACAGAAGATTTTTTTGTCGGTGGGCGAGACTTGCCTGCCTGGGCTGTTGGTATCAGCTTGTTCGCATCAGTTATGTCCACAATTCTATATCTTGGACAGCCTGGAGAAATGTTCAGAACAGGGTTGACCTTCCTTACTCGGCAGTTACCGCTACCTCTTATTTTAATAGTCGTATGTTTTGTTTGGATTCCTTTCTTTATGCGTCTTCGCCTTACTAGTGCTTACGAGTATCTGGAGAGAAGGTTTAATTATCCGGTGCGGGCTCTGGCGGCCATATTCTGTTTGCTCTTGATTTTTGGTTGGATTTCCGTTGTTGTATTAACTGCCTCGATGGCGTTGGTAGAAATCACCAGAATTGAAACCATATTACCTTTTGTTACTGATGCTGATGGTGCGGTGTACGCCACCATTTTAGGTGTGGGAGCATTTTCGATTTTTTATACTACTCTCGGTGGAATTCGTGCAGTGATCTGGACGGATGTAATACAGTTCTTCGTGTTACTTATTGGCGCTCTATTTACCATGGGTGCGGTTGCATGGATGACGAGTTCGAATGTGGGTGACTGGATAGAGGTATCCCAGACTTATAAACATGAAGAAGTACAATGGTTTGACTGGGACGTTCGAAATCGGTCGACTGTATTTTCGATTAGTTTGAGCCTATTTATGTGGATGGTGTGCACACATGGTGCGAACCAAATGGCTATGCAGCGCTATTTTACGGTTAGAAATGTAAAAGCTGCGAGGATAAGTTATGTCATTAGTGCCGTTGCCGCTTTGGCGCTTGGCGTTATCTTGGCGGGCGTCGGAATTTCTTTAATGTACTTTATTCAACAGTATGATTTACCCGCTAGCGCGGGCATATTGTCAGATATAAGATCTGTCCGAAATGTCGCGCAGGACTCGGTGTTCCCGCAATTCATCAGTATCTATATGCCCAGTGGATTACGTGGGCTAGTCGTAGCTGCCCTCTTCGCAGCAGCTATGTCAACCATCGATTCAGGGGCCAACTCCGCTTCAACTATTCTTACAGTTGATTTCATGCGTCGCTTTGATCCTAAATCGAAGGCCAGCCAGCTGGAGCTAAAACGAGCTCGTATCATGACGGCTTGTATGGGGGTACTAGTAGTAGGGTATACGATTGCGCTTTATGAACTGTCAAAGGGCAGCGATATTATTAGTTTGGCGCAAAAAGGCTTCAATTGTTTCCTCGGGCCCCTCGGGGCACTTTTTGTGTTGGGTATGTTTGTAAAGCGTGCGACACCAGTGTCGGTTATACCTGCATTTATTTTAGGTGAGATAACCGGTGTCTGCGCCAGTTATAGTACGGAGCTATTTGGAGTTGATTTTTCAACACATCTTGTAATCGGCTTGGCGTGGCTTGTCACTTTCGTTACTGCGCTTGTCATCGGGTTTTTACACCATCAGTTCACTGGAGCGCAAGCATCGGATACACAACAAACGTTTATGTGGCGAGCGGTTGTGAGCCAAGAAGAGTCAGGCAATGCCAGTTAGGACAATCTATGTTGTGCTTAGTGACAGCTGAAATTCTAGGATATGCTGAATAGGGGCAGATAACGATCAAGCATATATTCTGCAGTACAGTTTGACAATTATATCGATCTAGAGGTTGGTAACTTTGGAATAGGGCATGGTATGAAAAATATAGTGGCAGGAGTTTTGGGTTTCATTTTTTTTTGGGTTTTGGTGGTCGGTAAGGCGGAAGGCAAAGACAAAATAGAATGGGTGCCCTTAAGTATCATCGATGTCAATTCCCTTCCTTGGGATGATCGTTTTCGAATGGGAAGTAAACAGACGACCAAAGGGAAACTTCTTTATGCCAACAAGAGTGGCGCTATTTTATTTTATACCCATTTTTCACCGGGTTGGGATGCTGTTAACAAAGAGCGCCATTACCATAACTTTGCAGAATGGGGTTATGTGCTTGATGGTGATTTTCTTCTTTATGAGTTTGTTTCCCCTCAGCAGAAAAAAGGGACTCTTGTCGAAATGCGACAGGGAACTTGGATGTATCGACCGGCGTTTAGTATCCATGGTAATCGGAGCGATGCAATGGAGAGGCAGCGTGTTACCCCTGGTTCAACCCAGCTACTTTTTGCTGAAGGGGGTAAAAACTATGTTTTAGATCCCAAGAGTCCAATGTATACGGATGACTGGAAGGCGGTTAAGCAGTTTTATCAACCCCATTACCAACATACATCAACACCTGAGGTGATGGAGTGGGAGGAAGATACAGAGTTACCTGGAGTGATGGTCAAATGGTTATATGACGGAATGGCCGGCGGGTTTAGAGCTAAGCTTCGTTATGCACCTCCCGGTTGGAAGCATTCTGGCGGCCCAGAGAGAAGTTACTATGAAAAGGCACAGAGATTTTTGTATGTTCTGCACGGGGATATGAAAATCTTGAATACTACTGATCCGGATGATGTAGGGCAGATCGCGGTAGTCACGCAAGACTTTTTTATTAATCAACCACCTAATAGCATATGGGGCTGGGGTGAAGGGGCTCTAACGGACTCAGGGGTTATGTGGCTTGACGTGACCTATGCTGAAGGCACTAAGTCGGGGGGCGGACTGATTGAAGATCGAAACGTACTTCCTTAGGGCACGTCTTGAAGGTACCTTTTATTTCTTTATATTCTATGGAGCCATACTAAAATGGAAGACCTATATCATCAGGTAGTAGAGTCCGTTTCCGAAGGTATCCTGTTTGCTGACAATGATGAAATCATTCGATTGTGGAATAAGGGCGCTGAAGCAATCTTTGGGTATACTGCTGATGAGGCTATTGGCTCGTCGCTGACTCTCATCATCCCTAATCAATTTCTTGCAAGACACCAACGCGGTTATGAGCGTGTGATTAGTACTGGGAAGACAATTTATAAGTCTGAGATGCTTTGTGTTCCGGCCTGCCATAAAGACGATCGTCGCATTTCTATAGAGTTTTCAGTCAACATTGTTCTTCAAAAGAGTAAGGTTCTGGGAATATCAGCTATTATCCGAGATGTAACGGAGAGATGGAATAAGGAACAGGCAGACCTTAAGTCAGCAGACTGATCTTAAGGCTAAAGTAAATTATTGTTTGAGAACTATTTCTTACTTGGTTTACGCTGCTCTTTATATTCTTTGTAGCTGTCAGTTCGGGTTGGCCAAGGTTGGTCAGATTCAATGAACCCAGGGCTTACTTCCTCAATGTATGCGAGTACTTCAGGTGAAATGTCCGACAACTCCATGACTTTTTTCCCATGCCCATGCCAAACATTGACGCCGGTACGTTGACCCATCTGAAAGAATGGGTACCATGGAACGACGTGGTGAACATTTAGCGTTGAAGGGGCGCTCTTAATACTTTCGTCTTTAATGTCAGATAGTTTGCCTTGAAAGCCGTCAAGGTAAAGCATGTTTAGCAGGTCTCCACTTGATGCTAGCGGCCATTCCTCTGGGTTAAGCTTATTCTTATACCTAAAGAAATTAGGTTCAGTTACCCAAATATCATTACCTGACATAATCCAAGGATACTGTTTTGGTGATAAAACAACGTCAAACGGACCCCCAACTACGTCAATAGGACGATTAATTTTTCCGGTGAAAGGATTAACGAATTGGTCAATACGTTCACTTTTCCCTGGTTCAGTAAAATAAGCAAGGTCGTAATTACGGAAATGAAAAGATCCGTTTCCCAGATTACGCCAGACCATCTTCAGTAGACCCGTCCAACCTACCATAGCGACCGTTTTCTCAGGTGTGAAACCATAAATTGTGCCTGAATACCAATAATGCACCATACCGTCTTCGACAGTACCTGCTAGTTTTGCGTAGGCCCGCAAGTTTTCGATGTCGTCGGAGAAATCTATAGCGGATCCATTTTTTGTGGAGTCAGATTTAGCGCGCAGCCCTCCTGCGGCGCTAGCTAAGGATAAAGCACCTAACCCTTGCAAAAGAGTACGTCTGTCCATCTTGGAATTCATATTATCAAGCCCTTTAGTATTAGTGGTCTTATAAGTAAAAATCTGTATTTCTAAAAGTATGCGCGGTCTCTTTAATCTAGCGTGCTAATGTAGGCCGTGACGTCATCGATTTGTTGGTCGGTGGCAAGAATGAGAGCCATACTACGCATCTGATTCCCGTAAAAATCTTTGGCATGAGAGCCTCTAATACCTCGTTTGAAATTTTTAATTTGTCTAACGATGTACCAGTCGTGCTGGTGAGATAGCCGTGGCGCATTAAGCGCAGCAATCCCTTCGCCATAGGCTCCATGGCAGGATGCGCATATACCGTAAAAAGCCTTTCCGGCGCTAACGTCTCCTGTTAGTGTTGCCTTAGGGTTTGTTAAGGGCAGAGTCGCGATAAAGTTTGATACGTTAATTACTGCTTGTTCATCTTTTAGCATCGCTGCCATTGGTCTCATTTGCCGCCCGTAGGTATCCTCTGAATGAGACCCTCGAATGCCCGCTCGAAAATTATTAAGTTGTTGTTTGACATACCATTGACTTTGACCTGCGCTGGCAGGCGTGTTTAGATTTTGGCTTCCTTCTCCTGACTGTCCATGGCATGCGGCGCACATTTGGAACAGTTTAGCCCCCTCCACTGCGTCCGGGTTGGCGCTGACCATCCAAGCACCAAAAAAAGTTGCGACTATTAAGATGAGGTTAGCTAATTTTTTTTTCATGTTTTCTACGCTCTATTTTTACGCTGCTAATTTTACTGTAAAGTCTAGCTAAGATGCTTTTTACAGTCCTATCTAATTATCCCAAATTTCTTAAATGACCTCTTTTGGAGCCTAAACTTGAATTCTAATACTTTAAGTAAACGAAAATAAATGTCAATTAATTCTGGTCAATGTAATAAAAATACACATATAAGAACTACGCAATTGAGTGTGTTGAAAAAAGTAATGGCATAAGAAAAAATGATGCAAGGCATACTGTCATATTATACATGTATATGAATTTATAAAATATATATAAGAATTATTTGACATACTGAATCATCCAGCCTAGAGTTAAAAGACTCTAGCAGGAAAATATTTATTTCCGAAGGTGTTCTTGGGTGGATTTAGGGGGAGTCGGCTATTATTAAAGCCGATTGTTTAACAAAAATAAGGCTGTAAGGTAAATCTATAAAGTGATGCTCTTTACAGTCAGGAGATTAAATTAGATGAAAAACAAGTTGATGAGCATACAGTTTAAAAGAGCAAGTCTCTTTATGGCCATGACGGTTGCAGTAGGTTCTGGATTTGTATCGGTTGCCAGCGCACAGGACGAAGAGCGTTTGCAGTTAGAGGAAATCACAGTCACTGCACGAAAGCGTGATGAATCAATCAAAGACGCACCATATACCATTACAGCACTCACCGCTGAGGCTATCGCGGTCAGGGGTATTAATGAATTACAAGATATTGTTTCTTTTAGTCCTGGCTTCTTCTATTCAGAAAACGCTGTTGGTAAAAATAGCCGAGAAAGTAGACGTCTTATTTTTAGAGGTATGAACCCGCGAACAGATTTAATGCATCGTCAGGCGGCGAGTGTCTTTATTGATGGCGCTCCTACTATTGGACCAGAATTCGGTGGAATAGAAAATGTCGAGCGAATAGAGGTTCTTAAGGGCCCTCAAGGGGCTCACTTTGGGCGTTCTACTTACACTGGCGCGCTAAATATTATTACTAAAGATCCAGGCAAAGAGTTTTCGGGCAAGATTAACGTCACATCCGGATCACATGGACTAGCTCGGCGTTCTATTTCACTCGATGGGCCATTGACGGAAAGCGTTGGATATCGTTTGACGGCAAGTACTTACGAAACCGAAGGGCATTATGATAATGCTGCGGTTGCTAATCAAACTCTAGGTGACAGATCAACCGATGACTTTTCTTTGACTCTTGCGTTTAACCCAAATGACAATCTGTCTGCGAAATTACGTTTCCATACCTGGAAAGATGATGACGGTCCGGACGCGGCTACAGCTTTAGATTATCGCAGTGGTTACACTAACTGTCAGCCGGGCGGCCTTGTGCAGCGCTGGAACTATTCTGCAGAACTAGCTGCAGTTTATGACGGTAGCCAAGCGTTCAGTGGAGGGTATCCATTTGGCGAATCTAATGTTCCTTTAGACTACATTTGTGGCAAAGTGCCAATGCCTTCAGCGGCTGACATTGGTATGGATACGGGCTCCCCTAGAGCCCTTGCCCTTATGCAAAGTCATCTTGATGGTACATTTCCGCTTGCGAACGGTTTGCGCAACACGCCTAACCTAGTCGCACCAAACCACTTTGGTATGGAGAGAGAAGCTGAGGAAGTTAGCTTAAACGTGAACTATAACTTTGATAACGGCATGAATTTAAACTTTATTTATGCGGCGCATGAAAATAGTTATGGTTCTCACAATGACTTAGATCGTCGAGTAACCGAAGATCTTGATCTAATGGGAATGGGTGGCGGTATATTTGGTGCTTTTGGTGCAAACCATCCCGCGGATGCGCAGGATCTTCGAATGCAAGCGATGCAAGATTCCTCTTGGGAGGTTCGTTTATCCTCATCTGACGATCAAAAACTTCGCTGGACGGTTGGATATAGTGATGTCGAAATGGATAATATGAACCAGATCATTGGTAGTATGATTGTTTATTATCCGCGTAATGAAGGTGTTAGAACACCTCAGAGTGATGTTCCTCTTTGTGACAGTATCTGGGGCGGTTACCCAATGGGTGGATCTGTTTGCGGAAATTATGGTACTCAGACTTCTAACAGCACTAACACGCTGTGGGCAACAATAAATACTTCTGCTATTTACGCCACTTTGGCTTATGACGTGACTGATAAACTCACACTAAGTGCTGAAGTACGTCGTCAGAAGGATGAAGTTAGTGAAGGTAGCTATAACTATGATGGAGCTGGCGGTTGGGATACAACTGAGGTACGCAATGCTAGCGGCGAATTTACAAGTACACTGCCGCGGTTTATTGTGGACTACAAGCCAAACGAAGATTCCACTATTTACCTAAGTTATGCAGAGGGTTCATTGCCTGGTTTATTCAACCCGGCGTTGATTGGACTAAGTGCTTCACAGCTTGGTGAGATTGCTTCTCAAACTGGCGGAGCGGATGTTCAGGTTGATGAAGAAATTGCTGAGAACT
>JAPKEJ010000031.1 GCA_028822155.1 Porticoccaceae bacterium
TAGCCTACGGCCAATCAAAGACAGCGGCGTGTTTGTTTGCGGTCGAGTTTGATGCACAAATGAAAAGCGATGGTATCAGGTCTTTTTCAGTACACCCTGGCGGCATACTGACTCCTTTGCAGCGTCATCTCGGTTTAGAAGAAATGGTTAGTTTAGGGTGGATCGGCGAAGACGGGAAGCCTACAGAAATGTCTGCACGTATCTTGAAGACCCCTAGTCAAGGCGCAAGCACCAGCTTGTGGGCGGCGACTAGCAGGCAACTTGACGGTTATGGCGGCGTTTATTGCGAAGATTGTGACATTGGGGCTATGCATGAGGATGGACCTCAGGGCCGCTATCGGGGCGTTATGCCTTGGGCTGTTGATACCGATGAGGCTTCAAAGTTATGGGGAGTTACCGAAGCGCTTTTACTGCAGTAACTATATGAGAACTGAGGTTTAGTCGGCTTTAAACGCGCGGTCTAAAAATCCGAGGACCTGTTGTTTGACCTGCTCTGTGGAAGATGGCGACAAAATATCCCCGGCAAGTATGTGAAAACTTGGGTCTTGAGTGTCATTAAATTCAATAAGCTGGTTTTTCGCTGAGGGCAAACGTGAAAATGCCTGTTTCAGTGCAGGGATACTAATTACTTTATCTTTAGATGAGTAGATCATCATCGTCGGGATATTTATGTTTTCTAAGTCTGCATCATTAACTAACTTGACCAGCCCCAGGACTGGCAGAACAGCTTTGGTTGGGTATTGGTGAGCCCAGTACTGTCCATGCCCTTGATTGTGAGGCTCCCAATAGCGTTCTTTGCCATTAACGAGTTCGGCCAGTTGTTGTCCCCAAGGCCATAACAGCATGCGGGTTTTAGGGTCTGCAGGTGAGAAGTTCGGTGATAATAGAATTATTGCGGCTATATCAGTATTTGTTTTTATAGAGGCTAGCCATGTTGCGGCGGTAGCGCCAGTGGAGTTGCCAATTAGAATAACGCTGTCGCCAAGTCTGCGTCCTACTTCAAGTGCCTCGTTGGCGTCATTAAGCCAGTCATTGACACTGCCATCTACCATGGCCAGTCCTCCACGGCCGTGACCCGTAAGCCGGGTATGGAACAAGTTGGCGCCAAAATCTGCGGCAATCTCATCAACTAGTGGAGCCATATCTTGACGACTGGTTGAGAATCCATGAAATGAGACGACGGAAAAAGCCGTTTTTTGGCCTTTCTCACTGTGCCAAATAATAGTCTTTTCTGAACCAGGAACGATATCATTAAACTTTGATTCTGATTTTTCTATGTGAAGCTCAAGATCATCAGGAACGAACACCGGCTTAAGGGTTGTATCGATCTCAAGTCGAGGTCCTAATAATAAAATGATGACTAAAATAGATGCTGTGAGGGCAATAACTTGCATTAAAATCATAGCCTAGTCTTTAGTTTGACTGATGTCTAAGCCCATAACGGCAAGAGGCTTGACCATTGCACCATAGCTTAAGGCGGCTTGACTGGACGCGTTACCATCAGCACCTCGTTTTGCCACTCCTTGGGTGATAGCTGCAAGACGGAAACAGCTAAAGGCGAGATAAAAATTCCAATTGTCGATTTTATCGATACCCATGCGCTGACAGTATTTGGCGACATATTCCTGCTCTGAAGGAATCCCTAAGGCTTGGGCATCAATCCCTTCTAACCCCGACATGACATTCTTTATGTCCCGGACAGGCAGGCGAAGCCCCATACATTGATAGGCAAGGTCTGCATAGGGGTGTCCGAGTGTCGACAACTCCCAGTCCAAGACTGCAATGATTTGTTGGTCATCTTTGCTGTACATTAGATTGTCTAGTCGATAATCACCATGGACTAAAGACACCTTACCGTCATCCTCGGGAATCTGACCGCTTAGCCAGTTAATCAGCTCATCCATTTCAGGGATCTGATCCATTTCCGATGCGCGATACTGACTAGACCAGCGATCGAACTGGCGCTGATAATAATTTCCAGGTCTACCAAAATCCAGAAGGCCAGCTTTTTCAAGGTCTACCGAATGAATGGCTGCTAGCACTCGATTCATCTCATCATACATGTGAGCTCGTTCTCGATTACTGCTGGCGCTATCTAGCTTTGAGGCCCAATGTATATTGCCGTCACAGAACTCCATCAGATAAAACATAGAGCCGATAATCTCAGGATCTTCACACAGGTGGTGGGCATGGGCGACGGGAACATCTGTATCTGCTAATGCACTAATGACCCGATACTCACGATCAACGGCATGTGCCGACTTGAGGAGCTTGCCCGGAGGTTGGCGTCGTAAAACATAGCTACCCGATGCAGCATCTATCTTAAACGTGGGATTAGATTGTCCCCCTTGGAATTTTGTTGCCTTAAGAGGCCCCTTAAACCCGTCCATGTTGTCTTCCAGATAGGCGGCTAAAACTTTCTCGTTAAGGGTGTTTACCTCAGACATATAAACCTCAAGTTAGAATCTTAAAATACGGTTAGTTAGGTGAATCAACATTTTTTATGGGTCGCTTACCAGTCTCGTTTAGAGGGTAAAGCCCCCGTCAACCACAATGCATTCTCCGGTAGTGTAACTGGATGCATCGGAAACCAAATATAGCACCGTTCCTGCCATCTCATCTGGTTCAGCATGGCGATGTAGTGGGATCATTTTAATAGCTGACTCATACATCTTTTCATTAGAGAACAGAGCGCCAGCAAACTTGGTCTTAGTCAGTCCAGGCAACAGCGCATTAACTCGAATACCGTGTCTGCCGCACTCTTTGGCAAAGGCCTGGGTCATATTGACCACAGCGGCTTTAGAGATGGAATAGATGCCTTGAAGAGGGCCAGGTTTGAGAGCATTAATGGACGCGGTGTTAACGATGCTGCCGCCACCGTTGTCTCTCATTAATTTGCCGCCTTCAACACACATAAAGAAGTAGCCGCGGATGTTTACATCGACGGTCTTGGTGTAGGCTCCAAGGTCAGTGTCGAGAATATCCCCAAAGTACGGGTTGGTTGCTGCATTATTGATGAGGATATCAAGCTTGCCATGGGCCTGCTTAATATTAGCAAAGCAGTTGCTGATGTCATCCATGTTACCCACATGACACGCTAGGGCTTCAGCACTGCCACCAGCTTTAATAATAGCGTCGGCAACAAGCTGGCAATCGTCAGCTTTGCGGCTAGAGACAATAACGTGAGCACCTTGCTCTGCGAGTAGTTTGGCGATCGATTCGCCGATCCCCCGGCTTGCTCCGGTGACGAGCGCGACTTTGCCTGTAAGATCAAATAGATTAGTTGCCATTCTTGTAGTTACTCCAATTTAGTTTTTATAGGCCTGTTAGGCGTTGGTTAATGATGGCGTCGGCTTCAGCCATAATATTGTCGATCAGCTGTTTTACCGTAGGTTTATCATGAATCAGTCCAGCGACCATGCCGCAAGACCATGCTCCGGCATCCATATCGCCTGTTTTCATTATTTTTGGATAGACGCCAGCGACTTCCTCAACGATGTCTTCAAATTTTAGGTCAGCCCCTAGTGCGGCTTCTTTTTCGAGCAAACGTTCGACAGCCGGATTGTTAAGTACTCGTTCAGTATTGCGAAGAGACCGCATGACTAAGCGTGTGTCTAATTCCGATGCGTCAATAATGGCTTGTTTAACGTTCTCATGAACCGGTGCTTCTTCGGTAACGATAAATCGTGTGCCCATATTCATACCCTCTGCTCCCATAGCAAGAGAGGCAACCAAACTGCGACCATCCGCCATGCCGCCCGATGATACAAAAGGTATAGTTAGCTCGTCCGCTGCGCGAGGTAGCAGTATGAAGTTCGGTACGTCGTCTTCACCGGGGTGCCCACCGCATTCAAAACCATCAACGGAAACTGCGTCACAGCCGATCGACTCAGCCTTTAAGGCATGTCGAACAGAGGTACATTTGTGAATCACTTTAATGCCATTTTCTTTTAATATTGGTAGCCACTTAGCCGGATTGTTCCCCGCTGTCTCTACGACCTTTACTCCACCATCAATAATAGATTGAATCAGGCCTGGGTAGTCAGGAGGGGTTAATGAGGGTAAAAAGGTTAAATTAAC
Organism: Porticoccaceae bacterium; assembly: GCA_028822155.1. Taxonomy (GTDB): domain Bacteria; phylum Pseudomonadota; class Gammaproteobacteria; order Pseudomonadales; family Porticoccaceae; genus HTCC2207. The sequence continues at coordinate 4,081 of JAPKEJ010000031.1, forward strand.
ACCGAAGGGTTTGTCCGTCATGGTATGGCATCGGGCTATCTCATTGGCCAACTTTTCTGGAGTGCCCTGAGTTAACCCAGTAATAATGCCCAGGCCGCCGGCATTGGATACAGCCGCAGCAAGTTCTGCTAAACCTACGTGATGCATTCCACCTTGGATAATGGGGTGCTCAATACCGAGCATTTCGGTAATTCTAGTTTTCATGATGTCTCCTTTACTTTTTGTAAGTGCCTAAGCACTCGCTAATTTGATTTTTCAGTTCTCATTCGATCGAATAAGTTTACAAGGTAACAAACACCTAGAGCAAAGAAAAAGAGCCCCATGGCCAACATAAGTCTTAATGATAGTAGACTCATGGCTGGCTTCACTGGAAATACGTGTGTTTGTTCAATAGCGGCCCATTTGTGGTCAGCCAAGTTTGTCGTTGACATTTCTACCATCATATCCAACATATCACGTGCGCTGCGATAACGAACCATTGCAACCGTATCCCAGTCGTCATGGCTTGTTTCGTTAATAAAGCTGCCCTCGACCGATGCGACAAAAATAGGCAAGCTGCCGCGCTTTAACAGAAGTGGAATCACCCCTTCACCGTATCTCGCATCCGCCGCCATGGGGTCAGTTTCTGCAGACCAAGCAGAGGTTGGAGGATAAACAGCCTTATCTCTGAACCTAATGAGATTAACCATGACGAATTCATTGCCGTCATCATTTTCGGCTAGTTTACGCATATATTGCACTGCTTTAGTCGGATCTTTGCCTTGTAATTGCGCATTTGAGGTTAATGCTACGGTATAGCTCTCAAGCTCGGTCGAGCTAACTGGTTTGTCAGCGCCGCCGTACCAGTTAAACCAAGCTATATAAACTACAACAAGGGCTGCATAAAAAATCCGCATATTAACCTCCCAATTTTATGTTTGTTGTTATGTTGAGTTTTCTATCCCTGGGTTTTAGGTAATGCCAAGAACATAAGAACCAAAGCAACGGGTGTAACATATAGATTAATCATGCCGCCAGGCGCTGTTCCTAACGTTTCTATCGGCTGATACCACAAGATTATATGTCGTGAAATATATTCAATAAAAACTAATAGGTACATGCAGGGTAATAGGTTGCGGTAGCGCAATATAACCACGGAATAAAAAAGGCCTAATAACAACTGGGCAAGGCCCCATAGTGCAAAAATGGTGACAATAGCCTGTGCTGCAGCAGGCGGATAGATGTCCAAGGGGATGGTTGCTATGGTCTGGGCGCCGCCGTCTTCCTTAAAGATATGAATTAAGCTGCGGGCAATAGTTACTAGTGTTAAGGGGATAAATAAAACTAAGGCGACAGTATGGCCTCGATAGTCATTGTTGACTTGAGCAGGAAATATGCCCGTTAGTATTCGTCTCAATGCGCTTGTGTCTGGACCTGTCATATGTACGCCCTTTTGATATTTTGCTGGATATTATGGCATTGACCCTGCCATAATGTAACTAGAATAATCTTTAGTGTTCCTTTAGTTGATAGTTTAAAATCTTTTTTGGATTAGGGATGAATGATGATATCTGCTTCAATGCCATATTTAAAAAACTACAAAACCATCAATGGTAAAGCGTTAGCTTACGTTGAGGCTGGAGAGGGTGATCCGATTGTCCTACTGCATGGAAATCCCACATCGTCTTATTTGTGGCGAAACGTTATCCCGCATCTTGAGGGGCTTGGACGAGTCATAGCGCCAGATCTAATTGGACAAGGTGATTCGGAGAAGCTTTCAGCAAGTGAGGGGGCAGAACGGTACTCTTTCCATGTGGCTTATGATTATTTAGAAGGGCTGTTGGATGAGCTCGGCGCAAACGAGAACGTAACCCTCGTGGTTCATGATTGGGGCAGCGCGCTGGGCTTTTATTGGGCCCAGCAGCATTCTGCTGCGGTTAAGGGTATAGCCTATATGGAGGGGATAGTTTGCCCCGTGACATGGGACGATTGGCCTGAGTTGGCACGTGGTGTTTTTAAGGGTTTTCGGTCTGAAAAAGGCGAAGATCTCGTGTTGCAACGAAACATGTTTGTTGAAGCAGTACTGCCTAGTTCAGTGATGCGCGGACTAGGTGAAAAAGAGATGAGTCATTATCGGCGGCCGTTCTCAACTCCGGATGATCGGCAGCCGACCTTAAATTGGCCCAGGCAAATCCCAATTAATGGAGAGCCTCCGCATATGGTTGATTTGGTTGAGAGCTATGGGCAGTGGATGGCGGGCACCGACAAACTACCGAAGTTATTTATTAATGCAGACCCTGGGTCTATTTTGATAGGTAAACAGAGAGATTTTTGTCGAACATGGCCTAACCAAAAAGAAGTCACGGTTTCTGGAACTCATTTCATTCAAGAAGATTCGCCGGACGAAATTGGCGTCGCGGTTGCTGATTGGCTAAAGAAGATATAACTATAACTTAACTAATAAGGATTTAACGATGTCTGACATACCAGTGTATATGGTGGTAAATTTAATAGTGACCGACGCGGACGAATACCGTAAGTATGAAAAAGGGTTTTTTGGGATATTGAAGCGTTTCGGTGGCCAATTTATTACCTTCGACGATAAGTCTCTTACACTAGAGGGCGTTGCCCCTAGGGAAGGGCGTATGATTATGTTTAGTTTTCCATCCGAGCAGGCTGCTAATAACTGGTGGGCAGATGAAGAGTATCAAAAGCTAAGTGAGCACCGAAGAGCTGGAACCAAGATGGAGTTTCTAACCATGGTTCGTGGGCTGCCACCAAGAAGTTAAACCTTTTCTTGTGTTAATGATCCGTTTCGAAGTCTAGACTAACTTAAAGGAGTTGTATTTTGACAGCTACGATGATTTGGATGGCTGCGGTTGCATTTTATGGCGTATTTTGGCTTTGGTATTGTGGCCTCAAAGGCAAACTATCCCAAGCCGAAGTCGAGGCATACATGTTGCGTTTCGAATCGACTGGCCTTAGTGCCGGCGCCTTAGCTAATCTGCGTCATTTCATGGAAAAAGACGATGGCCGTGAGTGGTTTATGGTCAATTTACTAGAGCTTAAGTCACCTAAGAGAGAGTCAGCAAAATTACTCCAGAGCTACACCAAAAAATTTATGGCTGGCATGATTAAGCGCGGCGGCCACCCTTTTTTCATTGCTATTGCCGCCGCTAAAAATATCGAAAATCTTAACTGTGAGCATTCAGACAACTGGACCTTGACGGGTATTATTCGTTATCGCAGCCGCCGAGACTGTGCAGAGACACTGATAGAGACCTTTGGCAGCGATCATCATGCTGATAAGCTCGCGTCATTGGTAAAAACCTTTGCATTTCCAGCGACCAGCAGTCTGTTGATGGGGTCGCCGCGCGCACTGGTGGGCATGGGCTTAGCACTGGTTGCGGCTTTGGTGAACATTTTGGTTATCTCATGAAGCGGCCCCAGCGTCGATTATTAGCATGGATACTGAACGGTCAATAAATAACCAGATTACCATTGTTATTTTGGGTAATATTGACTCAATGTTAAGTGGTATTACAAATTCAAATAAAGTAGGAAAAATATAGTATGACCGCACAGAACTCTCTATTCCAGCCTTTCACAATGGGCAATTTAACGTTAAAAAACCGAATTGTTATGTCGCCTATGACGCGTAATTTTTCGCCGAACGATAATATCCCAGGGGATAATGTTGTGGAGTACTACCGCCGACGGGCTGAGGGTGATGTTGGATTGATCATTACCGAGGGGACTTGTGTTGATCATGCTGGGGCGAGTGGATATCCAGATGTCCCGTACTTTCACGGTAAAGAACGTCTAGAAGGTTGGAAAAAAGTGGTGGAGGCCGTTCATGCTAATGGTGGAAAGATTGCCCCTCAACTATGGCACGTAGGTGCCATGCGTAAAACTGGAGTTCTTCCGGAGGGCGATGTTCCAGGATATGGGCCGTCAGGGATGAATATGCCGGGTAAGGTTAATCGGCACACCATGACACAGCAAGATATTGATGATGTCGTCGCAGCCTTTGCTCAGGGAGCCTCGGATGCTAAGGACCTCGGCTTTGATGCAGTGGAATTACATGGGGCTCATGGCTACCTAATTGATCAGTTTTTTTGGGAAGGCACCAATCAGCGAGACGATAATTATGCAGGGTCTATCGAGCGTCGAGGCCGCTTTGCCGTCGAGATTATTAGTGCTGTTCGTGCGGCCGTGGGTCCTGACTTTCCGATCATTTTACGCTGGTCGCAGTGGAAACAGCAGGATTACACGGCACGACTGGCCACTACTCCGGAGGAACTTGCGCGTTTTCTATTACCCTTATCAGAGGCCGGTGTGGATATTTTTCACTGCTCACAGAGACGTTTTTGGGAACCCGAGTTTGACGGTAGCGATTTAAATCTAGCCGGTTGGACTCAAAAGATTACAGGCAAGTCAGCTATTACGGTGGGCAGCGTCGGTTTGAATGCAGACTTTATCCCGGTCCCTGGCGAGGTCACTTTTCGTGAAGCCGAACCAGCCAGTTTAGATGAGCTGATACGACGTTTAGATGCTAATGAATTTGATCTAGTGGCAGTGGGTAGGGCGATGATCGCTAATCCGGACTGGGCAAGTAGAGTTCAAACGTCTGGCATTGAAGACTTGCAGCCGTTTCGGAAGGAACACTTGGGCACATTGGTATAATCTCTAGGGCGAAAATATAAAAGAGGGGAAGGGAATTGGAGTTAAAAGATAAAATTATTGTTATTACCGGCGCGGGCAGCGGGATTGGCCGTGCCTTAGCCGTGCGTTTTCACGCTGAGGGTGCGAAAAAAATTATAGCTGTAGATATTAACCTCAGTAATGCCGAGGATACAGCCACTATGGTAAACGGTCTGGCTATGATGGCTGATGTCGCTAAAGAAGACGACATTGCTCGCATTATTGAAGATACCGAAGCTAATGTCGGGCCTATCGATCTGTTTTGTTCCAACGCCGGTGTGGGTATGGGCGAGAACATACACTCGCCTAACTCGGAATGGCAGGCCATTTGGGATATTAATGTCATGTCTCATGTCTATGCAGCACGGCATTTAGTGCCACGGATGGTGGCGCGTGGTGGTGGCTATTTTCTGAATACCTCCTCTGCAGCGGGCTTGCTAAATCAAATTGGTGGTGCCGCCTACGGTGTCACCAAGCATGCTGCGGTAGGCTTTGGTGAGTGGCTAGCGATTCACCATAAACACGAAGGCATCAATGTGTCCATGTTATGCCCTCAAGCCGTGCGTACGCCGATGACTGCGATCGAAAATGATGCGACGGCCGCAGCGGCGAGTAATGGAATGATTGAACCTGAAGAGTTAGCAGAGACGGTGGTTGAAGAACTACGCAAAGAAAGCTTCCTTATTCTGCCTCATCCTATTGTTCTCGACTATATGCGTAATAAAACGACCAATTACGATCGATGGATTGGTGGAATGAACAAGCTTATGAGAAAAATAACCGGATTGATCTAGTCTTCTATAAAAATACCGAAGAGGGAACCTAATGAGTTTTGAGTTAACCGCTAGAGCGGAAGAGTTAAATGATAAATTAAAGGCTTTTATGGATGAGCATATTTATCCTCGTGAAGCTGAGTATGACGATTTTACCAATGATCACAATAATCTGTGGCAATATCCTGACTGGTTTGAGGGGCTTAAGAAAGAGGCTCGGCGTCAGGGGTTATGGAATTTATTTCTGCCTGCAGAGTACGAACCTTGGAGCCCTGGTTTAACCAATAGTGAGATAGCGCCTTTATTTGAGACCATGTCACGCTCTGCTTGGGCTCAGCAGATTTTCAACTGCAGCGCCCCAGACAGAGGCAACATGGAGGTCTTAGCTAAGTATGGAACGCCGGAGCAGCAAGAACAGTGGCTCCATCCATTACTCGCAGGAGAAATCCGCTCGGCATATGCTATGACAGAGCCCGACGTGGCCTCATCTGATGCCACTAATATGGAGCTAAAGATCGAACGAGATGGAGATGAGTACGTCCTTAATGGTCGTAAATGGTGGACCACCAGTGCCATGGGTCCACAATGTAAATTAATGTTGGTAATGGGTAAATCCAACCCTAATGGTCCCCGCCATCAGCAGCATTCAACCATCTTGGTGCCGACTGATACTCCTGGGGTTACCATTGCACGTCCGTTGAGGGTTTTTGGCGAGTATCACTCACCCGGTGGTGAGGGAGATGTCATCTTTAGGAATGTTAGGGTGCCAGTAACTAACCTGATATTGGGTGAAGGTAGAGGCTTTGAGATTGCGCAGGGCCGGCTTGGTCCTGGTCGTTTTCAGTACGCAATGATGTTTGTCGGTATGGCCCAACGTAGTTTAGAGCTAATGTGTGAGCGCGCAGTCAGCCGTGTGGCCTTTGGTGAGCCTTTAAGTAAGAAGACCAGCGTACAGCATGAGATTGCTCGTAGCCGCTGTGATATTGAGCAGTGTCGGTTGCTGGTGTTGTCTGCGGCAGAGAAAATGGACAAGTATGGTATTGATGCCTGTAGAGCGGAGATCTCTATGCTGAAAATCGTTGCTCCTAAGATGTGTGAAGACGTGTCTAGTCGCGCTATGCAAATATTCGGCGGAATGGGTGTCTCTCAAGATACACCTTTGGCATTCATTTTTACGACAAGTCGATTCTGCAGAATTGCTGATGGACCTGATGAGGTTCATATGTCGCAACTGGCAAAATTAACTATTCGTTCATTAGCGAGGCAGTAAAAATGGGTGCTATCAGTAAAGTTACAGAAGTCGTCCGAGTAATGTCGGATGTGGTGCGTGCTATACCTGTTTTATTGGCAAAGCTACCGGAATCGGATGATCCTGCGTCTATCGCAATGGTGTTTGAAGCGACTGTGGATCGCCATCCTGATAGAAACATGATTGTCTTTGAGGGTCGTGAGATAAGTTGGGGGGAGTTTAACGAGTTAGCCAATTCTATGGCTCATGCCTTAATTGCTCGAGGCGTAAAGCGCGATGATTGTGTTGCGGTCATCATGGAAAATCGGATTGAAATGTTAGCCGCAATCATTGCACTTCAAAAGATTGGTGCTATTGCTGGAATGGTTAATCCAGGTTTGGTAGGTGCTCAATTGGCGCACTGCGTGAACATAACTAAATCGGTGAAGTGTCTTGCGGGAGAAGAAAGTTTTGGTAGCGTAATGGATGTGCGCGCAGACCTGGCGATGGATGATAAGGATATTCTTTGGGTAGCGGATTTGCGCGAGAACTCACCGCCCGAGGCTATAGTAGACATTATGGCGGAGCTAGAACAATATCCTACGACTAATCTGGAAGATACCAAAACCATACTAGCGGGTGCAACGTGTTTTTACATATTTACTTCCGGAACTACCGGAATGCCTAAGGCTGCTAAAGTTGGGCAGAGGCGCCTATTAACAGCAGGTTCTTCATTTAGTAAGGTTGGTGTCAGAGCAAAGCCAACCGATAGGATATATCTGTGCCTACCTCTATTTCATGGAACAGGCTTTATCTGTGGCGTTAACAGCGCAATCTTCAGCGGTGCTTCAATGTTTTTACGGCGTAAGTTTTCAGCGTCCGCATTTTGGCCAGAAATCCAGAAGTATCATTGCACTATCTTTTTCTATGTAGGTGAGCTTTGCCGATATCTTGTCACGCAACCACCTTGTCCGGAGGAACTCAATAATCCATTAGATAGAGTTTTTGGAAACGGTCTACGACCTGATGTTTGGGATGAGTTCAAAGGACGTTTTGGTATCGATCGGATCTGTGAGTTTTACGGCTCTAGCGAGGGAAATGTTTCGTTTATCAATGCCTTTAATAAAAATAAAACCATCGGCTATTGCCCAGGAACAATCCTACTTCTTAAGTATGATATTGAGCAGGATGAATTAGTATTGGATGAACACGGTAAATATATTCAGGTTCAGCCCGGCAAGCCTGGCCTGCTATTGGCCGAAATTGACGATCGCTTTCGATTTGATGGTTACACAGATGTTGCAGCGTCAGAGGCAAAGACACTGCGAGATGTTTTAAAGCCCGGGGATGCTTGGTTTAACACGGGCGATCTAATTACCGAGGTTGATGTAGGGTTTTCAGCAGGAAAACCGCACTATCAGTTTGTTGATCGTGTTGGTGATACCTTTCGGTGGCGTTCAGAAAATGTCTCGACAAACGAAGTAGGTGAGATCTTAAATGCTAATGATCAAGTGGAGATTGCTAATGTCTACGGTGTCGATGTCCCAGCTGCCGAGGGTAAGGCGGGCATGGTTTCACTAGCGTTAAATCCAGGCTGCGTTTTCGATCCTGTCGAATTTTCGGCCTATGTTACGGCTAATTTACCTGCCTTTGCGCAGCCTGTTTTTGTGCGGATTCAGTCGGATATGTCAACCACGGGGACATTTAAGTTAGTAAAAGGCGAGTTGCGTAAGCAGGCTTTTCATTTAGACCAATTAGAGGGGGATGCAGTCTACGTGCAGCTGCCTCGTACCAGCAATTACCAGCTCCTTGACCAATCGATATATGAGTCAATTAGGGATGGCGTTGCGGGATATTAAACTAATACTACAAAAGGAGTTAATGGGTGGATTTTTCATCAGATGTTATAACTATTGAAAAAACAGGTGCGGTAGGTACGCTTTGGCTCGATCGTCCTGACAAGTTCAATGCTCTATCAGAGCCGTTTTGGCTAGCTATTCCAGAGGCGCTGAAGGCGCTTGAGGCGGATAGCGATATTCGTTCAATCATTGTTGCCGGTCGCGGTAAGCACTTTTGCGTGGGCATTGATTTAGTTCAGGGTTTTATAGATGCCGATAAAAGGCCGTCTGCGGAATCCGAAGCAGTTGCAAATTTAAAGCAACTACAGGGCACCATTAAGTTTCAGGCAGCCATATCCTCTCTCGCAGAATGTCCATTACCGGTTATCGCGGTGATTCACGGCCATTGTTTGGGTGCGGGTATAGACATGATCACTGCCTGTGATATCAGGATCGCTTCGGCGGACAGTAATTTCAGTGTCCGAGAAACGCGTATTGGGTTGGTAGCAGATGTTGGGACGTTACAACGATTGCCAAAAATACTCAATGCGGGTCATGTTGCTGAGCTGGCTTATAGTGCCAAAGATATAAACGCTGCTCGTGCAGAGAAAATCGGTTTGGTGAATGATGTTTATGAGTCTTTTGAGGCTACCTATGCTGAAGGAATGGCTTTGGCTGGTGAGATAGCCGCTAACCCTCCTATGGCTGTGCGTGGCACCAAGTTCATGCTTCAGCAGAGTGAGACAATGACGACTGAGCAGAGTTTATTGATGAATGGTATGTACACTATGATAACCAGCTTGAGATCTAATGATCTCCAAGAATCAATGCATGCCTTTGCTGAAAAGAGGCCACCTGTGTATACGGGAACATAAATGAAGCCAAACCAACCGTTTCTGCACATATCTATGACGTTTCAGAATACCCACCATCGATGGTTAAAGATACTGTCTGTTTTAATAATTCACCAAGTGAGGATGTTATGAGTAATACCGCATATATTTATGATGCTGTGCGAACCCCGCGCAGTAAAGGCAAGCCAGGTGGCACACTCCATGAGGTTAAGCCAATTGACTTGGGGGCTGGCCTGCTAAGGGCTCTGCAAGAGCGCAATGATCTGGATACCTCATATGTTGATGATGTAGTGATGGGTTGCGTTTCTCCTATAGGTGAGCAGGGCAGTGATATCGCTAAAATGATAGTCCAAAATGCGGGCTGGGATGAGTCTGTTGCTGGCCTTCAGCTTAATCGATTCTGTGCATCTGGCCTTGAGGCAGTCAATACTGGGGCTCAGAAGGTTGCATCGGGCTGGGAGCAATTGGTTGTTGCTGGTGGAATAGAATGTATGTCGCGGGTTCCGATGGGCTCGGATGGTGGTCCGATGATGGGCGATGCGGCCTTCGCTATTCAAGAAAGCGCCGTTCCCCAGGGCATTGGCGCGGATACGATTGCCACGATCGATGGTTACACTCGTGAGGATGTTGATAGTTATGCTGTGGAATCTCAGCGTCGTGCGGCGCACGCTAGGGACAGTGGCTATTTCGATGGCTCTGTGGTGCCGGTAAAAGACAAGAATGGCCTGATGATCTTAGAGCGCGATGATTTTATTAAACCCGAGACTACAATGGAAGTATTAGGTGGGTTGAGAGCCTCCTTTGAGATGATGGGGAATATGGCTTTTGATGAAATAATACTTAGAAAATACAACACATTAGACGGGATATCTCATGTGCATACTCCAGGTAATTCGTCAGGTATTGTGGATGGCGCTAGTGCCGTATTGATCGGTTCTGAAAAGGCAGGCAAAGATCTCAATCTAACTCCCCGGGGACGCATTGTAGCTGGTTCTATTTTGGCCTCCGACCCAGTCATCATGCTAGCAGGTCCTGGACCAGCAGCGATTAAATGTTTGAAAACTGCAGGTTTAAATCCGAATGATATTGATTTGTGGGAAATTAACGAAGCATTTGCTTCTGTTGCCATGCGTTACATGAAAGACCTAGATATCGACCATTCTGTGACTAATGTTAATGGCGGCTCGATCGCTATGGGTCATCCACTTGGAGCGACAGGTGCGATGCTAGTTAGCACTATGCTTGATGAGCTTGAGCGTCGGCAGTTAAAACGAGCCATGCTGTCACTTTGTGTCGGTGGTGGTATGGGTATTTCCTGCATTATTGAGCGGGTTTAATCTGTCGTTCAGAGCCAATAATATGACGACTATAGAATTTGAAAGGAATTAGATAATGGGTGTTTTTAAGTATGACAAAGACGAGCAGGGTATTGTCACAGTGACAATGGACATGACTGGTCCTGTGAATGCAATCAACGTTGAATACAATGAAGCAATGGATGAGACCGTTAGACGACTTGAAGCCGAGGAAGGGTTGTCCGGCGTGGTATTTGCTTCAGCTAAAAAGGTTTTTTTTGCGGGAGCCGATCTTAAAGAATTAGTAGTGACTAATGATGATGATGTTGCTGAGCTTTTCGCAAATTGTGAGTTTATCAAGGGCCACTTTCGACGGCTGGAGAAACTGCCTGTCCCTGTGGTTGCGGCGATTAACGGTGCCGCATTAGGCGGTGGTTATGAGCTTGCATTGGCTTGTAACCATCGAATTGCTTACAACAATAAGTCGGTCCAAATTGGGCTTCCTGAGTGCGCTATAGGCGTATATCCAGCAGGTGGAGGCGTCGTTCGTCTGACGAAACTGATTGGAATTGAAAAAGCACTTGATATCATCCTCAAGAGCCAGCGTCTGACCCCGCAAAAGGCCTTAGATGGCGGTTTGGTGGATCAACTGGTTGAGTCTATAGATGAGCTGATTCCAGCGGCTAAGGCGTGGATCGTTAAAAACAAGGATTCTCATCAGCAGCCTTGGGATCTAAAAGGATATAAGGTTCCTGGTGGCGCTGTAAATTCACCACGAAACGCTCAATTTGCCGGTATGGCGCCCACTATGCTTCATAAGCAGACTCGAGGTCTAATGCCTCAGATGACGGCGGCAATGGATATTGCATTTCAGTCAACGATGTTTGATATAGATACTATGCTGCGAATAGAAGGCCGCGAATTTATTAAGATTGTTACTGGGCCTGTGGCAAAGAACATGATTACAGCGTTCTTCTTTCAGTTAGGTAAAATTAATGGTGGTGCGAGTCGGCCTAAGGGTGTTGAAAAAAATCTTACGCGCAAGGTAGGTATCTTGGGCGCAGGAATGATGGGCCAAGGTATAGCTTATGTTGCGGCTCGCGCAGGTATCGAAGTTGTATTGAAGGATATGAGTCAAGAGGCGGCTGATAAAGGCAAGGCGTATTCAGAAGCTTTAGTGAACAAAGCCATCAAGCGTGGAAAAATGTTTCAGTCCCAAGCGGATGCGCTACTAGGGCTTATTACACCTACAGCGGAAGATGAAGACCTAAGAGGCTGTGACTTGATTATCGAAGCCGTGTTTGAAAACATGGAGTTAAAAAACAAGATTGTAGCCAAAACTGAACAGTATTTATCAGAAGATGGCTTTTGGGGGTCTAACACCTCGACACTGCCGATAACGCAGTTGTCTGAAGCGGCCGCAAAGCCAGAGAGTTTTATTGGAATTCACTTTTTCTCACCGGTGGACAAAATGCCGTTGATCGAAATCATCATGGGTGAGAATACTAGCGATGAAGCTCTCGCCAAAGCATTCGACTTTGCTCAGCAAATACGCAAGACACCGATAGTGGTTAATGACTCTTTGGGCTTCTTTACTTCGCGTACTTTTGGTACCTATCTTGATGAAGGCGCTCACCTTTTGGTGGAGGGAGTACATCCGGTCAAGATCGATAACATGGGCCGGGCGATCGGTATGCCTGTCGGCCCTCTGCAGGTTGCTGATGAGACTAGCCTAGAGTTAGCACGCAAGGCGGGTGAAACCTGGGCAGCGATGGGTGTAGAGGATAAGTGGAGTAATGGTGATGTGATGCGTAGGGTGATCAACGACATGGTCACGAAAAATGGCCGTGGCGGGCGTCATCATGGCGGCGGATTCTATGAGTATCATGCCGATGGGTCAAAGAACATCTGGCCCGGCTTGTATGACCTCTACTACAAAGAAGATACCGTGGTGGCTGATGAAGATATAGAAGATCGCCTAATGTTTCGGCAAGTGATTGAGGCTCTTAAATGCCTAGAAACTGGGGTTTTGAGGTCTGTTGCAGATGGCAATATAGGGTCGATCATGGGTATTGGTGCGCCAGCTCATACGGGTGGCCTGATTCAGTACGTTAACACCTATGGGTTTGATAAGTTTATTACCCGCTGTGATGAGCTGTCTAGCGCCTATGGCGAGCGTTTTGATTGCCCTGAGATAGTTAAGACACATGCTAAGTCAGGTGAATTGATGGTTTGACTGTATGCTAGGCTAGACGGTGGTGTCTAGCCTAGTGGTCAAACTGTAGTTACATAATATATTCGCGAGTCGCGTTTAAAATCTCTGGGAATTTTTCCCCTAATTTTGCTATCCAGTAATTAAGCCAGTATTCAATTTTCTGCAAGAACGTCAACTCAAGTCGCTCAGGAAGGCTTTGTTGTTTGTCATCAAGATAGGCATGAATGGCGTCGACATCCTCAACATCAAGTGTCTCGTAAAAGCCTATCATGCCTTTGTGCGTTCGTGCGCCACCGATAACTATCGAGCCGAAGTCATTGTGCGTTTGTTCACTCATGTACCTAAGATTTGGCACAACGTAGTTACTTAGAGCATTAATACCATGGCAGGAGCCGCAGTTGTTATGATAGATCGATTCACCCAGCTTGATCAGGTCAGGGTCTGTGTTAGCTGCATGGCCAAGCGCATGTATTGTTGTTAGTTCCTCATTAGCAACGGGGTTTGTTTGATTAAATTGACCCTTCTTAAATACGAGCAGTTTGTTTTGGTTGGTTTTATTACGCTGCAGTTCGTCGCCCACGGTGATCATAACGGTTCCTCCGCTTCCTTGAGCTACCGCAATATACTGCTCTCCATCAAGTTCATAGGTCATAGGTCCAGCGAGCACTGCGCTATCCGATTTGTATTGCCAGAGCTTGTCACCGTTGTATGCATCATAGGCTGCAAAGGTGCCATTCCACGTCCCTTGAAAAACCAGATCGCCTTCGGTACTTAGAATGCCGCCATTCGATGGCTTTTCGTGATGGACCTGCCATGCTCGTTGTTTCTTAATAGGGTCCCAGGCAACTAACTCGCCGTATACGAGAGCATCCATTGAAGCTTTGCCGGCAACCCAGCTTTTTGGGTCACGGTTAGTATTTAAATCCACGCCGGTATTCCAGCGATTCACTCGATACTCAACGCCTTTTTCTGCGCTAAAGTAGGCAGGGATACTCTGCACCGGAATGTACATCAGTTGGGTTTTAGTGCTAAAAGACATTGGCTGCCAGTTATGGGCGCCATAGGGCGATGGCCAAATAACGCTGCCTCCATTCTTCTGATAGTCAGCAAATTTACTTTCGACAGGTCGACCAGTGGCCATATCTACGTGTGTGGCCCAGGTTACTCTACCGAATTTTTCCGCCGATAGTAGCTCACCTGTTTTACGATCCAAAACGTAAAAAAATCCATTTTTGGGAGCCTGCATAATGACAGACCGGAGCTCACCCTCTATCTCCAGTTCGGCTAATACTAGTTGCTGCGTTGCGGTGTAGTCCCAGTTGTCCGCTGGAGTGACCTGATAATGCCAGACATACTCGCCGGTATCTGGACGCAAGGCTACGATAGAGCTGAGATAAAGATTGTCGCCACCGCCTGGGCTGCGAAGGTCACGATTCCACGGCGATCCATTCCCCGTGCCGATATAGAGAAGATCCAAGTCTGGATCGTAGACTAGAGAGTCCCACGCAGTCCCGCCGCCACCGCCTAGCTTGTACCACTCATCGCCACTCCAAGTCTCTAGCGCAGCTTCAAGAGCGACGCTTTCTTGCGGCTTGTTGCGGTCACCAGGGACAGTGTAGAAGCGCCATTTCATCTCGCCAGTCGTCACGTCATAGGCACTGACGTATCCACGCACACCCAGTTCAGCACCGCCGTTACCGATGATCACCATGCCTTTAACAATCCGAGGGGCACCGGTGACACTATAATTACCATCTGTCGGCGTACTTTGTACCGACCAGTTTTCTTTGCCGGTCAGTGCATCTAAGGCAATCAAGCGACCGTCTAAGGCACCAAAGAAGACCTGCAGCGGGCTATTCTCATTGTCTTGCCATATAGCAACGCCACGGTTGACTGGTCCGCAGCAAGTTTTTGCTAGCTGTGCTTTGGGGACTTTGGCATCGTAATGCCATAATTCCTTCCCGGTTCGGGCATCTAGCGCATGAACATGACTCCAGCCGGTGCTAACGTAAATCACACCGTTATGCACGATTGGCGTGGCTTCCATTCCGCGGGCGGTATCAAACTTGAATGACCACGCCAGATCTAGCTCATCAACATTTTCACGATTAATTTTGTCCAGAGGGCTGAAACGCTGTTCGCGGTATGTCCGTCCGTAACTAAGCCATTCTGTGCCTGGGTCGATGATTGAACTTTCGTTGGCTACCTGTGGCATGGCCGTCACTAAACTCGCAAGTCCCAACGCCATTCCCAAGGCTGTGGCGTAACGTAAATAAAACCCCATGCATAACTCCCCGCGTAACTATTACTTTAAGTGTTAGGTTTAGTATTGTTTATTCTTGTATGGCTAATTCGACGAACTGTAGCCGATCTTGACCAAAGAACATTTCGCCCTCGACAAACATAGTTGGCGCGCCAAATAGTCCTCTTTGTACTGCTACTTCGGTATTTTGGATCAGAGCTGCTTTAACGTCGGGGTCTTGTGTGGAAGCTAAGATCACATTGACATTAAGCTGCGCTGAGCTAAGGACCTCGGTAACAACATCAATGTCACCCATATTTTTTCCGTCCACCCAGATGGCGTTAAACACAGCGTCGATATAGCCGGCAAAGTAGTCACTGTTAATGGCTGCGACAGCTCCGCGCATTAGATTTAGAGTATTAATTGGAAAGTGCGAATTATTATTAAGTGGGACATGATACAAGGCAGCGTAACGAGGCAAGTCTTGGGCCATCATATAGCGGCCTTTGGCAGGAACCGCAATCGGTGAGTTATTACCGGTAGCTTTAAATAGGCCGCCAAGTAGTATCGGGCGGTACAGGATTTCACAGCCGTATTGGGTTTGTAGCTGTTGTAAGCGTTTATGGGCCAGATAGGCGGTGGGGCTGCCTACATCAAAGTAAAATTCTACTGTTTTGGTCACGTCGTCTCTCCTACCATTTCTCTTCCCATGGCCGTACATCGAGCTCAAAAGTCCATGCGTTACGAGGTTGGTCGTAAAGTGTTACATAGTTTGTTGCCAAATCATCAGGGCAAATGATGCCATCAACTGCTTTGCGGGCCTCATAGTCAGGAAAGTTTTCCCTAATCCATTGGGTATCAACCCCACCGTCGATGACGACATGGGCGACATGGATGTTTTGTGGGCCTAACTCTCTTCCCATACTTTGCGCTATGGCACGCAGGCCATGTTTTGCGCTGGCGAATGCTGCAAAACCAGCTGCGCCTCTTACGCTTGCCGTTGCACCGGTAAATATAATGGTCCCACGCTTGCGCTTTGTCATATAGCGAGCGGCTTCACGGCCATTTAGAAAGCCGGCAAAACAAGCCATTTCCCAAATTTTACGGAACTTGCGGCTGCTGGTTTCTAGAATGCTCATAGGGACGTTAGCCCCAACGTTAAACACGACGACGTCGATCTCGCCTATCTCTTTTTCAATCTTAGCAAAAAGATTCTCAGTGGCATCTTCATCACGTGCGTCGCATGCAAAACCATGCGCGAATCGTCCTGTCTCAGAAATCTCTTCTATCAGGGGCTTTAGTTTGTCGCCGTTACGGCGAGTGGCGCAAATGGTCAGGCCGCGCTGTGAAAATTTGCGAGCTATAGCACTGCCAATCGCGTCGCCGGCGCCAATAATTAGGGCTACCTTCGCTGTCATTTTTTCCTCGCTGGATCAAATACAATTTGTTTTATGGGAAGTAAGGACCTAGATCAGTATAGGTCACTTTTATATCATACAGTGATGTGAGGGCGCGACTTTGTTTGAGAATCGTCGGTCACTAAACTGAAGAGATCAGCCTTTGACAAGTCAGAAAGATTTTCGGTTACTTGGGAAATAAGTAGCTTATTTGATTAGAAATGATTTCAACACAATCTTTATTCGAGGCATTTTGAACTTCCCTTAACTGGAGCCAATAATCAAAGGAGGCTAGTGCGTAAGCGCTTTGCTTGTCTAACTCCGGCAATGAAAGAATTTCAGGGATCCAGTCCTCTAGCTCTTTCTGAATTCGCCGTTGACTAAGAATGTAATTTTTCTTTACTACTGGCGTATTCCACATTCGGATTTTTCCAGACAACAAAAAGTTTTTAGCTGATGCATAGCCGTTAGTGAGTTGCTCTGTCGCATGTAAAATTCGGACCTCAATTGTCCCGGATCGATCACCGCCAACAAATAAAGGTTTGGTGACTTCAAGCATTATTGCATTAGTGGTCTCGAAGATACTGTCCATGTCGTCAAAATGCCGGAAGACTGAGCGAATTCCAACGTCCGCTCTTTCAGCAACCTGTTGCGCCGTCGGAATTAGATTCCCTTCTCCAACTAACTCTATCATGGCGGCGATAATGAGCTGTCGGCTGCGCTCACTTCGAAGCAAACGGCCGTCAAGCTTAGTATCTGGTGGTGTTGTATCTGACTGGAGCTCCGCGCTACCCATAAGGACTACCTTCACTTATCTTATAATTTTCCGCATAAAGAACCCGCGGGTCATATTTTGGCACATGTCACAATCTTAAACAATTTAAGTACGAGGCAAAGACCTAAGCCCTATGCTAGTTTTCTATCTTTAATTGGACCCTGACGATCTTGTTCGAATTGATGGGCAGGGTGAACAGCGTCCCATCTTGACCCAAGGTATAGCTGCTAAAAACGTCATTGACACCATCGAGCCATATTGCATCCATGCCGGGTACATCGAGGGGAGGAACGACATGGTAATACAGGAGGTGTCCAACGTTAGCATCCCGAGCAATTTCTGCTGCCTCAACTGGGCTGGTATGATAATCAAGAACGTCATGGAAAATCTTCGCACGTGACACGGCATTTGCATTCTCCGCGCCAGTACTCATCATTTGTAATAATTGTGGCGAAAGAGCTTCATGCACCAGCAGGTCAATACCTTGTGAGAATTTCTCAATATTTGACGATTTAATGGTATCACCCGAGACTAACGCGGTTCGCCCTTTGTAGGTAAATAGATAGGCAACAGCAGGCGCTATAGGTGCATGGTCGACACGAATCATCTCAACGTTTAAATCATCTTTATCGTAGATCATTAAGCTGGTGTTATCTTGGGGTATTTCAAAAGTAACAGCAGTCATTCCACTACTAGCAGGCGATGCGACGGCACTGCCATGGTGTGCGGTACGATAGATCGCATCTGAACTATAGGCTTGATTAAAGCCGTCCACGACTTCAGCCACGCCCTTAGGGCCATAGACGGGCATAGGTTCGGTGTAATTGCCCCCCATCCAGCGAAGCATGGCTGTTTCGCCAAGTCCGTCTATGTGGTCGGAGTGAAAGTGGGTTAGAAACACACCTTCAACAGCGTCTGTCCTCAAACCCATTCTATTTATATTGCGTGCGCCATTTGTTCCAGTGTCTACCAGAAAGAGTTTTCCACCAGCAATAACCGCGACACATGGACCGGACCTGTTGCCGCTAGGCATGGGACCACCAGCGCCGCAGAGGCCTACATGGAGACCATCCCCTAGGTCATCTATGCCATTGGTTGACATTAAACTAGTTAGGGCGTTCGGTAGAACCGTAAGTAAGATTGCTCCACGTTGACTGTAGGAAATCGAGATCAATGCGATGAGAAGTATCACGATTACATAGCGCTTTTTAAGGGCCATATATTATATTCTCTTAATTATAAATTAGATTTCAACAGTGACATATGACAGTCTGTGTGTCAATATATTGCAACGCCTACTGCATGTCGGTCCCTAAGGAGTTAACCTATGCCAGCAACACAACCTTTTACACTCATCGGTACTGTCGCATCACCTTATACTCGAAAGATGATCGCTCTATTACGCTACCGGCGTCTTGATTACCGAATTGTGTGGGGTGACCCTGATCCGGTGCTCCTTGAGCGTGGGTTGGAGAAGCCTACAGTAGGATTACTGCCGACCTGTATAATGACAAATTCAAGTGGGCAAGCAGAAGTTGTGTGCGATTCCACACCGATCATCCGTCGGCTAGAGTTAGAGAACGCAGGACGGTCAGTTATCCCCCATGACCCGGTGGTGGCCTTCCTTGACTATTTATTGGAGGATTTTGCTGATGAGTGGTGCACTAAATATATGTTTCATTATCGCTGGTACCCCAAAGTTGATGCTGATAACGCTGGTACCCTTTTACCCTTTTTCCATAAGGTCGATCTGCCAATTGAGGTGCATGAACAATTTAAACCTTACGTAACAGATCGTCAGGTTGGTCGTCTTCACGTAGTGGGGTCTAACGATGATACTGCAGGCATGATAGATGCAAGTTACAGACGCTTTCTTTTAGCGTTGGAAACTCATCTGGTGGAGCAGCCGTTTATGCTTGGACATAGGCCTGGAGCATCTGATTTCGGTATTTATGGGCAGCTGACTCAGTTGATCGGCTTTGATCCTACACCCCGTGCAATAGCGCATGAGCTGGCTCCACGCGTCATCGCTTGGAGTGGACTTTTAGAAGATCAATCAGGGCTAGAGCCCGAGGAGTCTGACTGGATTACCAGTGACAACATACCGAGTAGTTTAACTGAGTTGCTCAATGAGGTTGGCAGGGTATATGTGCCGGCATTACTCGCCAACGCCAAGGCTTTACAGGGCGGCGCAAAGACGTGGGAGGCACAAATTGATGGTGGCCTCTGGACCCAGCAAACCTTTTCCTACCAAGGCAAATGTTTGCAATGGATCAATAGCGAGTACCAGTCTCTGTGTGAGGCCGACAAGAAGGTGGTAAATGACATTTTTGCTGGTACAGGTTGTGAACAAATATTACTGTAAAGTAAGCGGCGAGTGAGTGATTAGCCACTCTGTGGTTTTAACGGTCAAGATAAGAGGTGACCAATGAGCGATAAATTTAAGGAGCAGGGCGGGGCGGCGTCAATGGACCCTAACCCAGTATATCGGTGGTTGTCGTCACGTCTCATAAGCTGGCTGGTGGGCGACAGTCGATTGCAAAGAAATAGGGCAAAGGCAGAAAGAGCGCGGCAAAAAAAAGGATCTAGGCATGTGGTGGAATATTTTCATCAGGTAGATGATGGTTATAGTCACCTAGCGGCTCAGTTACTAAAGCCCCTTTCAGAAAGATATGATATTGATTTAATTTGTCATTTGGTTCCCGGGCCGCAGGGGAACAACGCTGCTGAACCAGAGTTATTACTTGCACTTTCTCGATATGACGCCCAATTGATAGCGCCTCATTATGGTTTGGAATTTCCTAGTGATGAGGTACAACCCCAGGCGAGCTTAGTTGCCGTGGCCTCTAGGATTTTAGCTGCCCAAACACTAGACGGGTTTGTGCGTAATGTTGTGTCAGTTGGCGCGGCAGTTTGGACGTCTGATCGGGGAAGCCTAGATAAGCTTAGCGGTGAAGTTGGTATTGCTTCAGCGGCTGATACTGAGTTGCTCATGGCCAGTGGCAATGCGCGTCGAGAGGATTTAAAGCATTACTCAGGGGGCATGTTTTACTATGCTGGCGAGTGGTATTGGGGAGTTGACAGGCTTTACCACCTAGAGAAACGTCTTAGTGCTTTAGGGTTAGATAGGCTACCTGAAAAATCAAGATTAGCAGACCGACCGCAGATTGAATCCGGTCCGTTAAAGGGCGATGGAAAACTTACTCTGGAGATGTATCCCTCCCTACGTAGCCCTTATACTGCAGTGTGTTTTGATCGTACTGTTGAGTTAGCTAAAGAGATGGGCGTTTCTTTAAGTGTGCGTCCAGTCCTGCCGATGGTGATGCGGGGAGTGCCTGCTACTCGTGAGAAAGGTTTCTATATTTTTTCGGATGCGGCTAGAGAGGCTCGAGAAGCTGGCGTTTCCTTTGGTAACTTTTATGATCCGATCGGTGATCCAGTCCGGCAATGCTACTCATTATATCCATGGGCTTGCGAGCAGGGTAAAGGTGTTGAATTGCTCTCTAGCTTTCTTAGTTGTGCTTTTGCTAAAGGAGTTAATACCAATAATAATAAAGGTCTCAAAACTATCATAGAGCAGGCAGGTTTAGATTGGGGTGTAGCGGCAACAATTATTGGCCAAAGCGACTGGGAGGGGCAGCTAGAGGAAAATCGTCTTGCGATGTATGAGGCGGGTCTTTGGGGTGTACCTAGTTATCGTCTTCTTGATAATAATGGAAAGCAGATCATGGCTGTTTGGGGGCAAGATAGATTGTGGTTAATTGCTAATCTAATTCAACAACACTTGGCAGATGATCGCTAGGTTAGGATATTGAACATCGCTGAGCATTTGAAGGCGGCTCAATGTATTAAAAGAAGGTGACTGTAATCTTGTTCGATCGCTATTGGGCAAGACAAACTTAAATAAAGGGGACGATCGATGGTAGCGCTAACAGACATGGTGGATTATACAATTGAGCAAAATGTAGCCGTAATAACAATCAATAATCCGCCAGTGAACGCATTGAGTCATGGTGTCCGACAGGGATTGCTGGATAGTGTAGAAAAGGCGCTTGGTGAGTCTGCTGTTGAGGGTATGGTGATCATTTGCACCGGTAGAACGTTTATAGCTGGGGCTGACATAAGCGAGTTTAGCCGTGCCCCCCAAGAGCCTGGCCTGCATCAGGTCTTGTCGGCGATGGACAATTCGACAAAACCCATAGTGGCGGCTATACATGGCACAGCGTTAGGCGGTGGTCTTGAGACCGCGCTCTGCTGTAATTATCGAGTTGCCGTGGCTGATGCTAGGTTCGGTCTTCCAGAGGTGAGTTTAGGTTTATTACCGGGTGCCGGCGGTACGCAGAGGCTGCCCCGAGTAGTGGGAGTCAATAAGGCGCTACAAATGGTCACCTCAGGCGTGCCAATATCAGCTTTAGAGGCTTTAAAAGAAGGTTTGGTGGATATGATCGCGGATAAGGATTTACGGGCTGATGCCATTTTATTTGCAAAGACCAAGATAGCGGGCACAAATAGCCACCCAAGAGTTCGGGACAATGACGATAAGCTCCAAAGTGCACGTGATAATCCTCAGGTGTTTAGTGACATTCGAAAAACGATTGCGCGTAAGACTCGTGGTTTTGTGGCGCCAGAATACAATATCCGCTGTATTGAGGCGGCGGTAAGCCAGCCATTTGATGAGGGCATGAAGACAGAAGGCAAGCTTTTCTTAGAGTTGATGTCAGGTCCACAGTCGGCAGCTCAGCAGTACTTTTTCTTTTCTGAACGTTTAGCAGGTAAGGTGCCGGGCATCGACAAATCAACAGAAACGCTACCCATAGTTAAAGTAGGTGTGATTGGGGGTGGTTTGATGGGCGGTGGTATAGCCATGAACATGGCTAACGTGGGTATTCCCGTGACTATCGTAGAGACTAGTCAGGAGGCGCTGGACAGGGGTTTGGGAACTATCCGCAAGAATTATGAGAACACAGCCAAGAAAGGTCGCTTGCGCGCTGAGGACGTAGAGACACGTTGTGGCCTTATTACTGGGGCTCTTGATATTGCAGCGTTGAGCGATTGTGACCTTATTATTGAGGCTGTATTTGAGAATATGGCGGTTAAGAAAGAGATATTTAGTCGTCTGGATGCCATCGCCAAGCCAGAGGCTATACTCGCATCCAACACGTCGGCCCTTGATCTAAATGAGATCGCTAATACAACATCTCGTCCTGAATCAGTCATTGGCCTGCATTTCTTCTCGCCAGCTAATGTTATGCGCCTGCTTGAGGTTGTTAGAGGTGAAAAGACCGCTAATTCAGTCATAAAAACCTGTATGGCTTTTGCTAAAAAGATCAAGAAAGTCGGGGTATTGGTCGGTGTCTGCCCTGGGTTTGTCGGCAACCGTATTCTGTACATGCGGCAACATCAAGCGAGTCAGGTAAGTTTAGAAGGTGCGTCCGTAGAGCAGGTCGATAAGGTGTTATTCGATTTCGGCTTTCCGATGGGTGCCTTTCAAATGGCAGATCTTGCGGGGCTTGATTTGGGTTGGGATAAAGCTGCGTCGGCTAGTGCATCTGTAAAAGATCGCCTGTGTGAAGCTGGGCGTTACGGTCAGAAGACCCGTGCTGGGTTCTATGACTATGATGAAAAGCGTAGGCCAACTTCCTCTGCATTGGTCACTGATGTGGTAAAACAGCATGCTAAAGGCCTGGGAATTCAACAGAGGACATTGTCTGACGAAGAAATTCTCGATCGATGCATACTCCCTATGGTTAATGAGGGTGCAAAAATACTTGAAGAGGGTATTGCCCTGCGTGCCAGCGACATTGATGTTGTCTATGTCTATGGATATGGCTGGCCGGTTTACCGTGGAGGGCCCATGCACTATGCCAATAGCCTTGGTCTGGATAAGGTTGTGGCGAAGCTGCGTCACTACCACGAATTGACCGGAGACGACTTTTGGGCACCTAGCGAGCTATTGGTGTCGCTGGTCGATAAAGGCGAGTGCTTTTAGTTGTTCTTAGTAATAAAATAATAAATAAAAGATGGAATGGTCAGTATGGCAATAAATAATCGCGTTACGAAATTGACAGGTACTAAGTACCCTATTATACAAGCACCCATGGGTTGGATCGCGAGAGCGCAGTTGGCCTCGGCAGTAAGTAATGCGGGCGGCTTAGGTGTTATTGAGACCTCGTCGGGAGAGTTGGACAATATTAAAGCGGAAGTTCTTAAAATGCGGGAGCTAACCAAGAAGCCTTTTGGAATGAACGTAGCACTATCCTATGTTCGAGGCAGTAATATTGTCGATTTCGTCATTGACCAGGGCATTAAATTTGTGACCACCTCGTCCGGCAGTCCGAGCGTTTGTACCAAAGACTTTCAAGCGGCAGGTATTACTGTCTTTCATGTGGTGCCTACGCTTGAAATGGCTATTAAGGCAATTGATGCCGGAGTTGATGGTTTAATTGTCGAAGGCGGAGAGGGCGGCGGTTTTAAGAACCCTAGCCCAGTCTCAACCATGGTCCTTTTACCCCTAATACGCTCGCAATGCGACGTTCCTATTATCGCCGCGGGTGGTATATCTGATGGCGTTTCCATGGCTGCCGCCTTTGCAATGGGTGCCGAAGGCGTTCAAATGGGGACTCGAATGCTCTCTTGCGAGGAATCTCCGGTCCATGACAATTGGAAACAGGCGATAATTTCCTCCAAAGAGACCGACACGGTTTTTCTCAATCAACAGGCACGGCCGGCGCTGCGAGCACTCAGAACTAAGCGGACTGCCGAATTAGAGCCCTTAGGCAAAATTAATATTATGGAGCACATGGGTAACCTTCAGGCATTGTACTTTGGTGGTGATATGGAGGCAGCAATACCTCTGTCAGGTCAGGTAACAGGCAGAATCGATGAGATTTTGTCGGCAAAAAAAATTATCGATCAAACTATTACTGGGTTTAACTCGACAGTCGCAAGGCTTGCCGAGCAATATAGCTAAGGTTTTATTATGCTGATTCTAAAGATAAAACGTTCCTATGTAAGTATCTTAGCGGTGTTGCTGTGCCTTACATCACCTATGGTCATGGCCTCAGATACCCAAATGCTAACAGGCCTCTGGAAACATTCAGGCAAGGATCTGTGGATGGAGATTAAATTTGACCAAGCTGTTGGAACGGGGCGAATTTTTAAAAATGACAAAAAGCCAGACTCAATAGGGAAACCTGTACTCACGAGGCTTGTTTTCGATGCCGCACTGGGCAAGGGAGAGGGCATGATGTACGTGCCACAGATGCAGTCAAGATATGAAGCAAAAATAAAATTGCCAGAGCCGAATATTATGACCATGACGGTTAAGGTAGGGTTTATAAGTAAAACCGTTAAATGGTTACGAGGCGATGCTAATACGTTGACTAACAACTAGATGTGAGTGTAAGTCTGTCCTAAGGCTATTGCCTGTCAGGAGATGCGACTGTGACCATTTTTCTCTGGAGATACAGTCATCAATCAATGTAAATATTATGCGCAATAGCATAAGAAAATTGCATATAGTTAAGTAACATAGTCTCATGCATTGAATTCGTGACAAGCTATTTAGTCTTCAAGAGTGAGTTTCGTTACAACGTGACTGTTTAGGAGTGTTTCAGTGTTAAATACTATCAATCGCTACAGCTTAATATTACTAGTCATGTTCGCTTCAGGCTGCAGTCTTTTTAACGATGCATATCAAGTGGAGTCGCGTAAGATAATTGATTATCTTTTGTCTGACATGCCACTACCGCCAGATGCTGATATTCAAAAAGAGCCTACGGTTATTCTGGGCACGGGAACCGGCATAGCGGGCAGGATTGTTTTAATGTCCAATGTTAGTCCTGCGAGTAATTTGGTATTTTATGGCAACTCTACGCAAGGTTCGGGGTGGGAACTAGTGTCCTCGACCGTCGCTGAGGAGATTATTTTGGTTTACACCAAAGAGGGCCGTCACGCGACAATTGAAATTTTGCGCCGTAGTGATGGTATTGGGCGCTTTTTTAGTGGTGAAAACGATAGTCAAATTACTATTTCAGTCGTTCATCCTGGTGCTATCCAAGAGCAGAACCCATATTTAGCGCTAGATAAAACGCGGATGGAACTAGAAGGCGCGCTTGCTGGTCGTGAAGGTCTGTAAAATTATAATAGTAAGATAAGGGAGCTTCGGCTCCCTTTTTTATGCATTAAATTAATATGCTGGCAAAAGGTAAAGGTCATTTAAGTGAAGAAATTCGCGGTCGCGTTAGGTATCATAAATTTTCAAGTTTAGGGGTATAAAAGAGCAGTCTGTGTGGATGCGCTAGACCAGAGTAGGCTCAATTTTTTATTAGCTATTATCCCTGGGTACTATAAATAAGAGAAAAGTATTATGGCCGATTATGATGTCTTTAATGGTGATGCTGACGGCATATGTGCCTTGGTTCAATTGAGGCAG
>JAPKEJ010000004.1 GCA_028822155.1 Porticoccaceae bacterium
TGATGTCTTTAATGGTGATGCTGACGGCATATGTGCCTTGGTTCAATTGAGGCAGGTTGAGCCGAGAGATTCGAAACTCATCACGGGTGTAAAGCGAGATATTCAGCTGTTAAGTCAGGTGCACGCCAAAGAGGGCGACCGCATTACAGTCCTTGACGTCTCTATGGCTAAAAACTGTGATGATTTAGTTCGGGTTCTTAAAGATGGCGCAACTGTGTTTTATGTCGATCACCATGTTGCCGGAGAGGTGCCAGCGTCATCATCACTGATATCATTGATCAATGAGTCGCCTAATGTGTCAACTAGCCTACTAGTCAATCAATATCTTCGCGGCGCGCGTTTAGAATGGGGTGCGGTTGGTACCTTTGGTGATAATTTGCAACAGACAGCCCAAGGTATGCTTAAAGGTAAGGATTTTTCAGCTGAGCAGGTTGAATTGCTTAATAAGCTTGGGGTCTATATGAATTATAATGGCTATGGATCGGACTTGAGTGATCTGCACTTTTCACCGAAAGAGCTTTACAAGCTGGTTTGTGAGTATAAGACTCCTCTTGATTTTATTACGGACAGTAATCAGCATTTTGAGAAGCTAGAAACGGGTTATAACGAGGACTTTAGTGCCGTTCGCTCGCTAGCCCCTTTGCGCGCAAATAAGTGCTCTGCAGTCTTTATGCTTCCCGATTATGCTTGGGCGAGGCGCGTAAGTGGGGTCTTTAGTAATGACTTAACCAACAAACACCCTGATCGAGCCCACGCGGTACTTACTGAGAAATCAAATGGCGGCTACTTGGTTAGTGTCAGAGCTCCGCTAACAAATAAGCATGGCGCTAGTAAATTGTGCAGTCAGTTCCCAACAGGCGGCGGTAGAGAGGCGGCAGCAGGCATTAATGACCTAGCAGCAGACCAGCTAAATCAATTCATCGATAAATTTGAAAAAACCTATCAGTCCTGATAATTTACTAGGCTGACCACATTATATTTTTAAGGAGTTCGTTTTGGATACAGACCGTCCATTTTCCGTGCTAGGTATACAGCAAGTTGCCATTGGGTCTGCTAACAAAGCTAAGCTAAGTGAATTCTGGGTGGGTCTGCTCGGTCTTCAGTACAAGAGTACTTTCATCAGTGAGAGTGAAAATGTGGATGAAGACATCTGTCTGATGGGCGCTGGTGATTTTGCTGTAGAGGTCGATTTAATGCAGCCGCTTGATATTGATAAAAAACCTAGAGTAGATACCCCGGCGCTTAATCATATTGGGCTCTGGGTCGATGATCTTGCGCAAGCTGTAAAGTGGCTTTCTGCAAAGGGTCTACGTTTTACTCCGGGCGGGATCCGTCAGGGAGCGAGTGGTTACGATGTGTGTTTCATTCACCCAAAGGGAAATGATGAGTTCCCATTGTCTGCTGAGGGAGTCTTGGTGGAATTGGTGCAGGCGCCTGCTAGAGTTATTGAGGCCTATAGGGTGCTTGCAGACGCCTAATACCGTGATTTAGGCTCTAATTACCAGTAAAACCCGTTAAAAATAGCTTTTGCACACTAATATCTGTATTCTCCGCGCCATTCTCGGACCATCTAAGAATTCCTATTCAACGTCGCAGCCCAGGTCCTAGGTTTGCGGCTAACAAAAAAGACACAATTATGACGTTTAATTCTCTGGGCCTTTCCGCGCCCCTTTTAAAAGCTGTTGCCGCACAAGGCTACGATACTCCTTCACCTATCCAAGAAAAGGCCATACCAGCCGTCTTGGCTGGGCATGATGTCATGGCCGCTGCTCAAACAGGAACAGGTAAGACGGCAGGTTTCACCCTGCCTATTCTAGAGCTGCTGTCCAAGGGTCGGCGAGCGCCTGCTAATGAAGTGCGAACTCTGATATTGACCCCGACTCGGGAGTTAGCGGCACAGGTGGGAGAGAGTGTTGCTACTTATGGGAAGCATATGTCTTTGTCGTCTGCCGTCGTTTTCGGGGGCGTAAAAATAAACCCTCAGATGATGAAACTCCGCAGAGGTGTTGATGTTTTGGTCGCCACACCGGGGCGTTTAATGGATCTCTATAGCCAAAATGCGGTTAGATTTTCCAATCTAGAAATTCTCGTACTGGATGAAGCAGATCGGATGTTAGACATGGGCTTTATCCATGATATAACCAAAATTATTGCACTTTTACCTAGGCGTAGACAAAACCTAATGTTTTCGGCTACTTTTTCTGACGATATTAGAAGGTTAGCCAAGGGCTTGGTTAAGAATCCAATAGAAATTTCAGTATCTCCACGGAACGCTGCGGCGCCATCGGTAACTCAGTGGGTTTGCCCTGTAGATAAAAAGCAAAAAGCACCACTTTTGACCAAACTTATTAAAGATGGTGGCTGGAGCCAAGCTCTGGTTTTTACCAAAACTAAGCATGGGGCTAACAAATTAACTAAACATCTTGAGTCACAGGGTATCGTGGCATCGGCCATCCATGGCAACAAAAGCCAGGGGGCGCGAACCAAGGCACTGGCTGGATTTAAAGCGGGTGAAATCCGTATTCTTGTGGCCACTGACATTGCTGCGCGTGGTCTGGACATTGAGCAATTGCCTCATGTTGTTAACTTTGACTTGCCTAATGTGTCTGAAGACTATGTTCATCGCATTGGCCGCACAGGGCGTGCCGGCGCGACGGGCGAAGCTATATCTTTTGTGAGTGCGGAAGAAGTTGATTTGCTATCTGATATAGAACGGCTAACGCAAAAACTGTTACCGCGAAAAGAAATTGAGGGTTTTGAACCCGAACAGACGGTCAAAGAAACAACGCTAAATCGTCCTGTGAGAGCGAGCAAGCCTCGCAAGCCTCTAAATAGCCAAACGAACAACACTGATAATACACCGCATAATAATAATTCATCGAACACTAAGCGTCGAGCGGCGTATGGGCAAGGCCCTAAGCCTGGTAATAAGTTCAAACGAGGTGGCCAAAACCAAACTCACAGCGCCGGTGGAAATAGGGAGCAGTCTAACTCGGGTAACAGAAGATCAGACGCCGGGGCTGGTGATGTTGCGACTAGACCGTCGACGAAGGGAGCGTCCCCCTATGCAAGTGCTAGAAAGACTTCTAGTGCCTCTTCAGGTCGAAACCGACCATCAGGTGGTAATTCAAACCGCGGTTCCGGTCGCGGCCGCAGCAATTAGTGGTTATTAAGTTTTGATGTCCGCTACACACAACACTCATGAAGAGAAAATGTATTAATGTTCGAATTTCAGTTCAGTAAAGTTGCAACTCTTAAAAATGACGTACTTTCCGGTTTAACTGTTGCTCTGGCACTCGTGCCAGAAGCCGTTGCTTTTGCTTTTGTTGCCGGTGTTGACCCGTTGGTAGGCCTCTATGCCGCATTCATGGTTGGTTTGATCACTGCTTGTATTGGCGGCCGGCCGGGCATGATTAGTGGTGCTACTGGTGCTTTAGCCGTAGTGATGGTTTCTCTTGTTGCGGATCATGGTGTTGAATACCTATTTGTAACCGTAATATTGATGGGTCTCTTGCAGATCACCGCTGGGGTCCTAAAGTTGGGTAAGTTTATCCGAATGGTGCCTTACCCGGTAATGCTAGGATTTGTGAACGGGCTTGCTATTGTAATCTTTCTAGCTCAGTTGGGTCAGTTTGGTAATGTGGGCGAACCTGGCTGGCTACATGGAACGTTTATGCAAGGGTCTATTGTTGATGTGTCTTGGTTACAAGGTGAACAGCTTTATATGCTGATAGCCTTGGTTTTTTTGACCATGTCTATCATCCATTTCTTACCTCGTTTTACTAAGGCTGTTCCTTCATCTCTGATCGCTATTGTGGTGGTTACGCTCCTAGTATTTGGGTTAGATCTGAACACCCGTGTAGTCGGAGACATAGCTTCTATTGCCGGTGGGTTCCCAGCATTTAGCCTCCCAGCGGTACCCTATAATCTCGATACCTTCTTTATAATATTGCCTTACGCGATTATTCTGGCGGCGATTGGTTTGATAGAATCATTACTCACATTACGACTCATAGATGAAATTACTGAGACTCGTGGGCGTGGCAATCGAGAGTGCATCGGCCAGGGCGTTGCTAACACTGTTACGGGTTTGTTTGGTGGGATGGGTGGCTGCGCTATGATTGGGCAAAGCATGATCAATGTTAACTCTGGTGGCCGTGGCCGGGCTTCAGGCATTACTGCGGCGATGTTTTTACTTATTTTTATTCTGTTTGCGTCTCCTCTTATTGAACGCATTCCTTTAGCTGCTCTAATTGGGGTTATGTTCATTGTGGTTATTGGTACATTTGAGTGGAGTAGTTTCCGTATTGTTGGCAAGGTACCTCGTTCTGATGCATTGATTCTGATTCTGGTATCTGGGGTTACAGTAGCGACGGACTTGGCCGCAGCCGTGGTCGTAGGAGTAATTGTGTCTGCTTTAGTATTTGCCTGGGAGCATGCCAAGCATATTAGAATTGACACGCGAGAGGACCATAAGGGTTCAACTGTCTACGCAGTGACCGGTCCATTGTTCTTCGGGTCGGTGACGTCATTTTTGGAGCGGTTTGATCCCAAGCAAGATAATGATGATGTTATTATTGATTTCGCGCGTTCTAGGGTTGCAGATCACTCAGGTCTTGATGCTATTGATACTCTGGCAGAGCGGTATCTTAATGCAGGTAAAACGCTACATTTAGTTCATCTGAGTAACGAATGCAGAAAGCTACTTAACAAGGCGGGTAACCTTGTTGAAGTCAATGTTATTGAAGATCCTAAATATTTTGTTGCTGAGGATAGCCTTGCTTGATCTAGATTAGCTTGGTTCCTTTTAGACTTTGTCCGATAAGGTGAGAGTATGGGGTTTGATCTAAAGTTAGCGATATTTAAGCCGGCTCTAAAGTTTGCCATGGAGCGCTCAGGTCATGGCGCCGCTCTGGGTTTTAAGCTCACGCGAGTCGGGCGAGGAGAGGTCGAAATGACCTTTCCCTATAAAGAAGAGGTAATTGGCAATCCAATTACGGGGGTAGTTCACGGTGGGGTCATTGTCAGTCTACTCGATACCTGTTGTGGCTGCGCAGCGATTACCGTATTAGAGCGAAGGGCTATTACACCCACTATGGACCTGCGCCTCGATTACATGCATCCTGCTGAACCTAACAAGCCAATTTATGTGTCCGCGAAGGTCTATCGCAATACCACCAATGTGATCTTTTGCAGAGGCTCTGCTTGGCAAGAAGATGAAGATAATCCAATTGCTCATTGTGTGGCCACCTTTATGAAAGTCGATGCTGAGGGCATGCGGTTTTCTGATATCTTACGACGCAGGCTAAATAGGTTGTTTAACTCGAACAAAAAGTCCTCTGCTGAAAAGTTAGAGGAGGCCAAGTGAATCAATCCTCTAGTGATAACAAGTTGGATCAGGACGAGATCTCGCAGGTGATTATTGCTGCTCGACAGGCTAAAAAGCCACAAATGATTCTAGATCTTATTCCTTATAGCAGTTTCATTGGTACACAGGCTAAAGTAGAAAAAGAAGCCGTCATATACTGGCTTGAGAGGCGATCGAGCAATATTGGCAACCCGTCGTTGCCTGCGATTCACGGTGGTGTGATTGGTGGGTTCTTGGAGCTTTCAGCGGCCATAGAGATCCTCTATGTCTTAGATGTAAACGCGGTCCCTAAAGTAGTCGATTTCTCTCTCGATTATTTACGACCGGGCCGTTATAAAACGATTTATGCTAATTGCACCGTACTCAGGCAGGGCAAGAAACTTGTCAATGTGTCAGCCACGGCGTGGCAGGATGATCCGGCGACGCCTATAGCGACGGCACGGTGTCACTTTTTACTTCCGTAATATCCTTTATAAAGGTTGAAATTCGCTACTTTGCCCCCATCTCGAGAAGCAGAGTCTAAACAACTAAATATTTTATACACATCAGGAGAGCATAAAAGAATGACAGCTAAAGCAAAGGCAGGCGCAGAGACATTAGGTTTTCAAACTGAAGCAAAGCAACTACTTCATCTTATGATCCATTCGCTGTATTCAAATAAGGAGATTTTTTTAAGAGAATTGATATCGAATGCATCGGATGCGACTGACAAGCTTCGCTTTGAAGCGTTAGAGAATACAGCTCTTTATGAAGACGAAGGGGAGGTCCATATTCGCATTGGTGTTGACGAAGAAGCCAAAACGATTACGATTTCAGATAACGGAATTGGAATGTCGCGTGACGAGGTGATCGCTAATTTGGGTACTATTGCACGGTCTGGAACTGCTGATTTCTTGAAGAATCTAACAGGAGATCAACAGCAGGATTCACAGCTGATAGGCCAATTCGGTGTTGGTTTTTATTCTTCATTTATAGTCGCTGATCGAGTGGTTGTTGAGACACGTCGTGCCGGCGCTGCATCTTCAGAGGGAGTTCGCTGGAGCTGTGATGGCGAAGCTGATTACCAGTTAGAGCCTATCGACCGTGCTGAGAGGGGCACGCAAATCACATTGCACCTAAAGTCTGATGAAGCTGAGTTCGCTAATGATTGGCGGCTCCGTAGTATTGTTAAAAAGTATTCAGATCATATTGCCATACCTGTGGAAATGCTAAAGCAGATCGTGCCTCCTATGCCGAGCATGGAGTCCGAGGAAGTGGGGGATGAGGAAACGATTATTGAGAGTGCCCCCGAGTGGCAGGCGGTTAACGATGCTAAGGCGTTATGGACTCGATCTCGATCGGATGTAACAGAAGATGAATACAAAGAGTTCTACCGACATGTCTCAAGTGATTTTGCAGAGCCATTAACCTGGAGTCATAACCGCGTCGAGGGAAAGCAAGAGTACACAAGCCTACTTTACATCCCCGGCATGGCGCCAATGGATCTATACCAGCGTGAAGCTTCACGCGGCATTAAGCTGTACATAAAGCGAACATTTATTATGGACGACGCCGAACAGTTCATGCCCATGTATTTGCGCTTTGTTAAAGGAGTTCTGGATAGTACAGACTTACCACTGAATGTTTCTCGGGAAATCCTCCAAAAAACGCCTTTAGTTGACAGCATTAGGGCCGCTTTAACCAAGCGTGTTCTTGATATGCTAAGTAAGATGTCGACTAGCGAACCTGAGAAGTACGCGACATTTTGGTCACAATTTGGCGCTGTTTTGAAGGAAGGTCCAAGTGAAGATCATGGAAACCGTGAAAAAATTGCTAAGCTGTTTCGTTTCGCAAGCTCTACCGTTGATGGCGCGGTTCCTTCGGTTAGCCTAGCCGACTATATTGAAAGAATGAAAGAAGGGCAGGACAAGATTTATTACGTTACTGGAGACAGTTACTCAATCATTAACAATAGTCCTTACTTAGAGGTTTTTCGCAAGCACGGTATTGAAGTGCTACTGATGTCCGATCGAATCGATGAGTGGATGATGGGCTACCTGACCGAATTCGATGGTAAGTCCTTTCAAGACGTTGCTCGTGGCGAACTTGACCTAAGCAAGATAACCGGAGATTCAACTCAAAAAGATGCTGATCCAGAAGCTAAAAAAGACCCCAAGTCTGATGATAATGCTGATCTCATCGCGCGAATTAAGAGTCTACTTGAACAAAGAGTAGATGATGTGCGTACGACCACGCGATTGACGAACTCTCCTGCGTGCTTAGTGGTAGGCGATAATGATATGGGAGAGCAAATGCGTAAGATTATGGAAGCTGCAGGGCAGGCAGTGCCTGAATCAAAGCCTATTTTGGAAATCAATATGGAGCATCCTCTAGTCAGTAAGCTGAGTGCTGAATCTGATGAAGGGGCAGCCGCTATACTCGCGGGGGTTCTCTTTGATCAGGCAGCATTATCAGCCGGACGGCCGCTTGAAAATCCGGCTCAGTTTGTGCAGGAGCTAAACAGGCTTATGTTTGGTTAGGGCTGTGCTTATCTGATTAAGGCGCCTCCATGAGGTGCCTCGTCATTTACGGCTGACATCCCGAGCTCTAGAACCTATAATAAGTATCATTACATGCTCTTTTTTGAGGCTTTAGTGGTTAATAATAAAAACAATAAGGTGGCTATTTTAGGTGGCGGTAGTTTTGGGACTGCCCTGGCTAACATGATTGCTGTAAATGGCTATCAGGCGACGCTGTGGTTGCGCAGTGAAGAGGTTTTTCGTCAAGTTACTGAGGACGGCGAGAATTCAGCGTACCTGCCAGGGTATAAACTACACCCTAGCTTATCAGTAAGTACTGACTTAAAAGCTTCGGTGGAAGGTTGCGATAGTGTTTTTTTTGCGATTCCCAGTGGCTCTTTTCGTGATGTGGCCAAGCAAGTTAGCCCATGGATTTCCTCCGGAAGCTATGTGGTTAGTACGGCTAAAGGTATCGAGGCTGAGACCTTTTTATTGCCAAGCCAGATACTTGAACAAGAGCTTCCAGGTTGTAAGGTCGGTGTCATCAGCGGGCCCAACCTTGCTAAAGAGATAGCTCAGTTTGAGATAACCGCTACGGTAGTAGCCAGTGATGATGATTTATTCTGTGCCCATATCCAGAAACTTTTAGTGTCTGATTATTTTCGCGTGTATCCCAATCATGATCGTTTTGGTGTTGAACTCGCGGGGGCTCTCAAGAACATTTACGCCATTGTTGCAGGTATCGCTGATGCTATGGGTGTCGGACAAAATACTAAAAGCGTAGTGCTTACTAGAAGCTTGGCGGAAATGAGTCGTTTTGCTGTTGAGTTTGGCGCAAACCCGCTTACTTTTCTTGGTCTAAGTGGGATAGGAGACCTTTACGTAACCTGTACTTCACCTTTGAGTAGAAACTTTCGAGTTGGATTTGCTCTAGGTAGCGGAAGATCTCTTGATGAGGCTGTGATTGAAGTTGGACAGATTGCTGAGGGCGTTAATACAACGCGGCTGGTGATACAGAAAGCTGAAGAGCTAGGTATTTATATGCCCCTAGCAGCTGCTTTATATGGTACTTTATTTGAGCAACGATCCATTAAAGAGTCTCTGCGTGAAATGATGCTTGCGGATCAAAACAAGGATGTTGAATTTATGGTGAAATCAAATGGTGGATAACAAAATGCATGTGAAAAATACTAATACCTGGGTTAGATTAGCCTATATGGTGCTGTTTGGCTTCTTACTTAATGCCGGCGGATTGGTTATGTCCGCCATTGTATTTGCACAATTTTTGTTTGTGCTTATAACAGGTAAAGATAATGATAATTTGAGAAATTTAGGCCAAGGACTGGGTAAGTGGGTATACCAGGCTATTATGTTTCTGACATTTAATGATGAAACTAAGCCTTTCCCATTTGACGAATGGCCAATAGCCGAGCCATCACAAGGGTACTCCTCTGCTCCGCGCGATACGGAGGAAGTCGTGGATACCCAAGAAGATTCTGAAGAATTAAGTGATAGCAGTATCCCATCTTTCGTCGTCAGCGATGAGGGCGATAACGAGGCTCAGGGCGAAGAGGACGGAAAGCCCAAAAAGGGCGATTAAAGCTAACGGTGTAGCCACTCTCCAGCGCTTGGTTTAACTGTGTTAATGGAGCGCAGAGCTGCCCTTGTATTTCAAGAACTACCGGTGGCTGTAAGCTGGTAAGTTTCGAGTTTATTGATCTCAAAAAATGGCTAACATCTTGACCACCTAAACGCGCCCGCTTTTGGTGTGGCGTAAAAGTTAGCGGTACTTAACTGGATTTATTATGTCGATTGAATTTGTCAGAGAGCGAAGTTTTGAAACTAATGGGCTTACTCTAAAAGCTAAAGAGTGGGGTAGGTCGGGTTCATTGCCCGTTATTGCTCTTCATGGTTGGTTAGATAATGCTGCGACATTCGATCGCATGTTGCCTTTCATGGACAATCTTAATGTATTGGCCCTAGACTTAGCTGGACATGGTTTAACTAGCCATCGCTCAGTCGATGCTAGTTATGATATCTGGATGGATGTTAGCGAAGTCATGGCCGTAGCTGATCAGATGGGGTGGGAGCGTTTTGCTCTAATAGGCCACTCTCGCGGCGCGATCATATCAGGGCTTATCGCTGGAACTTTTCCTGATAGGGTGAGTCATCTCTTACTTATTGATGGCTATGTCCCTATACCTCAGTCGGGCGAGAGTGCGGCCAGACAGTTGGCTAAGGCTATAAGGGAGCATAGTCGTTTCGGTGCGTCATCGCCTACTTTTTTCCACGACTTTGAACGTGCTGTTCAGGCTCGCGTGAATGGATTTGTTCCGTTAGACGTAGAGGCAGCTGCGCTCTTAGCGGGTAGAGGTGTGGCGGAGGGCCCGAGAGGCTTTTACTGGAGTAGTGATCAGCGATTGAAAGCGGCTTCTTACACCAAATATTCAATGGAGCATCTAAAGAGCTTTTTCCTTGCGATTGCAGCTAGAGTGATGTTGATCCAAGCGAAAGATAGCCCACTCCAACCGGCGCGAGAGCAGAGCGAGTTGTTTGATTGGGTTCCGCAAATGCAGATTGTAAAAATGTCTGGCTCTCATCATCTCCATCTTGAAGGCCAAGCCGAAGAGGTCGCCGCGAAGGCGCAAGCTTTTTTGGTTTAAAAGGGTTTATTGCACACAAAGAGCGCGTCTAAAGCGTAACTCTTTGTGTGGGATTGTGGGGATATGCCGAAAAAGCTTAACTGTTACCTAACAGAGAGAAGAACTCTGTCCGGGTTGCCTGACTGGTACGGAACGTCCCCAGCATCGCAGAGGTCTTCATTGACGAGTTCTGTTTCTCTACACCGCGCATCATCATACACATATGCTTGGCTTCAATAATGACACCCACCCCTTGCGCGTTTGTTACCTCTTGGATGGTTGATGCGATTTGTTGAGCTAGAGTTTCCTGAATTTGTAGACGCCGAGAAAACATATCGACCACTCTAGCTACTTTGGAGAGACCAAGAACTTTTCCGCTGGGTATGTAGGCTACGTGGCATTTCCCAGTAAATGGCAGCATATGGTGTTCGCATAGCGAATATAACTCTATATCCTTAACCATGACCATTTCCTCAGAATCGGAAGGGAAAAGAGCGTTATTGATCACTGTGTCGAGGTCCATCTTATAACCGCTGGTAAGATAAGCAAAGGCTTTTGCTGCTCGAGCAGGCGTATCCAATAGCCCGGGACGGTTAAGATCTTCCCCGGTACTTTCAATGATTTTAGCAAAATGATTATTCATGTATTAATTCCAACTAAACAAGTTAATGGCAGGTTATTACAGCGCCGATATTGTAACAAAATAAACACCAAGACACCTTTCGAGGGTAAAATATTACCCTATAGGAGGCGCCATGACTAACAGCTCGACCCCATATGACTCTAAGAAGTCGTCAAACACTCAAAGTCTGTCTGTAGCTCAGTTATTAGATGAGGGCGAAGCCATGTTCATTGAACATGATATCTACTTTGGCCATGGCACTGACAGCGCATGGGATGAAGCAGTTTCAATACTGTCCTATGTGCTGGACTTTCCGCCTAACGCTGACCGCTCGCTAATGACCAATATCCTCACTAATCAGGAAGCTATACGCATTAGATCCTTGTTTGGACGTAGAGTTCAAGAACGTATACCTGCACCATATATCACAGGGCAGGCTTGGTTCTGCGGTTTGCCCTTTATGGTCGACCAGCGGGTTATCATACCGAGGTCACCCATCGCGGCACTTATCACCAATTACTTTGAGCCTTGGTTGACGTTTAATCCTGGGCGAATTTTGGACCTCTGCACTGGTGGGGGATGTATAGGGATTAGTTGCGCTTATGGTTTTGATGACGCCGAGGTAGTCTTGAGTGATATATCGGCGGACGCAGTTGCCGTTGCCAATATTAATATCGAAAATCACCGTCTAGAGGGACGGGTGGTCGCCATTGAGTCTGACTTGTTTGAAGGACTCAAAGGACAGTGTTTTGATCTCATTATTAGTAATCCACCATATGTCGATCAAGAAGATTTTAAGAGTATGCCTGCTGAGTTTCGTCACGAGCCAGAGCTCGCTCTTGCGTCAGGTCATGATGGATTAGATTTTACTCGCCGATTACTTCAGGAGGCGAGCGAACACCTTAGTGAAGCCGGCGTACTAATTGTTGAAGTTGGTAATTCTGGTGTAGCTCTTGAGCGTGTTTTTCCTTCTGTTCCCTTCCTGTGGTTTGAATTTGACGAGGGTGATGGTGGTGTTTTTATGCTGACCCAAGCCCAGCTGGCTGAGTGCAGCGAAATGTTCGCTTAAAAAGGGTATAATTAAGACACTTTCATTATAGTATTTAAGATAATAGGGTTAGCAATCAGTATGTCAGGTAATTCAATAGGAAAGCTTTTTACAGTGACTAGTTTTGGCGAGAGCCACGGTCCAGCGATTGGTTGTATCGTCGACGGATGCCCTCCTGGGCTAGAGATTTCCGCAGCTGATTTACAGCCGGACTTGAATCGTCGTAAACCTGGCCAGTCCAGGTATACAACTCAGCGCAAAGAAGATGATGAAGTTAAAATATTATCTGGTGTTTTTGAAGGTAAAACCACGGGTTCTTCTATAGGCATGATGATAGAAAACCAAGATCAGAAATCAAAAGACTACAGTAAAATCAAAGACTTATTTAGGCCCTCTCATGCTGATTATACATATCATCAGAAGTACGGTGACAGAGACTATCGAGGCGGAGGGCGCAGCTCTGCGCGCGAGACAGCAATGCGGGTGGCTGCTGGGGCCATCGCCAAAAAATATCTTAAAGAAACAGCTGGAATTACTATTTATGGGTATGTTTCCCAGCTAGGCCCCATTATTGCTGAGCGATTTGTGAAAGATGAAATTGAAACTAATCCATTCTTTTTTCCTGATCCTGACAAGATCGAGGAACTTGAGAGCTATATGCAGGCATTGTCAAAAGAAGGTAACTCCATCGGTGCCAAGGTAACTGTCGTCGCGAATAATATGCCTGTGGGTCTAGGTGAACCGGTATTTGACCGACTTGATGCCGATATTGCTCATGCTCTGATGGGTATTAATGCCGTCAAGGGAGTGGAAATTGGCTCTGGCTTTGAGTCAGTAAGTCAAAAAGGTACAGAACACCGCGATGAGCTTTCGTCTGGGGGGTTTTTATCTAACAATTCCGGTGGGGTCCTAGGTGGAATATCGTCAGGGCAGTCTATTTTGGCCCACCTTGCACTGAAGCCAACATCGAGTATCCGCATACCAGGAAAGTCCATTGACAAGTTCGGTAACGCGGTAGAGGTAGTTACTGTGGGTCGTCATGATCCCTGCGTTGGTATTCGCGCCGTTCCTATTGCTGAGGCAATGCTGGCGTTAACATTGATGGACCATTTTTTGCGGCATCGCGGCCAGAATGCTGCGGTGGACAGTGGTTTAAAACCTATATAGAGATCATAAGATAGTTGACGATTTTGCTATCAGGCTGATAAAAGCCTGAGCAGAATTGGATAGTGTTCTTTTTTTGTGGTGAATATAGCCTAACTCTCTTTGTATATGGCAATTGTGGATGGGCATTACATGCAAATCTCGCACAAGCGTCTCGGGTAAAACACTCCAGCCAAGACCCACTTCGACCATTGTGCTAATGGTTTCAAGGTAATTAGTCGACATTGGCGATTTCAGGCGGATGTCTTCCTCTTGAAACAGATTCTGTACGATTCGTCCCGTATAGGTGTTCAGTCCGGGCAGTATTACTGGGTAGTCCGCTAGATGAATGAGTTCCGGCGTTGTTAACTTGCTAAGCGGATGGTCTTGGGCGCAAACGAATCTTAATCGATCGTTCCATATCTTTTTGCCATCTATATTGTGACGCTCCTCGAGCGCCAATGTGATTACGGCCACCTCAGAGTGCCCCAACAAGATCTGCTCGTAGGCTTTCTCTGAATCCATAAATTCGATGTCTAAGACAACATCAGGGTGCGCTTGGGCGTATGTTTTTAGTAAGGGTGGCAGTCGATGAAGGCCCAAGTGGTGGCTTATCGCTAATCTGAGGGTTCCTGAGGTATTGCCTGAGAGGTCATTAATGGCCTGTATCGCATCTTTATACTCTTTAAGCATGCGTTCAGCACGTGGCAGCAGTTCAGCCCCTGCAGGGGTTAGGGACACCTGACGAGCAATCCGATCAAATAGTTTCTGCCCCATGGTTTCTTCCAATAGAGCAATGCGCTTACTTATTGTAGATTGGGTGACATGGAGTATTTCTGCGGCATTAGAGAATGATTTAGCCTCCGAGACTGCAATAAACGCGTTTAGATTATGTTTGTCCATGGTTAGCTCGAGCCAGCTATTCTATTCTGGAATGATATAAATGAAAATTATGAATTTATTTCATCTTAAAGCAAAGCTATAATATCGGCAATAGTCAATTTGGAGAACATAAAATGGTGGCAAGAACACTCTACGATAAGCTTTGGGATACTCATCTGGTGAATGAGAACCATGATGGGTCCGCATTACTCTATATTGATCGGCATGTTTTGCACGAGGTGACATCACCTCAAGCCTTTGAGGGCTTGCGTATAGCCGGCAGAATGCCTTGGCGACTGGATACAAATATAGCTACGCCTGATCATAATATTTCGACCGACCGTTCTGAGCGTGATGCCGGCGTGTCAGGAATCCCAGATGAAATTTCCCGTATTCAGGTTCAGACCTTAGATGACAACTGCGACCATTTTGGTATCAAAGAATTTAAAATGAACGAGATGGGCCAGGGAATTGTTCATGTAATGGGCCCTGAGCTCGGGGCTACTATGCCCGGTATGACCGTTGTTTGTGGCGACTCGCACACCGCGACACACGGAGCCTTAGCCTGCTTGGCCCATGGGATCGGAACCTCTGAGGTTGAGCATGTGCTGGCAACACAGTGCTTAGTGACTAAGAAGATGAAGAACATGAGAATACGCGTCGAGGGCAAGGTGGGCCTCGGTGTGACAGCAAAAGACGTAGTTCTGGCTATTATTGGCAAAATTGGCACCGCAGGTGGAAGTGGTCATGCCATTGAGTTCGCAGGTTCAGTATTTCGGGACATGTCGATAGAAGGACGGATGACAGTTTGTAACATGGCTATTGAGGCCGGAGCTCGTGTCGGCATGGTGGCGGTAGACGAAAAAACTATCGATTACTGCGAAGGCCGGAAATTTGTGCCTAAAGGGGACGTATGGCATCAGGCTGTTGCGTATTGGCG
This sequence comes from Porticoccaceae bacterium, assembly GCA_028822155.1. Taxonomy (GTDB): domain Bacteria; phylum Pseudomonadota; class Gammaproteobacteria; order Pseudomonadales; family Porticoccaceae; genus HTCC2207. The sequence continues at coordinate 15,144 of JAPKEJ010000004.1, forward strand.
GACCCTAGTTAGTGATAGTGATGCCTTATTTGATACGGAGGTGGAATTGCATGCCGACGATATTATTCCTCAGGTTACTTGGGGTACTTCTCCGGAGATGGTCGCACCGGTCACGGCATTAGTGCCGCGACCCGAGGATGAGCCCGATAAGGAGCTTCGTAAAGGAGTCGAACGGGCACTAAAGTATATGGGACTGGAGGGTGGCATTCCGATTGTATCGATCAATGTAGATAGAGTCTTTATTGGCTCCTGCACGAACTCGCGAATCGAGGACATGCGAGAGGCGGCGAAAGTCGCCAATGGACGGCAGGTGGCAACTTCGGTGAAACAAGTGCTTATCGTACCAGGATCGCAAATGGTAAAGGCTCAGGCTGAAGCCGAGGGTTTAGATAAGATATTCATCGCATCTGGAATGGAATGGCGTGAGCCTGGCTGTTCAATGTGCTTGGCGATGAATGCTGACAAACTCGGGGATGGCGAACATTGCGCTTCGACGTCCAATAGAAATTTTGAGGGACGTCAAGGTAAGGGCGGACGAACCCACCTGATGAGTCCAGCGATGGCAGCAGCAGCAGCTGTTGCCGGCCATATAGTAGATGTGAGGTCATTTTTAGGCCAGCCGATATCACAGGAGATTCAGCTATGAAAGCATTTACACAGCACCGCGGTTTAGTTGGGCCAATAGATCGAGCGAATGTCGACACAGATATGATTATTCCCAAGCAATTTCTTAAATCGATTAAGCGTAGTGGTTTTGGTCCCAATTTGTTTGATGAGTTACGCTATTTAGACCACGGAGAGCCGGGGCAGGATTGTTCCAGCAGGCCACTAAATCCAGACTTTTCTTTGAATCAACAGCGCTATCAGGGAGCTTCAATCTTGCTCACGCGGAAAAATTTTGGTTGTGGTTCCAGTCGGGAGCATGCGCCTTGGGCGTTGGAGGATTATGGTTTTAATGCTGTGATCGCGCCAAGTTATGCTGATATTTTCTACAACAACTGTTTTAAAAACGGGGTGTTACCCGTCATTTTAAGCGAGGACGAAGTAGACACTCTCTTTTCGGAATTGGCTGCGGCAGATGGCTATCAGCTGGATATCGATTTGGCTAGCCAGACGGTAACCAGTGATTCAGGGCAGATTTTTAACTTTTCTCTAGATCAATTTCGTAAGCAATGCCTATTAGAGGGGCTTGATGAGATTGGGTTAACACTCACGCAGTCCGAAAAGATAAAGCAATATGAAATTGAACGTGAAAAGTCTCAGCCCTGGGTTTATGGCGCAATAAAATAGGCTGGGAGTGCAATAAAGAGGCTAAAGAGATCTTGTAGGTGATCGTTTGGTTTATTTGTGTGGTTTACGCTTCATCTTGAGAGTAGGAATAGTTAATGAAAAAGATAGGTTTTGTAGGTTGGCGCGGCATGGTTGGATCCGTTTTGATGGAGCGCATGAAAGCCCAGCAAGATTTTCGGGATATTGACCCGGTATTTTTTACAACCTCCCAGGTGGGTCAGGACGGCCCGGACATCGGCAGCGGGGCAATGATTTTAGAGGATGCGTTTAATCTTGATGCTCTTTTGGCGATGGATATTATCCTGACTTGTCAGGGTGGTGGCTATACCTCCGAAATTCACCCGCAATTACGCAATCGAGGCTGGACTGGGTTTTGGATAGATGCAGCGTCTACATTGCGGATGGAAAATGATTCCCTGATTGTGCTTGACCCTGTCAATAGTAATGTTATTAAGCGCGGCTTAGCGTCTGGCATTAAGGATTTCATCGGTGGCAACTGCACTGTTAGCCTGATGCTAATGGGCTTGGGAGGACTTTTTAATGCCGGGCTAGTAGAGTGGGCATCGTCTATGACCTATCAGGCTGCTTCCGGCGCTGGGGCGCAAAATATGCGTGAGCTTATTTCACAGATGGGTGCTATTAAGTCTGCAGTAAGTGATCAGTTAGACGCCCCATCCTCAGCAATTCTAGATATTGACCGTGGTGTAACCGATATTTTACGAAGCGATACTTTTCCTGTTGACAGCTGGGGCTACCCATTAGCCGGTAGTCTTCTTCCCTATATTGATTCAGAATTAGTGAACGGTCAGAGTCGTGAAGAATGGAAGAACCAAGCGGAGACAAATAAGATCCTTGCCAGCGAATCACATCCGATTCCTCTCGATGGGCTCTGCGTTAGGGTTGGATCAATGCGTTGTCACAGTCAGGCCCTAACTCTTAAATTGACTAATGATGTACCGATGGATGAAATTGAATCGATGCTTAATGAGGCCAATCCATGGGCAACGGTAGTGGCTAATCATAGACAGCCATCATTACAATATCTAACGCCTGCAGCCGTTACTGGCACTATGGACATACCAGTTGGTAGATTACGAAAAATGAATATGGGTCCACAATATTTATCAGCCTTTACTGTGGGTGATCAATTGCTCTGGGGCGCTGCCGAGCCACTTCGAAGAATGTTGCGTATTCTGATTGATTAGCGGGTTGAAACTTGACCGAGCCCGTTTGCTAAATAAAAGCGCTGTAGTAAAAAAGCCCATGGAAGTCGCGTCTTTTTCATAGATTATGTCGCGTAAACTTTGCTATCATCGCCTTAGCATATTCGGTGTTTTTACTAGGGAAGTTTCTATGGTAGCCCACAAGATCAAGTTCGCGATTACCCTGCTTACGGGATTTTTTGCTGTGGTTGTTGCTAGCTTTACTATGGCTGTAAGCCCAGGCAAGGTCGCTTTTGAATCTGTGGTTGATGGTTTTCTGGGCCCCGCGTTAGGTGACTATGAGTATAAGGTCACGGACGGTGACACTCTCTGGAACCTATCTAAAAGAATAAGCACGAACGGCATCACAATTTGGCAAACTATGGATGCTATCTATATCGGTAACCCTTCGGCTTTTCTTGGCGAGGATGCGGGTAAGATAATTATTAAATCTGTTGTTAAGTTACCTACGTTCAATGAAGTTAGTATTCAAACTGGAAATTTTGTCGCTAAAACTCTAGGTCTTGAGATAAATGCTGAAGTAGTTCCTTCTGAGTTGGACGACGATAGTTCTTTTGTCGTTGGTCTTGGGGATCATCGTGTAGTGGAGGGTGACACGCTTTGGAATCTGTCCGAAAGAGTCAGGCCTGAAGGTACCACTATCAGACAAACTATGGACGCTATATTTATTGGTAATCTCCCTGCTTTTTTGTATGAAGACGCCAGTAAAATCATTATTAATACTGTTATCAAGCTGCCTACTTTTGATCAGGTGAGCATCCAAACTGGACATTTCGTGTCGGACCGGCTGAATCGTACGGTGTACCTTGAAAGTGTTGCGGACGAGACCGATGATGAGGATAAGTTGTCGGCTAGTGTCGTTAATTTGGGATCATCCGCAACAGTAGTAGATGAGTCTGATCAAGAAACTGGTGTCGACGTAGTTGGTGAGGATCAATCGGACGCTAAAGAGTTCCAACTCATTCCCTATCGTGTTGAGGTCGATATTATCAGCCTTGTTGAGAATGTTAGCTCGGCATCAGATGAGCAAGCTCAATTACCCGAAAGGGCTGAAGTTGAATTAGAGAATGAGGCGTTACGGAAAGAAGTGCTGGTGTTAACGACTCAATTAGAGAAGTTATCGCTGTCTTCGTTGGTAATGGCTGATGCTATTGAGATTGCCCCTATAAAGCAGCCACTCAATAGGTCAAATTCAGCTTTCGCTTGGATCGAAAGCCAACCGTGGTATGTCGTATCATTACTTGCAGCACTGATGACCATGCTAGGTTTTTTTGTCCATAAGACAATTAGTACGACCGCATCGGAGGCTAAAGCGCCTTCAGCAGAGCCCTATACAGTCCCTAGTGACTCACAGCTAGAGGTTACTGAGATTGTATTTGATGAAACTGATGGTGATATTTTCGCGGACCCAGAAGTTGAGTCTAATCTGGGCGGATTCGACCTGATGGTTGACCCCGTATCTGAAGCAGAGGTTCATCTGTCACTAGGTCAGTCTAAAGAGGCGTTAGATATACTCGAGCGAGCACGGGACGCTAATGCTGGTGATATGAGCAGCCGTCTTAAGCTGTTAGATATATACCTTAGTGAAGAATTGACTGAGGCCTTAGGCCCCTTGATTGAGGAGATTAATGCCTCAGGTGATGAAGTTTCTATCAAAAAGGTTGAGCTTATCCTTACCTCTGGATTGCAACAAGGGCAGAATAGTTTGGACGTTGATGAACAGGCTTCGAATCTTGATAATGATAGTATTACTCCCATCGCCCTCGATGAAGCTTTTCCAGACATTGATGAACATTTTGATGCAGGTGTGCTCGAGAGCATCAATGCTCTGACATCCTCTGAGACAGCGGATTTGTCGGATCTAGAGTATCTCGAGGAGTTTCAGGATATTAACCCCGTCGATATAAAGTTAGATCTGGCGTCTACTTACGCCGATTTGGGCGATAAAGAAGGCGCTCGCGCTATTCTCAATGAGATATTGGCTGACGCCAGTAAGATCGATAAATCTAGAGCTCAAGCTATTCTTGATAAATTAGACCTATAACACCTCAATTAATAATAAGGTTGACCCATTGCAGACCCCCGACTGGAATTACATTCCAAATTGCCGCATTCCAGAGAATCAGACTCTTCCCGAGGGTGTTATTCGGTATGCGGCCATTGTCAGTTATGACGGCTCTGAGTTTTGTGGTTTTCAGCGTCAAAAACATAGCCCTTCCGTTCAGGTAGTACTAGAAAAAGCGCTATCTTATGTTGCTGATGAGTCGGTTACTGTTGGTTGTGCGGGTAGAACAGATACGGCGGTTCATGCCAGCTATCAGGTTGTGCATTTTGACTGTACGGCTAAAAGAGATGGTCGAAATTGGGTCATGGGTGCAAATAGTAAGCTTCCAGATTCCGTGGCTTTGGTTTGGGCGGGGCTAGTAGGTTGTGACTTTCACGCTAGGTTTAGCGCTCTTTCACGCACCTACCGTTATGTTATGGTCGCTCAGGAGACACGTCCGGCGATTTTGTCGACCGGGGTGACTTGGGTGAAATATCCGCTTAGGGGAGATTTAATGGAGACTGCTTGCCAGTTCCTACTTGGGGAACAAGATTTTTCGGCATTTCGCGGCGCCGGGTGTCAGTCTTTGTCACCCTTTCGTAATGTAGAAAAAGCCACAGTCTACGAGAGTTCTAATTTGTTGGTCTTTGAGATCACTGCAAACGCTTTCTTGCTCCATATGGTTCGAAACATCGTTGGTTCATTGATGGAGGTGGGATTGTCTCGTAGGCCTGCAAGCTGGATTAAAGAGTTACTTGACGGTGGTGATAGGTGCAAAAGTGCCGCTACGGCGCCACCGAACGGGCTTTATCTTGTTGATGTTACATATCCCGACATTGCAGAGATCCCCGAGCTCCCTAAGGGACCTCTGTTTTTGCCGGCGTTCACTACACGAGGTATATAATCTTATGGCTGTAAAGGTAAAAATCTGCGGTATTACCAATAGCCAGCAGGCGCTAATGGCTCAGGATGCAGGAGCTGATGCGCTTGGCTTAGTATTATATGAAGGTAGCAGCCGTTTTGTTAACCTCGAGCGAGCGATTAATATCCGTGAGGTTATCCGACCCGATGTACTTTGTGTGGTGCTGCTCGTGAATGCCGTCGCAGAATTTGTAAATTTGGTGATTGAAAGTATAAAGCCAGATCTTATCCAGTTCCACGGCGACGAGACGCCCGAGTTTTGCCAGCAATTTGACTTCCCTTATATCCGTGCAACCCGCATGCGAGATGACCTAGATATTTCCAGTGAAGTCCTCCGTTATTCAGACAGCAAGTGGTTTCTTTTTGATGCTTTTCATGCTGGTGCCTATGGCGGTACGGGTGAAAAGTTTGACTGGAATCGTCTGCCGAGCCTTCGAGACTATGCGCTCATACTAGCAGGGGGGCTTACACCTGAGAATGTTGTGACCGCAATTGAGACCGTATCTCCCGATATGGTAGATGTCAGTGGGGGCGTAGAGACTGAGCCTGGCGTTAAAGATGAATTGAAGGTACGTCTTTTTATTGAGCGAGTTAAGTCCTGTTGATAACTCTATTACTGTTCAGTAACCCTAGGTACTAATCTAGCAAATTTAGGTAAATAATTTCCCAGACATTCTATTGGTGGTGGCATTGTCATGTTAGAATACGTCTTGAAATAATCTATAGAAATCGCTCTGGCCGCCTCTGGCGACTAGTAAAAGGAAGCTTATGAACTGGCTGAATCGTATTCGACCCAAGGGCCCAGCGGCCGCGACAACGGAGCGTGCCAACTCGGTTCCTGAAGGGCTCTGGAAAAAATGCCCTAAGTGTGCCTCTCCTCTGTATCGTCCCGAACTTGAACGCAATTTAGATGTTTGCCCGAAGTGCACCCACCATATGCGGATCGGTGCTCGTCGGCGTCTTGATATATTTTTGGACACAGACGGTAGGCAAGAGTTGGAAGTGGACCTTGAAGCTATAGATCGTTTGAAGTTTCGAGACGTCAAGAAATATAAGGATCGCCTGTCTGATGCTCGAAAAAAGACTGGTGAAAGAGATGCGCTAATAGCGATGAGCGGCAGTCTTAAGGGAATTCCTGTGGTGGCATGCGCTTTTGAATTTGCATTTCACGGTGGGTCAATGGGATATGCTGTGGGAGAAAAGTTCACCCGTGCGGCCAATTTAGCGCTTGAACAGCGCAAGCCATTTATTTGCTTTTCCGCTACCGGCGGGGCGCGGATGCAAGAAGCCTTGATTTCGTTGATGCAGATGGCAAAGACAAGCGCGATTCTAGAGAGGCTGAGATTGTCTGGTGTTCCCTACGTTTCATTCATGACTGATCCAGTATACGGCGGTGTGTCAGCTAGTTTAGCGATGCTAGGGGATTTAAACGTCGCTGAGCCGGGCGCTAGAGCTGGCTTTGCGGGGCCTAATGTCATAGAAGATACTATTCGGCAAAAATTGCCGAAGGGGTTTCAGCGTAGTGAATTCTTATTGGAGCATGGACATATCGATATGATTATCAGTCGCAGCGAGATTCGCGATCGGTTAGCAAGTTCTCTGTCAAAGTTCATGGATATCCCAGAGACTAATAATGCCTAATCGCTCCCTCGGTGAGTGGTTGTCCATTTTAGAATCCAGGCATCCTAGTGAGATAGACCTTGGTTTAGAGAGAGTTTCAGAGGTCTGGAGTCGGCTAAATTCAAAGGTAAATGGCACTGGTGAGATCGCTAAACCAATGACTGTTACCGTTGCCGGCACCAATGGCAAGGGGTCTTGCATAGCTGCTATGCAGGCCATTTTGTTGGGTCACGACTATTCTGTCGGTGTTTTCACGTCACCACATTTTTTGAGGTATAACGAGAGAATCTGTATCGCTGGAGTTCCAGTCTCCGATGAGGTCATCGTTAGTGCTTTCACTCTTATCGAATCTGTTAGGCGAGGAGTATCGCTTACTTATTTTGAATTCAATGCTCTTGCGGCGCTAGTGATTTTTGGGCAGCAGAAGCTCGATGTGGTTTTATTGGAAGTGGGACTCGGCGGTCGTTTGGATGCAATTAACATTATTGATCCCGATATTTCGGTGGTCACTAGCATCGACTTGGATCATCAAGACTGGCTTGGCGACACGCGAATAGAAATCGCTGCTGAAAAGCTAGGTATCGCGAGGGCTAACAAGCCTTTGATCATCGGCGAACCAAGCCCTCCGGCTGGGTTTGATGCCCTGGTGTTAAAAACCGGTGCTATTGCGATGCAAATAGGTCGAGATTTCTCTATCCTCAGCGATACTTTGGCGAGTCATTTCACCGCAAGGACTCAATTTGATGGGAAATTATTAGACTTTCCTAGCATTGAAACCGCCGGGTTACTCTCTCAAAATAAGATTCTCGCTATTCAAGCGTTGGTCAGTATGGGCATCGGCTTGAATCCAGAAAAGGTGGCTGAATCATTAAAGGGTGCTCTGCTTACAGGGCGACAACAACGTGCAGTATATCGAGGGGTAAATGTACTGTTAGATGTGGCGCATAACCCCGCTGCCGCATCAGTTTTGAGGCAAAATATACCAGCTATTAAGGGTAAAACTTACGCGGTGGCGTCCGTGCTGGCCGACAAAGACTGGGCTGGAATGATAGAACAAGTTGCCGATAGGCTAGACGAATTATTGGTGGCTGAAATAAGTGATAATCCACGCGCCAGCACAGCTCAATCGATGCTTGATATGGTATATACTACAGGTCTTGAAGCCTGTCGCTGTGATTCAATAGAAGATGCATTCTTGAAAGCAATTAAGGTAGCTAGTGCAGATGATCAGATAGTCGTTTTCGGCTCATTTCATACTGTTTCATCAGTATTGAAGGTTATTTCAGAAGAGGTTTGATGTGAGTGAAGGTTTAGCGCAGCGAGTAGCCGGCACACTAGTTTTGGGAGTCATTGGGTTGATAGTATTGCCGCTGTTGATTGACTTCACCGACCCAAATAAAGTCGATCGAACAACCAAAATTCCGGTCCCGCCTTCTATAGCCCCCATCTCTCTTGAGAGTGCTCAGCGTCCGTCTGATGTTACTTCCAGAGAGGCTTCATCTGTTATTTTAGATGTTAATAAATCTGTGCCGGTGGTCAGTTATGATGGGCCCGACTTCGGCCTAACTGATAAGGGTCTCCCTCATACTTGGATTTTACAGGTAGGCAGTTTCGTCGAAAAGCCAAAGGCAGAGATACTGTTAGAGCAGCTTGTTGATAAGGGGTTTAAGGCGTTTATCGCACCGGCGGTAATTGATGGAGAGGACCATTTCCGCGTTTTGGTGGGACCTAAAATTGATAGGCGGCGTGTGACGGCCGATAGAGATAACATAGACCTTATGTTTAAGACAAAATCCATCGTTTTGAAATACGAGACCTAGCTAACTGAGTGTGGGGAAGGCGTTATGGGTGTAGGGGCAGTAGATATAGCAATTGTTGCAATTATCGCAATTTCAGGCTGTATTAGCCTTATTCGCGGTTTTGTAAAGGAAGCGATGTCTCTAGTGATTTGGCTGACCGCTTTTGTGGTCGCTATGACCTTCAAGGAGTTGGTTGCGGAGCTACTGGTGAATATGATTGCGCTAGCATCGATGCGCCAGCTAGCGGCTTGGCTTATGCTTTTTGTTGGGACTTTGTTATTTGGTGCTATGGTTAACTTTTTGCTGGGTAAGTTGGTAAGCTCAACAGGATTGAGTGGCACAGACAGAACCTTGGGGCTGGTGTTTGGTGTTTTTAGGGGCTTGCTAGTTGTTTTAGCGTTGGTGGTAATGCTTCCTGAGGCTCTACCAGTGGATCAAGATTTATGGTGGACGTCGTCAAAGCTTATTCCGGTGTTTATGTCCTTTAAGGGCGCGGGAATAGATGCGGCGATGGCGATCAAAGACTTCATAATAGGCTGGGTTTAATCATGTGTGGTGTTGTTGGAATTTCGGGTAAATCGAGTGTTAATTTGCGACTGTATGATGCCTTGACTATGTTGCAGCATAGGGGTCAGGATGCTGCAGGAATTGTTACTGAATCAGGTGGTGAGCTTCATCAATGCAAGGGTGAGGGATTAGCGAGAGATGTATTTCGCCGCAGTCATATGCTGCGATTAGTTGGCGATGTTGGTATTGGGCACGTGCGTTACCCAACCGCTGGTAGTTCTGGTCCAGCGCTAGCTCAGCCGTTGTATGTTAATTCGCCTTACGGAATTTTTATCGCCCATAACGGCAATCTAACTAATGCCGATGAATTGCGACAACAGATTTTCCGGGAGGATTTACGGCATTTAAATACCGACTCAGATTCGGAAGTACTTCTGAATATCTTTGCTCACGAGTTACACGCGCAAGGTAAGCTTGAACCTTCTAGTAGCGATATTTTTGCCGCGGTGTCAGGGGTGCATGAGCGCTGTAAGGGGGCCTATGCAGTTGTTGGTGTCATCGCTAATTATGGGATGTTTGCCTTTCGAGACCGATTTGGTATTCGCCCACTGTGCTTTGGTAAGCGCGAAACATCTAAAGGTACTGAGTACGCTGTAGTGTCTGAATCTGTAGTGCTCGACAGTCTTGGGTTTGAATTAATTAGAGACCTTCAGCCTGGTGAAGCACTTTTTGTTGATCCATCTGGAGAGCTTCACCTGCATCAATGTGCGAAAGAACACCAATTAGTGCCTTGTATCTTTGAACATGTGTACTTCGCTCGACCAGACTCACTAATTGATGATATCTCAGTCTATAAATGCAGATTAAGAATGGGCGAGAAATTGGCTGATAAATTGACTCGACTTAGACCAGATCACGGCATAGACGTCGTTATCCCTATACCTGACACCAGTCGGGTTTCGGCGCAAGCGTTGGCTGAACGTTTAGGCGTTAAGTTGCGTGAAGGTTTTATGAAAAATCGCTATATCGGTCGTACGTTTATCATGCCAGGTCAAACTCAGCGGAAAAAGTCAGTGAGGCAAAAGCTTAATGCCGTGAAATTAGAGTTTGCAGGCAAGAACGTGCTCTTAGTCGATGACTCGATTGTCCGTGGTACTACCTCTGAAGAGATTATTCAGATGGCAAGAGATGCCGGAGCCAATAAAGTATTTATGGCTTCAGCGGCCCCTGGGGTTCGCCACCCGAATGTCTATGGCATAGATATGCCATCGGCATCAGAACTCATTGCGCATAACAGGACTGATGAAGAAGTGGGCGACTTGATAGGAGCAGATTGGTTGATCTATCAGGACTTAGAAGACCTGGTTGACTCAGCAAAAGAGGGTAATAGCGAGATAACTCAGTTTGAGTGCTCGGTATTTGATGGGCATTACATAACCGGTGATGTTGACCAGAAGTACCTCAAGAGACTGGACTCGCAACGAAACAATTCGGTTAAGGAAGGGAGTAGCCCGGAACTTAATAAAGAGGACAGTCAAGTAATTGGGATCCATAACAACAGTAGTAGCTAAGGTTTTAATTGATTGTCTTTAATACCAAATGACTGTTAAAGGCTACTAAATAAGCTGTAATGTAAGGATAATATTAATGCTATCGAGTTTATTTGGTAACAAAGGTCGTACCTCAGACCAATTTTTACCCGGCCGTAAAGAGGCTATGGTGATTTCCGACGTACATTTGGTTACTGGCCAGCCGCTTAAACCTCCGTTTGCAGAACACTTGGATATGGCAATTTTTGCCATGGGCTGTTTTTGGGGCGCGGAACGACGGTTCTGGGAGCAAGAGGGTGTGGTGTCTACGGTGGTGGGTTACGCTGGAGGGGTCACGCCGAATCCAACATACGAGGAAACCTGTACTGGCCTGACCGGGCACACTGAAGTGGTAATGGTTATTTTTGACCCTGCCATAACCACTTTTGACCGATTGCTTTCAGTATTTTGGGAGGCTCATGACCCAACCCAAGGTATGCGTCAGGGAAATGATCAGGGTAGCCAGTACAGATCTGCAATCTATGCGACATCTGATGAGCAACTCACGCATATAGAATTATCAGCCATCGATGTCCAAGCAAAACTAACGGCCCTAGGGCTTGGCGCTATTACGACAGAAATGATACCTGCACCAGAGTTCTATTACGCAGAAGATTATCATCAGCAGTATCTAATTAAAAACCCTGCAGGCTACTGTGGTCTGCGTGGTACGGGAATTACTTGCGGCTAATCATTTAGCTTGATGCTACAAAGCTACAATTAAATATTTTCTATTCTAGCCCGCTCTAACAAAGGGTCAGCTATGGGTATTGATCTCAATAAGTTTTGAGTATACGGATCTTGAGGGTTTGCCCACAACGCCTCAGTCTTACCTTCTTCCACGATAACCCCGTGATGCATTATCATCACTCGATCGGATATATATCGCACAACGGATAGATCATGAGAGATGAACATCATCGTTAAGTTATGACTCTCAACTAAATCCAAAATAAGGTCTAGTATCTGGGCTTGAATGGTCACGTCTAGTGCAGAAACGGGCTCGTCAGCGATTATAAACTCAGGCTTTGTTGCGATGGCTCTGCCAATAGCGATACGTTGCCGCTGACCGCCAGAAAACTCATGAGGATATTTGCGCATAGACCCACGGGCCAAGCCTACCTCATCCATCAACTCACTTACCCTGGAGAGTACGTTTTCTCTATTAGCTAGACCGTGATATAAAAGAGGTTCAGAGAGAGTTTCATAGACGGTCATCCTAGGATTAAGTGAGGCGTAGGGGTCCTGGAATATCATCTGCATCCTGCGACGCCAAGGAACCAGCTGTCGAGGACTAAGGCCCGTTAGTTGGTCAGCTCCAAAATTAACGATACCAGAGGTGTTGGGTACTAGCTGCAGAATTGATCGTCCGAGAGTCGATTTCCCTGAGCCTGACTCACCTACCAGGCCTAATATTTCGCCGCGTAAAATATTGAGAGACACATCATCAACTGCCTTGATTAGAGCGTATTTACCATCAATCTTTTGTTTGGAGTAGTCATTAAAATGTGTTTTTAAATGACTAACCTTGATTAAGGTTTCCGGCTTTACGCGGCTTTCTAATTTCTTTGGACCGCTTGGGATCGCAGCTAATAGCTTTTTGGTGTATTCATCCTGTGACCGGTAAAATACGCTATCAGTATTACCGGTCTCTCGTATAGTGCCTTCGCACATGACGAGTACTTTGTCAGCGATGCCCGCTACGACTCCGAGATCATGGCTAATAAAAATAACAGCCACATCATGAGTTTGCTGTAGCTTTTTGATTAGTTTAAGTATCTGCGCCTGAATGGTTACATCCAGTGCCGTAGTTGGCTCATCACAGATCAATAGGCGAGGTTCGGTAATCAAAGCCATCGCAATCATGACGCGCTGACGCATCCCGCCGGAGAACTCATGTGGATAGCAATCAAATCGGGAGTGAGGGTCTATAATGCCGACCTCATCGAGTAGTTGAATTGCTCGCTCTCGCGCCTTTGGGCGACTCTGTCTTAGTGTTTTATCTGGATGATAGATGAGTGGTTCAATCAGCTGCTCACCAATGGTTAGAAAGGGGTTCAAAGAGGTCATAGGGTCTTGAAATATTACTGCAATATCGTTACAGCGGTGATGCCGCATGCGATCGGGACTGCAGGTTAAGAGGTCTTCACCATCAAAAAAAGCGGTGCCTCCTTCAATTTTGGCTGGCGGCTTTGGTAAGAGATCGAGCAGGCTGTAGCAAGTGACTGATTTTCCTGACCCAGATTCACCAACAATGGCCAGTGTTTCGCCACTATCTACACTAAAAGAAACATCATCTACCGCTTTCACCAAGCCATTACGGGTGTGAAAGTAAACCTTTAAACCTTTGACCTCAAGAATCGCCATTAATGTATCCCTTTATTAATCTTTAGAGGTTCTAGGGTCGAGAGCATCACGCAAACCGTCACCTAAGAAATTTAATGCAAACAATGTTAACGACAGAGCAATACCTGGAAATATTAATAACCACGGGTATTCCTCCATGGTTTCGACGCCATAGTTAATAAGTAGCCCCCAAGAGCTCTCGGGCGGCTGGATACCCAAACCAAGGAAGCTTAAAAAGGCCTCAAGTAACATAACACTTGGGATAGTGAGCGTGGTGTAAACAATGACGGGCCCTAGGGTGTTTGGAATAATATGGCGACGTATAATGGTCCACTGAGAAAGACCCAAGGAGTACGCTGCTTCAACAAATTCTTGGTTGCGTAACGACATAACTTGCCCGCGGACAATACGAGCCATGGTGAGCCATTCAACTGCGCCAATAGCGAGAAAGAGCAACAAAATATTGCGGCCAAATACGACCATCAACAGAACAATAAATATCATAAAGGGCAAGGCGTAGAGTATATCAACGATACGCATCATTACAGCGTCTAGGCGACCACCATAAAATCCCGCTATTGCACCCCACAAGATTCCTATAACAAGCGCTACAGCGGTAGCAATAAATCCAACCATAAGCGATACACGGCCACCGTACATAATACGAGTTAGCATGTCTCTCCCAAAGATGTCAGTGCCCAACCAGTGTTGGAGCGAGGGTGCTGTAGCACCTAAGTCTAGGTTTTGCTGTTCGTAGCTGTATGGGGCTATCCACGGAGTTAGTAGAGATACCACACATAAAAGAATTAAAATTCCAAGACCAGCGAGTGCCAAATAGTTCTTACTTAACTTGATCCAAGCATCATTCCACAGTGAGCTGCCGTCCTCTTCGGAGGTTGCAGGCTGAGATAGGGTATTTTTGTTCATTAATTACTCCCCCGAATTTCTTGGCGAAGCTTTGGGTTTAGCCAGATGGCAAGCATGTCTGATAGTAGGTTAAAGATAATAATGAGGGTCGAAAAGAATACTGTCATACCGAGAATTAACGTGTAATCCCTATTAAAGGCGGCTTGAACGTAAAATCTGCCTAAACCAGGTATTTGAAATATTGTTTCAACCACAAAGGAACCGCCGAGGAGTCCTGCAAAAGCGGGGCCTAAAAAAGATACGACCGGTATCAGGCCGCCACGAAGAGCATGTTTCGCAATGACAATAGGCTCGCTTAAACCTTTGGCTCTGGCGGTGCGGATATAGTCTTGGGATAGCACTTCTAACATACCACCTCTTGAGAGCCTCGCTATATATGCTGCATAAGCAGTACCCAGGGTGATTGAGGGCAAAATCTTATCTCCTGGTATATCGCCCCAGCCAGAGACTGGAAGCCACTCAAGGTGGATTCCAAAAATGAGAACCAGTAATGGCCCAAGTAAAAAAGATGGCATACAGATACCAATCATTGCAGCAGACATCGGGATATAGTCCTGCATTGTGTTGGGGCGCATTGACGCTGTTATACCTGCTGTAATCCCAACACCTAGCGCCACTAGCATGGCGTAAAACGCGAGCTCCGCTGTAGTGGGTAAGCCGGCCCCGATTAACTCATTGACAGTTCGGCCTGAATACTTAAATGATGGCCCTAGATCGCCTTGCACGACGTCACCAAGGTAACTTAGGTATTGCTTCCACATTGGTTGGTCCAGATTATATTGTGCCTCCAGAGCTTTTAAAACCTCAGGTGGCACTGCCTTGTCTGCATCGAACGGACCGCCAGGTGCGGAATGTACCAAAAAAAATGTCACAGTAATAACAACCAATAATACCGGTACCGCCTGCATTAAACGGCCTAGAGCAAATTTGAACATTATTTATCTACCTGCATGGTTACTGGTGACTCTCCGTCCAGATAGATATCCTTATAAGAAGCCTGATCGAGAAGATTGCTATCGTAGTTCTTAACCGAAGGGTCTATTAATCGTTTGGAAGCATAGATGTATATTGGTAGTACGGGCATAGCATCAAGAAGCATTTTTTCAGCTTTGGAAAAAATTGCTAAGCGCTCCTCATGAGATTTCATTGCCGGGGCGACCTCAAGAATAAGTCGGTCATATTCTTCGTTGCACCAACCTGTTCTGTTATTACCACCGCCACATAGGAACATATCAAGAAAGTTATTAGGATCAACGTAGTCGCCAATCCAACCGGCTCTGGACACCTGATATTGTCCTGCGCTTTCGCTTGCAAGATACACCTTCCATTCCTGATTAAGGAGCTGTATGTCTATATTGAGGTGCTTTTTCCACATTTGTTGGATGGCGACAGCAATTTTCTTATGTGCTTCATTTGTATTGTATAAAATTTCAATCGAGGGGAAATTTTCCCCATTTGGATACCCGGCATCGGCAAGAAGCTGTCTGGCCGCTTCAGGATCAAACCTGAATTCTTGGGGTGGCTGGTAGCTTATAGTTCCTGGAGGTGTTATCGCATAGGCAGGGGTCTCGCCGGCTTTTACGATATTCCTGGTGAGGCTTTCTCGGTCAATAGTCATTGCCAGTGCCCGTCGAACACGGCGATCGCTAAGATGAGGTGTATTAATGTTGACTCTGTAAAAATACACACCTAAATAAGGAGCTAAGTGCAGTGCCGGACTCTTGTTGGAGCGATAAACCTCAATCTTGTCGGCAGGAATGTCGTTTGTAACATGGAGTTGCCCCGCGCGAAACATTCGCTCCTCAGTCGTTGCATTCTCTGTTGGGTAGAAAACTATTCTATTAAGTTTTACGTTTTCCATGTCCCAATAGAGTGGATTTTTTTCTACTACAATTCGTCGGTTGATCTTCCAGTCCACGAGAAGAAAGGGGCCATTCCCAATTAGATTCCCCTCATAAGTCCATCGTGTACCCCGTTCATCGGCTGCACCGAATTTTTCAATAGTAGCCTGATGAACTGGAAACAAACTGTAGTGATCAAGCAACTGTAAAAAATAGGGTGTCGGATTTCCTAGAGTGATCTGTAGGGTGTAATCATCAAGTGCTTTGACGCCCACTTCATCGAAACTTTCAATCTCTCCCTCGTAATATTGCTGGGCGTTCTTAATAGGAAATAACATGTAAGCGTAAAGGTTACCTAATGCGGGCTGAAGTGCCCGCCACCACGACCAGACATAGTCATTTGCCGTGTGCGGGTCACCGTTGGACCAAAGCGCATTTTTACGGATGTGAAAGGTGTAGACTTTAAGATCATCACTAACCTCCCAGGATTCAGCAACGGCGGGTATTGGCATCAGTGTCTTACGGTCTTTGCCGACAAGCCCCTCCATAACAGATGTAATAATGTGGTGCTCAGGCACGCCAGTGGCTATTTGAGGGTCAAGGCTTTGAGGTTCGGTCCCGTTACCCCAGTGGAGAGTACCGGTACGATTACCACTAGATACATTATTCTCAGAGGTCCCGCAGCTCGTCAATACTACTAATATTCCCAAAAGAGCCGCGCCCTTAGAAATGGCTGATGACGCTAGTGTTATTGAGTCGGAGAATCTTAGGTAAACATTGTGGCTATAACGCATCTAAATAAGACCTTTGGTAAAGTTTGCTGCGGTTAAGTTGAACTGGAGTGTAGACAAGCACGAGGTATATGTGAAGAACAATATGAGTCTTTCCTACGTTCGTCACATCGAGCGGTATTAAAACTGATTTAGCGGAGGTTTTTAATCGATAATCTGTTGCACTTCCCTCACAAACCTCGGATAATCCAGCGTTTCGACTCAATGGTGACCCTCTTTGGTCCCCTCGCAACAGCCAGCTATGAACTCCGCCAGGCCCGGAAGGGAGCAACGGTAGTGGTTACGCTGTGTGCCGAGGTGTGGCTACTGAGGGTCATCGCCATTTTCTCTTTCAGCTCCGTGCATATCTGCCTATAATGGAGTTTTATCACAGATAAGAAGCTGACATGAGCTATCAAGTACTCGCCCGTAAGTGGCGTCCTAAATCCTTTTCCGAGACCGCTGGTCAAGAGCATGTACTACAGGCGTTGATTAACGCGCTGGATAATGACCGCCTTCATCATGCCTATCTTTTCACGGGAACTAGGGGCGTAGGTAAAACAACTATTGCTCGAATCTTGTCGAAATGTCTCAACTGTGAAAAAGGTGTCTCTTCGGTTCCTTGCGGCGAATGCAGCAGTTGTAACGAGATCGATGAGGGGCGGTTTATTGATTTGATTGAGGTCGACGCCGCTTCTCGCACGGGTGTCGATGACATGCGAGATCTTCTCGACAATGTTCAATATGCTCCGTCTCGAGGTCGTTACAAGATTTATCTGATTGATGAAGTGCATATGCTATCAAAGTCAAGTTTTGCAGCGCTCTTGAAGACTCTTGAAGAACCACCGCCCCATGTTAAATTTCTATTTGCTACTACAGATCCTCAGAAGTTACCGATCACGGTCCTATCTCGCTGTTTGCAGTTCAATTTAAAAAATCTCAGCCCAGCTCGAATCGCAGAGCATCTTCAATTTGTTCTTGGGGAAGAAAAGGTCCCCTTTGATGAGGGGGGCATTTGGGCGATAGGCCGGGCAGCCGACGGCAGTATGCGAGATGCATTAAGTTTAACGGATCAGGCCATAGGCCATGGCGGCGGTAACATTAATGAGGCTGACGTTAGTGCCATGCTGGGGACGATCGAGCGCCGGTTTGTAGTCAACATTTGTCAAGCTTTGGCGAGTCAAAGTGGTGTTGCACTGCTGGCCTCCATCGCGGAAATGGCTGAGCAATCGCCCGATTATGAGGCTGCGATGGCCGATATTCTGTCGATTTGGCATCAAGTAGCTATATTGCAAACTGTTCCGGAAGCACTCGACAAGGGGCTAAGTCATTTTGTTGAATTGGTCGCCTTGGCTGATACCGTGTCCCGTGAAGACGTTCAGCTCTTTTATCAGATTTGCCTTTTAGGCCGTAAAGATCTGTATATGGCACCGGATCAGCGGTCTGGTTTTGAGATGACGATGCTGCGCGCTCTCGCCTTCAGGCCCGCGACCAGTGGCAGACCAGTCGTTATTAGTTCGCCCCCACCAGAGGTAGTCCCCCCTGTAAAAAAGTTTGATGCCACTGACGTATCGGTGGCCTCCACTCAGCCAGCCCAGCCCGTAATTAACAATGACAAAAGTGTTAATGAGAGGCCGGGTGAAGTACTGGAGATTCAAGAAAATGAGAAAGAATCAAGCGAGGAACATGAAGCTTCTTCGCTCGTGCCATCAGAAGACCCCGAGTTAGTTGTGAGTATTATGCTTGATGACTTTACCTCTGAGAACTGGATAGATGTCAGACGTCAGTTAACCATAGGGGCCTCATTAGGTGAGATAGCTAGTCACTGTCTATATCAATCACGACAAGATAATGAGCTAATTTTTGTGATCGACGATCAGGAAAACAGTCTCTATGACAGCAGTCATCAATTGGCTTTAGGTGTCGCTCTTACTGAGTATTTTGGCCAAGAGGTAACGGTGTCTATTAGCTCTGGCTTGGCTGAGACTGAGACGCCGCGGGCCGTAGATCGGCGAGAAACGGCAGAGCGTCATGCTGAGGCCGTAGATATGTTGAATGAGGACCCCGACGTAAAACGATTTAAACAACTTTTTGATGGTGTGCTTGATGAGCGCTCTGTCCAACCGATAGATTGAGGATATTATGGATATCAATAATTTAATGAAGCAGGCGCAGGAAATGCAGGAGAAGATGGCCGAACTTCAAAATCAGGCTGCTAACACAGAAGTAACTGGAGAATCTGGTGCTGGGATGGTTCAAGTTGTAATGACCGGTCGACACGACGTTCGTAAAGTTACTGTAGACCCATCGTTGATGTCTGAGGATAAAGAGTTACTTGAAGATCTTCTTGCTGCTGCGGTTAATGATGCGGTTCGCAAAGTAGAATCGAAAAGTAAGGCAGCGATGAGTTCTATGACCGGTGGTATGGATCTCCCTCCCGGGTTTAAAATGCCCTTTTAGGATTCTTAACGAGTGTGAGGAGATTTTGTGTACGGAAAATTAATTGATCAATTGATCGATGCGTTGCGTTGTTTGCCCGGTGTGGGCGCTAAATCTGCCCAGAGAATGGCGCTTCAATTACTCGAGCGTGACAAGCCTGGGGCCTCTCGGCTGTCTGAGATTATCGCTGAAGCGGTTGAGAAGATTGGTCGCTGCCAAGAGTGTAGAACATTAACCGAGCATAGCCTCTGTGATATCTGTAGTAATAAGGCCCGACTCTCCAGCCAGGTGTGTGTCGTGGAGAATCCTGCTGACTTGTATGCTATCGAGAGTGCAGGGGGTTATCGGGGGAAATATTTCGTCCTTTTAGGCCATTTGTCTCCAATTGACGGTGTTGGGCCAGAGAAATTAGGCATTGATGACCTTATTGTTCGACTGAAGACTCAAGAGGTTAGCGAATTAATTCTAGCCACTAACTTAACAGTTGAAGGCGAGGCGACAGCACACTTCATTGCCGATAAGGCCAAAGCAATTGGTGTGACTGTTTCACGCATTGCCTATGGTGTGCCCATGGGCGGAGAGCTTGAATATGTTGATGGCGGGACATTGAATATGGCATTACAAAGTAGGAAGACCCTTTAGATGAGCATTTGGGTGGATAGTGACGAAAAACTAAATCAGATGCTAAATGCTCTGTCTGACCAGGATTTACTCGCGGTGGATACTGAGTTTATTCGGACCAACACCTTTTTCCCCAAAATTGCTTTAATCCAGATATCCGATGGAAAGGAGTGTTTCTTGGTGGATGTGCTTGCTGTTAGTCACTATGACGGCCTTAAACGGCTACTAGAAGACTCAGACAGAACCCTTATTTTTCATGCGTGTGCTGAAGATCTGGAAGTCTTAGAGCACGGACTGAATATAGTTCCGAAAAATATTTTCGACACACAAATCGCTGCAGGAATAGCTAATGTAGGCTATTCCATGGGCTATGCCCGGCTAGTTCAGCACTTATTTGACGTTGAGCTGGACAAACAGGAAACGCGCTCAGATTGGTTGGCAAGGCCTCTTACTGAGCGACAGATTGAATATGCAGCCTTGGATGTTGCGTACCTGCATGCTATGCATGAAATATTGGATAAAATGTTGACTGATCAAGCCCGTCAGCTTTGGTTTGAGGAGGAAAGGGCCGCGGTGTATGCCTTGGTCTCCGATCGCAAAAATACTCAAAATTATCATCGAAAGCTCAAAGGGGCCTGGAGGCTAAATAGTGACTCGCTCACCGTCTTAAAAAGGCTATGTGATTGGCGCGAAACCACAGCTCGATCTTTAGATAAACCTCGATCACACGTTGTGAAAGATAATTCGCTACTGGAAATTGCTAAGCGTATGCCGGCTTTGGTAGCCGAGCTTTACGGTATTGACGACCTCTACGGAGGGACTATAAAGCGCCATGGTAGTGCTTTGCTAAGTGAGGTGGCGGCAGCGGTGCAAGATGAACCTTTGCCGCGGCTTCCTGAACCATTATCAAAGTCAGTTAGTGCCGTAATGAAAACGATGCGTGTCGCTCTTACAGGCTTAGCTGAGGGGATTGAACTTCCACAAGAGTTTCTATCAAATAAAAAGGAGTTGGAATCTATAGTGCGCAGCGCAAGTCAGGGCAACTGTGTGTGGCCGCAACGGTTGAATGATGGTTGGCGCGGGGGGTTAGTAAAACCAGCGCTTGAAGGCGTTTTAGCAGAAGTGAAATTCTGATGAGCCCCCAATCCATAAAATTGCTTTGTGATATCTATAAGGGTGATAAGAAAGAGGGCATGTATGTCTATGTGGACAAAAAAGACGGCTTAAGCCATGTTCCAGATGTCTTGCTGAAGCGTTTTGGCAATCCAGCGCTAGTGACGACCATGCTACTAACCCCAGTCAAAAAACTAGCTCGAGCTGACGCAGAACAGGTACTAGCTGATATCAATCGTCAGGGTTTCTATCTGCAAATGCCGCCAACATTCGAAGCCTTAGATTCTGCTTTTACAGAGAATTCCAAACTACCAAGAAGCCAATAAATGGATAATTTTTGGCAGACTAAAACCCTCGAACAAATGGACTCTATAGAGTGGGAGGCCCTCTGTGATGGCTGCGCTAAGTGCTGCTTGGTTAAGCTAGAGGATCATGAGAGTGCCGAGATATTTCATACCAATGTGACTTGTGAACTACTCGATATAGACTCCTGTCAGTGCAGCAACTATTCAGGCAGGCACTCAGTTGTTAATGACTGTATCGCCCTTGACCAAAATAACATCCACGCATTAAGCTGGTTGCCAAAGAGCTGTTCTTATCGATTAATAGCTGACGGACAACCGCTTCCTGATTGGCATTATTTGATCAGCGGTAGTAAGCAGACAATACATGCCTATGGAGCATCGCTTCAAGGTTGGGTGGTATCTGAATTGGATGTTCGCGATGATGATATTCAAGATCATGTTATTAGATGGGTTGATTAGCTATGTACAACACTGAAAATTATCTCTGGGGATGGGTCGCTTATACATCCGGTGTTATGTGCCTATTATGGGTCGCCTGGTACCTGTTGCGAAATATTCGCTTTACGAGTCTGCGCCAGATCCTATTAATGGTTGCAGCTATATTTTTTTTAACGCCAGTGACCGCATACACTGACAACGCCTATTTGGCGCCAGCCTTTTTTGTTAGTCTCTATGAGGGTCTTATCTCCAATGGAGACCCAGGTTTCCAACGTGGTGCAGCACCAATTTTGGCTTTTACTCTATTTGGCCTAATTGGATACGGCTTGATCAGATTGGTACTTTGGCGGTTCAAAAAACCGCGCAGAGAAATCAGCAAGAATGAATGACCTAAAATCGACTTCGCTCAGCCGCCCAATAGCCTATCCCGCCTAAAAGGCTAAACCCACCGGCGATACTCATTATGGTCATAGGACCAATGACAAACTTAGTTGGAATACTGCTAATAAGTTCAGTGAATGGGAAAAAACTATAGGCTAAAGTGCAGCCAACAAAGGCACCAAGTAGTTCAATGGCAGCTTCCTTCCGAAAGGACACAGACTCGTGAAGATTTAGAAGTGTTAGCACACGCTTACCAAAGTGGCGATTACTTAGATAAGGCTCGCTGCTACGTGCCTGACTAAATAAGTTTTCAATATCAGTAGATTTTTTCATAGCTTACCCTCAGGTGTCCAACTTGCAAGGAGACCTCTCAGTGTTTTTTTGCCCCGATTTATCAGAGTTTTAACTGTCCCCAATGGAATCCCCATAATAGTTGTAATTTCTGCATGTGTTAATTGTCGGTGTAGATGTAAATGTATAGCCATTCGCTGGTTGGTGGGTAAAGATTTCATTGCTTCAGCCAGATCCCTATGAAGGTCTAATTCAGAGGTAGTTGACCCGTCTATCTGTTCAAGCTGGCTTGTTAAAAGCTCCTCGCTTGCACTGACTTCTCGATTGCGGGCCAGTCTAAAATGGCTCACCATCTGATTATAGGCTATCCGATAAATCCAACTGCTAAACTTAGCCGTGCCGTTGTAACTTTTTAATGACTTGAATACTTGAATAAAGGTTTCTTGAGCCAAATCATCTGCTAGGGCCTCATTCCATCCGGTCATTTGACGCAGAGAATAGCGCAAATCTGACTGATATCGCTCAACAAGAATACCAAAAGAGTCGTGACAATTAGTTGTCACGACTCTATCGATGAGTGCCTGGTCCGTGGCTGATAACATTAGCGTTATTGGTTGTCCGTTTTTGTCTCGGTCCGATTGCTTAAAACCCAGATGACGACTCTCGCAACACCTATAAACAGAGGTATTAGAGCCACAGACGCTACACCCCAATCTATCAACAGTCCTAAGAACAAAAAAAGTCCCGTCCCTATTCCCATTAGCATGATGCCTCTCTCAAGATTACCAGAAGGCGCGCCCGTGGCTCCATGACCTATTAACACTTCTTCGGGTACCTCTTTACCAGCATCGATGAACTTTGCTATTAAGCTATCTCGTTGTCGTCGCTTCCGGTGCTTGTAATAGAGTATCAGTGCAATAATTATAAACGGCAGACCAAAAGTTGAGAGAATAGCAATGACAGCGAGCAAGACTTCACCTACACCAATATTATCGGCCTCTAGGTCAATTTCGACCCCGACCCCCGATTCAACCTGTTTTAGAGCCTCTATTATTTCTTGCTTCTCAGTATCATCAAGCTGGTCCCACTCAGTCTCAGCAAGTTTACTCAGGATTTCGGCGAGTGCAGAGATCTCTTCCTCGTCTGCTGACACCGATATAAAAACATGTTCATCAGAGGTCATTTTATGAATCATTTGATTCTTATCGTCAGAACCTAGTACTAGCTTTATTTTTTTGTCATTAAACTTTAAGGTGTGCTCTTCGATTTCTGTCGACTCATCAGCATAAACTGGTGACGTCAGCATGACTGATACCAGTCCGATGGGTAATAGGTACAGCGCGATTACCAGGATAAGAGATTTTAATAGACGCGTTTTCATTGGTTACTCCATATCTGTTGTGCAAAGCTTACTTGTTATTAGAGTGCTCTACGCTGCCTTCAAGCCATGTCTAAGAGTACTGTTGGGTCATGATTAATGCCATTTTTCCCTTATATGACGATTCGATTGGTAAATATAGATTCAAAACCCTTTATAGAATAGATTAAAATGTCCGGCTTACAACTAAATAACCTTGAAAGTGGATAAATGCTATGAAATTTACTGGTACTAAAAACTATGTAGCCACCGAAGAGCTTCAGATGGCCGTGAATGCGGCTGTGACCTTACAGCGGCCGCTCCTTATTAAAGGGGAGCCCGGAACAGGAAAGACACTGTTGGCTGAAGAAGTAGCCAAAGCGCTCGGCAAGCCTTTAATGGCGTGGCATATCAAGTCCACCACCAAAGCGCAACAAGGCCTGTATGAGTACGATGCGGTTTCTCGGTTGCGTGACTCTCAACTAGGCAGCGATAAAGTCCAAGATATCGGCAATTACATTAAAAAGGGCAAACTTTGGGAAGCTTTTACTGCTGATGAGCAGGTTGTTCTGCTGATTGATGAGATTGATAAAGCGGATATAGAATTTCCTAACGATTTATTACTTGAACTCGATCGTATGGAATTCCATGTCTATGAAACTGGCGAAACCGTTAAAGCTGTGAAGCGGCCGATTGTGATTATCACCAGCAACAATGAGAAAGAATTACCTGATGCATTTTTACGTCGTTGTTTTTTCCACTTTATTAACTTTCCTGACCGCATGACTATGCAGAGAATTGTTGATGTGCATTTCCCAAAAATTAAAAAGCAACTGGTTGATGATGCCATGGATATATTCTTTGACGTCAGAAAGATACCTGGCCTAAAGAAGAAACCATCGACTTCAGAGTTAGTAGATTGGTTGAAGCTCATCATGTCGGATGATATTCCAGAGGACATTTTAACTAATCGAGATCCCACTAAGGCGATTCCGCCGCTATATGGAGCCTTATTGAAAAATGAACAGGACGTTCATCTATTGGAGCGGCTTGCGTTTATGACCCGTCGTGAAGCTCGATAAATTTTAAACTATAAGATCTTAACCTATGCTAATTAACTTCTTTAATACGCTAAAAAAAGCTAACGTTCCTGTATCTATCAAGGAGCTTCTCGATCTTTTAGCGGCCATGGAGCAGAACCTTGCGTTCGGTTCTGTCGATGATTTTTATTTACTCGCACGGACATGCATGGTTAAAGATGAGAAATACTACGATCGTTTTGATCGCGCGTTTGGTGCTTATTTTAAAAATTTAGAGAATATTGAAGGTATTGTTGAAGCGTTGTTGCCGGAAGACTGGTTACGAAAAGAATTTGAAAAATACTTTACTGATGAAGAAAAAGCCAAAGTAGAGAGCCTCGGTGGTCTTGAAAAGCTCATAGAGGAGTTTAAGAAGCGTCTTGAAGAGCAAAAAGAAAGGCATGAAGGCGGCAATAAATGGGTTGGTACTAACGGAACATCACCCTTTGGGCACGGTGGTTATAACCCTGAAGGTATTCGTATTGGGGGTCCGGGCGGAAAGGGCACTGCGGTCAAAGTATGGGACGAGCGTCAATATCAAGACCTCGATGACTCTGTTCAAATAGGGACGCGAAATATCAAGGTTGCGTTGCGTCGGTTGAGGAAGTTTGCACGCGAGGGTTCAGCAGATCAGCTGGACTTAGATGACACTATTAGCTGTACAGCAAAAAATGCCGGTTATCTTGATATTAAAATGGTACCTGAGCGACATAACGCGGTGAAGGTACTTATCTTCTTTGACGTCGGTGGTTCTATGGACCCCTATGTAAAGCTCTGCGAAGAACTTTTTTCTGCGGCTAAGACCGAGTTTAAACATTTGGAATACTTTTACTTCCACAATTGCTTGTATGACTATGTATGGAAGGATAATCACCGCCGTCGAGAAGAACAAATCTCGACATTTGATCTGATCAATAAGTACTCGTCTGATTATAAGGTCATATTTGTAGGGGATGCCTCCATGGCACCTTATGAGGTGACCAGCGCGGGTGGTAGTGTGGAGTACAATAATGATGAGTCAGGTGCGATTTGGATGCAACGCATGGCTAAGACTTATGATAAGTTGGTCTGGCTAAACCCAGTGCAAGAGAAATATTGGGATTACACACCATCGATAACAATGCTAAAGGAATTAACTGAAGACAAAATGTTCCCGCTGACTCTCGGGGGGCTAGAGAAAGGCATGGCTCTTCTATCCCGTTAGCGGAGAGTACGTCGCGCGTTACTTTTGGAATATAATTAAATTACTGTGATCAAAAATGTTAATTAAATCAGCTGTAACCAACGCTCAAAAAAGAATGGGTATATCCACTGAGCAGCCGTCTCTGTCAGCGCAGTCAATACTGCAGATTTGGACTGAGGCAGTATCTGATTCGAGCTCTAGGCCCGCCTTCACCTGCTTGGGTCAAACGCTCAGCTATGGCGAGATAGACCAGTTGTCGCGGAGAGTCGCAAGTTACCTGCAGAAGCGTCTTAAGTTGCGGGCGGGCGATCGAATTGCAATTCAGCTCCCAAATCTCATCCAATATCCGGTGGTCGCTATTGCTGCTATGAAGCTTGGTTTGGTGATTGTTAATACGAATCCGATGTATTCGGTTAGAGAGCTAGTGCATCAGTTTAATGACGCAGGCGTTAAGGCCGTTATAGTCCTTGATCAGTTTTATGACGTACTCTCAGAGGCTGTGTCTCAAACCAGTGTTGAGCATGTCATTGTTACTCGTCCCCTAGATCTTATGCCCTCCTCAAAACGTGTATTACTCGGAGGATTAATGAGGTTGATGGGGAAGAGTCCTCGCATCAAAAATCCGGACGTTATTGATTTTAAAGATTTGATAGCCGGAGGCACCAGTTATAGTAACCACAGGGCCTCAGTGAATGATATTTGTGCTTTGCAATATACCGGAGGCACTACTGGGGCCTCTAAGGGGGTTATGCTGACTCAGTCAAGCCTGACCGCTAATATCGCGCAGGCATTAGATGTTATATCGGTTACAGCTGAGCCGTTGACATACAGCACCACCGTCTTACCTCTTCCTCTCTATCATATATATGCATTCTCACTGAGTATTGGCGTGCTGCCCGCTGTTCGAGGGCACTCGGTATTGATTCCTGACCCTCGTAATATTCCGCTATTTGTTAGTGCGATTAAGAAACTGGATATTCAGATATTTTGCGGTCTGAATTCCTTATTTGTGGGCCTATTAGAAAATAAAGACTTCTGTAGGCTGGATTTTGGAGCTCTTAAAATAACGCTCTCTGGGGGGATGCCACTGATGAAGTCAGTAGCGGACCAATGGCAAGAAGTGACTGGCTGTATTATTAGTGAGGGCTATGGAATGACCGAGTCCTCTCCGATCATTTCGATGAACCCGCCTGGCTTTGAGCGAATAGGCACTGCTGGTATACCCATTCCAGGGACAGAAATTAAGGTGGTTAATGAGACCGGAGAAGAGCAACAGGTTGATGGTGTTGGCGAGCTATGCATCAAAGGCGAGCAGGTTATGGCTGGGTATTGGAATCAGCCTGAGCAAACAGCTGAGACAATTGTTGATGGCTGGTTACATACCGGAGACGTCGTTAGAGTTGATGATCAGGGATACATTACGATCGTGGACCGCCTCAAAGATATGATCATCGTGTCGGGTTTTAATGTTTACCCAAACGAACTGGAACAGGTATTAACCTCCCACCCAGATGTTTCTCAGTGTGCCGCGGTGGGTATTCCTGATGACAAGGCAGGTGAGCTAGTGAAGATGTTTGTCGTAAAATCTAAGTCTTCGTTGACTGAGTCCAAAGTGATTGAGTTTTGTAAAAAGCATATGGCAGGTTATAAGGTTCCTAAAGTGGTGGAATTCCGTGAAGAATTGCCGATGACCAATGTGGGGAAGGTTTTGCGCAAAGACCTCAAGGGTCACTAGGGAGGTAATGAACATAAAAAAACCGGGCGCTAATGCCCGGTTTTTTTATGTCTATCTATCTACAAACTTAATTACTAGAGCGCATAAACCACGCCGAGTAAGCCTACGCTGGTCAGCACGATAGTATAGGGGAAAGCCATAATAACCATCCGCATGTATGACAGCCTTATTAACGGCGCCAAGGCCGACGTCAATAGAAACAAGAAAGCCGCTTGCCCATTAGGTGTCGCTACACTAGGAAGATTAGTTCCGGTGTTAATTGCGACTACGAGCTTATCAAAGTGGTCACGAGAGATATCGCCAGCATCAAAAACAGCCTTTACTTCGTTAATATACACCGTAGCGACAAACACATTGTCACTGATAGCTGATAGCAAACCGTTGGCTAAGAAAAAGATGCCAGGCTGAACGGAAGGGTCTTGAGCCAAAACCCATGAGATAACTGGGGAAAACAGATGCTGTTCGTGAATCACTGCAACAATAGCGAAAAACACAACTAATAGGGCGGTAAAGGGCAATGCCTCCTCAAAAGCATGGCCAATACGGTGTTCTTCAGTAATGCCGTTAAAGGCAGTTAGAAGGATGATTACCATCAGGCCAATTAGTCCCACAGCTGCCCAATGGAAGGCTAAACCCATTACCAGAACAAAGGCGACAATTACCTGGACGATTAGAGCCGCTTTGTCATATTGCGTTCGTTTCCCGGCCTCATGATCGCTCGACTGTTGGAGTACATCACGCACCTCGTCTGGAAGCTGAGCACCATAACCAAATATCTTTAGCTTTTCTAACAG
The DNA here is from genome assembly GCA_028822155.1 of Porticoccaceae bacterium. GTDB lineage: Bacteria > Pseudomonadota > Gammaproteobacteria > Pseudomonadales > Porticoccaceae > HTCC2207. The sequence continues at coordinate 43,757 of JAPKEJ010000004.1, forward strand.
AACACAGCATATTAGACCGGCTACTAGTACGGGCATGGTCACAGGCGCCATGCGCATGAAAAATTCAATAAATTCCCAGCCGGCTCTTTCTGCAATTAAAAGATTTTGCGGCTCACCGACAGTAGTGCAGACACCGCCCAATGCAGTACCAACAGCCCCGTGCATGATTAGACTGCGCAAAAACGCCCTAAAATCCTCTAGGTTGGTTCTATGACTGCTCTTAAGCATCTCGTCATGGCTATGGTCATGATCTTCATCAATGATCTGTTTTCCTGACGCGACCTTGTGATAGACAGAGTAAAAGCCAACGGCTATTGTTATCAGCACGGCAGTGACGGTCAATGCATCTAAAAACGCAGATAGAAAAGCCCCTGAAAAGCAAAACAAAAAGGAAAGGGTCGTTTTCGACTTCACGCCGAGTAAAAGTTTGGTGAATACAAACAGAAGCATATCGCGCATGAAATAAATGCCCGCGACCATAAACATCAGTAACAAAATCACTTGAAGATTGCTAGCAACCTCTTGATAGACCGCTTCTGGGCTAGCCATGCCAAGAATAATGGCTTCAATCGCTAGCAAACCGCCGGGTTGCAGTGGGTAACACTTTAATGCCATGGCTAGGGTAAAGATAAATTCAGCTATCAGGGCCCAACCAGTTATAAATGGACCGAACAGATAAAGCATGATGGGATTTAAGACGAGGAATGCAATGATCGCGGCTTCATACCAATCAGGTGAATTACCTAAAAAGTTCTTTTTAAAAGCCTGAGATAGCGTTGGTGTCATCTATGAATTCCTTTTGTGTTTTGTAGGTAAAATAAACCTATTTGGCGCAGTTATGAAGGTAATTTACAAGTCAGGACAGTAAAACATCTTTGTTAACCATGCTAGACTTGACTCACTTCCTAATAGCCGCAAACCTTATCTTTACTCCTTGGTTTTTGCAAGGGGTGTAGATTAAATTTGAATCAAATTTAGAGGCATAATTGTAGTGCTCGCACCTTCATCTCTTAAAGGCTTCTACGCTAGCTCAATACCCATTGGCAGTGATAATAAGTGGATAGTCGCGGTAATTGAGGGGGATGTGCTAGTACCTTCGCATAACTCTCTTGGGCCGACCTCTGTCGCGATTAATAGCGCGCAGGCTGACGGACTTAAATTTTTCCGTGAACGTAGTCTTTGTATTGGGCAATGGCAGGGAATTGACTGTGAAGTGTGGGAGTTGATTCCAGAGGCGGCATTAAGCGATGGATTTGTGAGAGTCGAATTACGTTCATTGCTGGCGCAATCAGGAGACGCAGAATTTTCACTGACTTGCCGTGCGTTACAACTTTTAGATTGGCAGGCTAAGCATAAGTTTTGTGGTGCCTGTGGAGGGCCTAATCAAGCCTCTGAGACAGAGCATGCATTTCAGTGCGATCCTTGTGACATTAGGCAATATCCGAGAATATCACCCTGTGTCATTGTGGCGGTTGTTAAGGATGATAAATGTCTATTTGCTCGGCACCCTAATTGGCCCGAAAACAGATTTAGTACACTTGCCGGGTTTATCGAGGCTGGCGAGAGCGCAGAGCAGGCTCTGCATCGTGAAGTTTTCGAAGAGGTCGGTATTGAAATTGAGAATATACGATATGTCGGTAGCCAGGCTTGGCCATACCCTGGCCAGTTAATGCTTGGCTATATAGCTGACGCTAAGACGGATAACATTACAATTGACGGTGTGGAGATAGCTGAGGCAAACTGGCATAGGTATGACAAGCTGCCAGAAGTTATCGCGCCGCCTACGATAATGGCTGGACGCTTGATCGAGCAGTTTGTGTTGGAATCAAAAGCTAAGTACGACTAATAATAGTGATATTGATTGGCCTATTAGAGGTCGGTCAAATTTGAAGCAATATTTATTATTTGGAGATTAATTTGGAATTTTTATTTGAATACGGGCTATTTTTTGCCAAAGTCGCGACGATGTTGATTGCCTTTATGGTGATCATTAGTGTCATCGTCAGTGCGAGCCAAAGAAATAAGATTGGCCCAGGGAAAGGCCATCTGGAGATTATCCCTCTGAATCCGCAGTTTGAGGAGCTTAAAGAAACCATGTTGTTGGCAACAACTGATGAGGCCCAGCAAAAGGCCGAAGAGAAAAAACTGCACAAAGCCAAAAAGAAGCAGATTTCTGCCGATAAAAAAGCTGCTAAGCGGGCGACTATCGCCCCTGAAAGTAGTGAGATACAGGTCAAGAGTAAAGTGTTCGTACTCAACTTTAATGGCAATATAAGTGCGGCAGCTGTGGAACACCTGCGCGAGGAGATTACCGCGATCCTCACTCTAGCCAACAGTAATGATGAAGTTCTATTGAAACTTGAAAGTCCCGGCGGGATGGTACACAGCTACGGTTTGGCCAGTAGTCAACTGGACAGGTTGCGTAAGAAGAATATTCCTCTCACAGTGTGTGTAGACAAAGTTGCCGCCAGTGGAGGTTATATGATGGCGTGTGTGGCCGATAAGATTCTCGCGGCACCCTTTGCGATTATAGGGTCGATTGGTGTAGTGGCTCAGATTCCAAATTTTAACAAGCTATTGAAAAAGCATGATGTGGAGTTTGAAATGTTGACAGCTGGTGAGCATAAGCGAACCTTGACCATGTTTGGTGAAAATACCGATAAGGGTCGTGAAAAGTTTGTCGAAGAACTAGAAGATACTCACCAGCTATTTAAAGACTATGTTTCTGAGCGTCGCTCCCAAGTGGATATTGATAAAATTGCCACTGGCGAAATTTGGTTCGGTTCCAGAGCTTTATCGATGTCGCTTGTGGATGACATCCAGACTAGCGACGAATACTTAGTCTCTCGAATTGAGCAAGCTGATGTATTCGAGGTGGCCTATGTGTTTAAGAAAAAACTTCATGAACGGTTAGGCCTAGCGGCAGAAGAAAGCGCTGACAGATTGTTAGTTCGATGGTGGGCAAGGCTGACGCAAGATTCCAATCGACGTCTTTAGCTCCTGTTAGTCTCGGCGAAGCTTGTCACTTATTGCAATTGGGCTTGGGAAGTTAAGCACCACGATATAGCTTGAGACTAGGAAAGTAAGAATTGCAGTGGCCTGTATTAAGTGAGAAGAATGGGAACCTATCAATCCCGTGTTGAAAGCGAGGTAGGCTATCATTAGTGAAAATTCACTATTTTGGCCTAACCTAAATCCTATATCCCAAGCTAGGCTCTCGGTTTCGCTCTGATTTTTCAATAGCCAATGATAGATAAGCGGTTTAATTACTAACATCAGTGCCGCTAATACACAGGCTGCTATCGCGATGTTAGGGATCAGTGAAAGATTAAAACCGCTGCCGAGCGAAAAGAAAAACAAAATCAAAAAGAAGTCCCTGAGCGGTTTTAGATTAAGCGCGATGTATTGGGAAATAGGGCTTGTCGCGATAGATATGCCAGCGATAAATGCGCCTATTTCACGAGACAGGCCTGAATACTCTGCCAACTCTGCAATGCCCAAACACCATCCTAATGCCAGTAAGAAGACGTACTCTCCAATTCGGTCAAACCTCGAGAACAGAGGCTGTAAGACCACTTTTACTGCGAGAAAGGAGCCGCCGACTAGCGCAGGCAAGGCAATAAGACTCTTTCCTAGGGGCAGCAGATTACCGCTAGTTATGTCCCCAGAGATAAGCAATAGCAACACAAAAATAGCCAAAAAATCCTGCATCAAGAGCATGCCAACCATTAGCTCACCAGAGTGTTTATGGTGTAGTGCCGTAGTGGGTAATAGTTTGATTCCAATGATGGTGCTTGAGAACATCATTGCAACACCAATAATAATATTCTCAATCATCGAGTAACCAAAAAGATTCCCAACGGCAAAACCAACAAGCGCAAAGAGACTCGAGCTAATGAGTGTTACGTGCGTGACTTCACGCAGAACCCTCCATAGAACTTGGGGTTGCATATCCAAACCCAGTAAGAACAATAAAAATATGATTCCTACGCTACCAATTTGGCCGATCAGTTCAACGTCCGATACCCAGCCCAAGCCATAAGGCCCTATGACCGCACCCAGCACGATATAGGCTACTAAAAGCGGTTGGCGCCCGAATAGCGCAAGCGAAGCCATTACCGCGCCTCCAGTGAAGATAAGAAAGAAGAGCTGTATCAGATCGTTATGCATACTGTCCATCGTTTAATTAAAGAGTGTATTATCACGCTAACTAGCGACTGATTTTGGCTGGGACTATCAATTTTTGCCATTATAGTTAGGTATCGTTTGCCAAGGCAGAACGGCGTTTGTTACCTGCTAATGCACATTTCGAGGAGCTATAGTCTAAAGATCAGCTTATGTAATCACAAGGCCGTAGTCGACCTTATGACTATTATTGTTATCTTAAGTCTGTGCTAGTCTTTATTGTAAAAATGAACGTAACACAAAGCGAGACAGTTCGGTGATTGATTGTTAAAATGCCGACCTCCAAAATTATTAGGCGTTTAGCAATGACAGACAACAATACTCCGCAGGAAAGTAATGATTCAACGGCCGATGCTATCGCGGCTGTAGCGATATTACTTATTATAGTGACGGCCGTTGTTTATTGGCTTTCTGGATTTTAGATTCAAGGACGGAGGCCCGTCAATAATGCCTATGCAGCAGCACAATGCAGAAATAGTAGTAGAGAATGAGCGTCGCATCGTCGAAGAGTACCTCAATAGGGTGCCTTTGGTTGATAGCACCAATACGTCTGAGATCAAAATTCTTAAAGAAAAAATAAAATCCTTATTGGCATCTAAAAATACCGTCCTGATTGCTCATTATTATACCGACTCACTGATTCAAGAGCTTGCAGAGGAAACTGGCGGTATAGTGTCCGATTCACTGGAAATGGCTCGCTTCGGCAATACTCATAATGCACAGACACTGGTTGTCGCGGGCGTTAAGTTTATGGGTGAAACAGCCAAAATTCTGACGCCACACAAGCGGGTATTAATGCCAACCCTTGAGGCAACTTGCTCACTAGACATTGGCTGTCCAGCTGATGAATTCTCCGCGTTTTGTGACCAGCACCCAGACCGCACAGTGGTGGTCTATGCAAATACATCAGCGGCAGTTAAAGCTCGTGCTGATTGGGTGGTTACTTCGAGCATTGCGCTTGATGTTATTGATTATCTTGATAGTCAGGGTAAAAAAATTCTCTGGGCGCCAGATAAATATCTGGGCAGTTATGTCCAAAAGAAAACTGGCGCAGACATGCTTCTTTGGGATGGCAGCTGTATTGTCCATGAAGAGTTCAAGGCCAAGGGGATTTTAGATCTGAAAAAAATCTATCCTGACGCTGCAGTCCTCGTTCATCCAGAATCGCCGGACTCAGTGGTGAGTATTGCTGATGTCACTGGGTCTACCTCACAGCTCATTAGTGCGGCGGTGGATTTACCCAACAAGCAACTCATTGTGGCCACAGATCAGGGTATTTTTTATAAAATGCAGCAAGCTGTCCCCGATAAGCAGCTGCTTATAGCGCCTACAGGTGGCAGTGGGGCGACTTGTCGAAGCTGCGCCAGCTGTCCCTGGATGGGTATGAATAGCTTGACAAACTTACTAGCATGCCTAGAAAGCGGCAGTAATGAGGTGTTTGTCGATCCTGAGATTGCCGAGCTTGCCATTCAGTCTCTTGACAGAATGATGCAATTTAAAGCGCGCCAGCTGGCCTAGAGACGCTTCGCTTTTTCTTCCATTGAAACCACATCTCGAAGTCGTTGACTAACAATGGATGAACGCTTGAAATCAGCAGTTAGCAGTTTTCCCGCCAGTCCCAGTTGCTCTCTTGCTAGGTCAAAAGCGCCCACCAAAATAAAGTACTCAGCACGAGCTTCATGAACCCCTGATATATTGCCGGCTAGGCCACGCACCTCTGCTAGACGATACCAAAGCATAGGGTCTTCCGGACGACTGCGAGTGAGCGTAGTCAATACCTCGGCTGACTTTTCGTATTGATGATCTTGCCAGAGAATCTCACTTTCTATCGCCATTAGAGGGTAGTTATTAGGTGTTAGAGTCAATAGTCGATCTATCTTGAAAAGTGCTGTTGAGTAGTTTTCTTGCGCTAAATTTAGCTCTAAGTCGGTATATTGATAGGCGATTTGGCGGGGATGCTTTTTCAGAAGCGCTGAGATAAGTCTCTCAGCCTTCTTTAGTTGGCCTGAGTTCATATAAGCCAATACCAGACCATAGTTCGCCGCGTCAGGGCGTAACGTGTTGCTATCAAGTTCACTTTGAAATTTCGTGATGCTATCTTTGTTGCTAGTATCCATGGAAACTATCGCCCGAGCTCGCATCAGGTAATAGTCTGGTTGATCAAGGTAGTGACGCATTGCGCTGCCCATAGCGCGACCTCGCGCATCAGCGATGCGCTTTTCAGTTACCGGGTGAGTTAGAAGGAATTCAGGGACACGGCTACCAGAATATCGTGTTTTCATCAGCAAAGTTTCAAACATATCGCCAGCAGCCGAAGGATCACGACCTGATCGCTCCATTGTCTGCAATCCTATTCGGTCCGCTTCTTGCTCGTTTGATCTGCTGTATTTCAGTCGGCTGTTCGAGGCATAGGCCTGGCTTGCGCTCATCGCGGCTAATCCGGCATCACCCCCAACCGTTGCGGCGACAACAAGGCCCGCTAAAAGTCCTGCGAGGCTCACCATTGTTGATGCTCTCTGCGCTTCAAGCCCTCGAGCAAAGTGCCGCTGGCTTAAATGGGCCAATTCGTGTGCCAACACCGAGACCATTTGATCTTCATTCTCTGCAAAGGCGAATAATCCGGTGTGGATACCAACGATACCACCTGGGACGGCAAATGCGTTCATAGTAGGGTTTTTTATAATAACCAGCTCTAGATCAGGATCTTCGAGGTCGCTGAACACAGCCAAATTGTAAATTAGCTCTTCGAAATAGAGTTGCATCAAAGGATCATCGTATTCTCTAACGCGGCTGCGGAAAACTTTCAACCAGGTCCGGCCGAGCTGGTACTCTTGTTGCTTGGAAACTATCCCAGAGCTACTGTCACCAAGCAGAGGCAATTCAATCTCTTTTGCCTGTAAGGAGTTAGTCGGAATTAAAAAGCACCAGCATGCCAATAGGAGTGTGTTAAAAAGTCTTAGCATATGTGGAGTTTAGTCCTTTGTGCTGTGGTTGGCTGTAAGGTTCAAGCATACACGGGGGATTTAAAAATTCTACTATTTTGGAAAATAATATCTAGAGATTTGACAGTTGAAACTTCGACTCGTTTCATGTCTTATAAAGCTTTATACTAAATTTTCTGAAATAAGCTGGTTTTTATTGAACAGTTATTCTCAAGGAACTTTCATGAAGCAAGTGCTAAGCAGGTGGTTAGGTCGTTATTTCGGCAATGAAGAAGCGGTACTTTTGGCTGTGATGCTATTAGTTTCACTTGCTGTAATGGCAACAATCGGTGGATTTTTGGGCCCCGTATTTACAGCCCTAATTTTATCATTTTTGCTACAAGGGGTAGTCAACACTTTGCAGCGCGCCGGTGCGTCGCCTAGGGTATCAATGGTGACTTCTTACGTGCTATTTTTGCTGGGTTTGGTGGCGATCTTGGTAGGTTTGGTGCCTATTGTCGGAAGGCAAATGTCTCTGTTACTTGCCGAAGTGCCAATCCTAATCAGTCGTATCCAAGGTTTCTTAGTGACGCTACCAGATCGATATTCCGCCTACTTGACTGCGGATCAATTTGAGCTGTTGTCGAGACGTATCTCTGAGGAGATAGCTAATATTGCGGAGCAAATACTGACGTTTTCAATTAGCAGCTTTCCAAGCCTTCTGGCCGTTGCTATCTATTTGCTTTTGGTCCCAGTGCTGGTCTTCTTCATGCTAAAGGATAGACATCAACTGTTTGGCTTTGTAGCTAATCTGTTACCGCGTAGACGCCCGGTGATGACAATTATTTGGTCTGAAATGAATGTTCAGTTTGCTAACTATGTTCGTGGTAAGGCTATTGAGATCCTGATCGTTGGCTCGCTATCTTTTGTTGCGTTTTTATTGCTTGGCCTTAATTACGCGGCTTTATTGGCACTATTAGTGGGTCTCTCAGTGCTAATACCGTATATAGGCGCAAGTGTTGTGACCTTGCCTGTGCTACTAGTGGGCTATATGCAGTGGGGTTACTCAGCTGAGTTTGGTTGGTTGTTCTTTACGTACGGTGTCATTCAGTTTTTTGATGGCAATGTGTTAGTACCACTGTTATTTTCTGAGGTTGTCAATTTACATCCAATAGCCATCATTGTGGCAGTGTTACTCTTTGGCGGTATCTGGGGATTTTGGGGGGTTTTCTTCGCTATTCCCTTGGCGACATTGGTCAAGGCCGTATTTAATGCTTGGCCTGAAGGGTCGGCCGCTGAAGGGGTTTTAGAAGAGTAGATTCTGGCGCTTAATCGGGGGATTCTGGTATAGCTCAGACTGTTCCAAAGGCTTAAATTCCATATTTCTGTAGTTTTACTAACTTATAAATCGTTTTACATTCTATTTAAATTGTTATATTTCAATAAGATAGCTTTTTATTGCGACCCTCAATAGCGCAAATAATTTTAAAATTAGCTTTAATTGGCCTCTTTTTGTAGTTATACTACACACCTTTAAGCAGTGGCTGTTTCCCCACGCGTCAGGCTAGTACTATGCAGCCTGATTAGCGAAAGGAAACCCTAGCCACATAGGCCAGCGTTAGGGAATAGACCATGCAAGATTTAGATCCATCTGAAACTAAAGAGTGGCTCGACGCTCTGGACTCCATACGACAGGCCCAGGGTGATGAGCGTGCTAGCTATATCCTTGATGCATTATATTCTCATGCTACTGAAATCAGAATCCAGTTGCCTCAGTCGGTTACGACTCCGTACAGAAATACCATTCCTGTTGAGCAAGAGAAAGTGATGCCTGGTGATCTATTTATGGAGCGCCGCATAAGATCGCTCGTCAGATGGAATGCTCTTGCAATGGTGATGCGTGCGAATACTCAAAGCGAGGGTATTGGTGGTCACATCGCTAGCTTTTCCTCGGCAGCAACTCTTTATGATGTAGGTTTCAATTATTTTTTCAGGGGATCCAAAGATGACAATTTGGGCGATCTGATATTCTTTCAGGGTCATAGTTCCCCAGGTATGTATGCGCGATCTTTCCTGGAAGGGCGTTTAAGTGCGAGTCAGCTAGACAACTTTAGACGAGAAGTTGACGGCAAAGGACTCTCCTCGTACCCGCACCCATGGCTAATGCCTGACTATTGGCAGTTTCCTACCGTTTCGATGGGTCTGGGCCCGATCCAGGCAATTTATCAAGCCCACGTTATGCGCTATTTGTCTGCGCGCAGTTTGGTTGAGCGCGGTGACAGAAAAGTTTGGGCGTTTCTCGGCGATGGAGAATGTGACGAGCCTGAAACTCTTGGAGCTATATCTTTGGCGGGTAGAGAAGGGCTAGAGAACCTTATATTTGTGATTAATTGTAATTTGCAGCGCCTGGATGGTCCGGTGAGAGGAAACGGAAAAATCATTCAAGAGCTAGAGGGTCAGTTCCGAGGCGCCGGCTGGAACGTAATTAAAGTAATTTGGGGCCGTCATTGGGATGCCCTTATAGAGCGAGATAAAAGCGGGTTATTACTGCAGCGTATGAATGAAGTATGTGACGGTGAACTGCAAAATTATAAATATAATGGCGGCGCCTACACTAGGGAGCATTTTTTCGGTAAGTATCCCGAACTTCTCGATCTTGTTAAAGATTTAACTGATGACCAGATCATGGGTTTAAATAGAGGCGGCCATGACCCTTATAAGGTTTATGCTGCCTACTCAGAGGCCGTTGCCAATAAGGGCAAACCAACTGTGATCCTTGCGCAGACAGTGAAGGGCTATGGACTAGGTGCGGGGGGTCAAGCGGCTAACGATACTCACTCTGTCAAAAAACTAGATGTGGAGAATCTGCGTAGATTTAGAGATCGATTTGGTATTCCCATAACGGATGAGCAATTAGAGACAGTTCCCTATTATCGTCCGGCAGTGGATAGTCCCGAATTGATGTATATGAATCGTCGCCGCGAGAGCCTTGGGGGACCGCTTCCGGCGCGCAAGTCGGAATTCGAATCAATGAATATTCCAGATCTAAACATTTTTGATAAACAGCTAGCCAGTAGTGGTAAACGTGAGATTTCGACCACTATGGCCTTTGTGAGAGTGTTGTCCACATTAATAAAGGACAAGAACATTGGCAAAAATGTGGTCCCAATTGTACCTGATGAAGCGCGAACATTTGGTATGGAAGGTATGTTTAGGCAACTTGGTATTTATACCTCGGTAGGCCAGCAATATGTACCCCATGACCATGAGCAAATCATGTACTACAAAGAAGATAAGAAGGGAGTTATTTTAGAGGAGGGGATCAACGAGGCTGGCGCTATGTCGGCATGGTTGGCGTTGGCGACTTCCTATAGCACCAACAGCTTCCCTATGATTCCGTTTTATATCTTTTACTCGATGTTTGGTTTTCAGCGTATCGGAGATTTAGCTTGGGCCGCAGGTGATAGTCAGGCAAGAGGTTTTTTGATCGGGGCAACAGCGGGTCGTACCACGCTTAATGGCGAGGGACTTCAGCATCAGGACGGACATAGTCTTATCCTGGCTAACACTATTCCAAATTGTAAAAGTTATGATGCGACTTACAGCTATGAACTTGCTGTTATTGTTCAGAGCGGTTTGAAATGTATGTTTCAAGAGAAACAAAATTATTTTTATTATCTAACGACTATGAATGAAAATTACGTCCAGCCAGCAATGCCCGAGGGCGTAGAGGACGGAATTATAAAAGGGATGTACCCCTTAGTCCGTTCTGAGATTGGCACAGATAAAGTCGCTGAGGCAAAAAAGGTAACGTTGATGGGAGCGGGCACTATTCTCAATGAGGTAATTGCTGCCGCAGCCATCCTAAAAGAGAGTTATGATGTTAATGCAGACATATGGAGCCTCACTAGTATCAACGAATTGGTTAGGGATGGACAAGATGTTGATAGGTGGAATTTATTGCATCCCGCGGAGAAGCCAAGACTGTGTTATGTCCAGACACAGTTAAAGGGTCTTTCTGAACCAGTAGTGATAGCAACAGATTACATGAAGGCTTACGGTGAACAACTGCGCAGATATATTAATAGTCCTCTCCATGTCTTAGGTACTGATGGCTTTGGACGCAGTGACAGCAGGGTTGCCCTAAGGCGTTTTTTTGAAGTCGACCGTTATTTTATTGCGGTAGCGGCACTCAAAGGGCTAGCGGATAATGGAACCATTGACGCGTCAGTTGTGTCAGATGCGATAGATAAGTTCGGCATAGATGCCGAAAAGACAAATCCTCTGAATATGTAATTGTTGTTTATACTTGTAGCACTGGGTTAGTATTCAAGCGAAATAAAGGAAAAATGAGTGGCTATAGAAATTGTTAGAGTTCCCGACTTGGGTGGCGCTGAAACGGTTGATGTTATCGAACTGAGCTTAGCTCAGGGTGACAATATTGCAATAGAGGACTCTCTGGTCGTTCTTGAATCAGACAAGGCCACTATGGATGTTCCCTCCCCCTATGAAGGGCAACTGGTCAAGTACCTAGTTGCAGAGGGTGATACGGTTAAGATCGGCGATCCTATCGCGGAGCTTGAAGTTTCTTCCTCAGAGTCAGTTTCTATGCCTGAAGTTGAGGAACCAGTTCAGACTGAGGTTGCCGAACCTAAGGTAGAAGCACCTGTGATTGAAGAAGAATCAGTGCCTATTCCAGAGCAACCAGCTATTGACTCTGAGGCATCACAGGATGGTGCAACAGGAGCCGATATCTATGCAGGGCCTTCGGTACGATTAATGGCCCGAGAGTTGGGCGTAAGCTTAGATTCGGTTGCTGGAAGCGGTCCTCGAGGACGTATTATTAAAGACGACATCGACGCCTATGTTAAAGACGCGCTAAACAGTAATACGGGTAATAGTCTTGCTACTGGTAGTGAAATTCCAACGATCCCAGCAATTGATTTTAGCCAGTTCGGCGCAGTCGATATCATTAAATTAACTAAGATACAGAAACTCACCGCCGCCAATATGCATCGGAATTGGTTAAATGTCCCCCATGTTACTCATTTTGATGACGCAGACATCACTGACTTGGAAGATTTCCGTAAGTCGCTTAAGGCCGAAGGAGAATCGCGTGGGGTTCGTATAACACCAGTCTCATTTATTATTAAAGCCATCGCCATGGCTCTCACCGCCAACCCAGTGATCAATCGGTCTCTAGCGCCTGATGGTGAGCACTATATTCAAAAAGCCTACTGCAACATTGGCATGGCGGTAGATACCCCAAGAGGCTTGATGGTCCCTGTTATTCGTAACGTGGATGAAAAAGGTATTTGGGAGATTGCTGCAGATGTAGCTGATCTCGCTACCAAAGCGCGTGACGGTAAACTCAAGCCTTCAGATATGCAAGGCGGATGCTTTAGCCTGTCAAGCTTAGGGGCCATTGGGGGTAATGGATTTACGCCCATTGTGAACGCACCTGAGGCCGGTATTTTAGGGGTTTCTAAATCCCAAATGAAACCGATATGGAATGGTGATATCTTTGAACCACGTCTAATGTTGCCGATGGCGCTGTCCTATGACCACCGACTTGTAAATGGTGGTGATGCTGGCCGATTTATGACTGATATTGTCAAATTCTTGAGTGATATTCGCCACTTAGTCTTGTAATTTTTTGAGTTCCATTTGTTGGGGTAAGCATGCAGTTTTTACATACTATGGTCCGCGTTAGTAATCTTGAAGCTTCACTTGATTTTTATTGCGGTGGCTTAGGCTTATCTGAGATATCTCGAGTCGACAATGAGAAAGGGCGATTTACGCTTGTCTTTCTTGCCGCCGAGGGCGATGCAGATACCGCGAAATCTACTCAATCACCACTGATCGAGCTGACATGGAATTGGGATACTGAAGAGTATTTGGGTGGAAGAAACTTTGGTCATATGGCATTTCGTGTGACCGATATTTATCAGACTTGCCAAAAACTAGCTGATAGTGGGGTTGTTATTAACCGTCCACCACGCGACGGGCACATGGCATTCGTTCGCTCCCCTGACAATATTTCCATCGAATTATTACAGGCTGGACCTAGACTCGCGTCAAAGGAGCCCTGGACGTCAATGGCCAATCTTGGCGAATGGTAGCCCTGCGCCTCTAGTCAGACCTTTTTGAACGGTAACATTCCCATGGCTTGCTCAATATGCTGGGCGATGCCTAAATCTTCAGACTTTAGATAGCGCGCAATAGCATCCTTAAACTGTGGGTGCTTTATCCAGTGAAGCGAATGCGTTTTAACCGGCTCAAAGCCCCTTACTAATTTGTGCTCACCTTGGGCGCCTGCGTCATAACGACGGAGACCTTTTTGTATTGCAAACTCGATACCACTGTAATAACAAAGCTCAAAATGGAGGTAGGGGAACTCGCCCAGACTGCCCCAATAGCGGCCGTAGAGCGTCTCACTGTCAAAGAGGTATAAGGCACAGGCAATGGGCTGTCCGTCCTTGATGCCAACGGACATGGCTATCTGCTCCGGCATGTTAGCTGCGATCTGTGCAAAAAAGGCCTGGGTCAAATAGCCTTTTGTTCCGTTTCGCTTAGCATAGGTGCGTTCATACAGCCTATAAAAAAGATCCCAGATTTCGGCGGTTATCTCGTTGCCGACAAGGACCTCCACTTTGATCTCTTGCTTGGTTATTTCCGATCGCTCTTTACGTATCATTTTCCGTTTTCGTGAGGTCATCGAGCCTAAAAAAGCATCAAAATCATCATATTCCTTATTGAACCAATGATATTGAACGCCGCTGCGCTTAAGTAGCCGAGGATCCTCAAATACACTCAGCTGCTCGGAACTAGGAAATAGTAAGTGCCAGCTAGAGGCATCAATTTCGTCCGCGAGTCTTATTACCTCATCTAAAAACTGAACGCAGTGCTGTCTATCTAATGGATCATCGGTTCTGACCCTAATGCCGGTGGACGGAGTGAAAGGCACTGCGGTAATTAGTTTTGGGTAGTACTCAAGTCCGTTCTGGTGATATGCGTTTGCCCAGGCATAATCAAAAACGTACTCGCCCATAGAGTGGTCTTTGAGATACAAAGGCATAAAGCACTGGCTGTCTTTCTCTTCCAGTTGCAGATGTATAGGGGTCCAGCCGGTTTCTGGTGAAACACTGCCGCTATCTTCAAGTGCCTGCAAAAAAGCGGGTCTTAGAAACGGATAGGGAAGTTGATCAGGTTGGGTCATAACGTTGCAGTTCTCAATGTATTTATATCATTCTACTGGCGCTTGACCCGATTAGGATCAGTGGTATTAGCACAGCATTATAGTGGGTCTTCAGGAGTTCTACACTGAGATAATCGGCTTCAAAGCCAATGCCCTTAGCGTAGATTACGGGCTGTCCTTAAAAACTGATCATTTATGTATAATTTGATTCTAATCTTACGAGACAGGGAGGCATTAGGGTATCATTGTATCTATACAGCGCAACCCCTTCAGATGGAGAGATATTGAATGATTATTAAGCCTCGCGTGAGAGGATTTATGTGTATTACGAGTCATCCGACTGGTTGTGAAAGCAATGTGGTAGAGCAAATTGACTATATTAAGGCTCAGGTACCGGTTGAGGGCCCAAAGCGAGTACTCGTGATTGGTAGTTCAACGGGATATGGACTGTCTGCGCGTATTACCGCCGCGTTTGGTTGTGGAGCCTCAACACTAGGCGTATTTTTTGAGAAGCCTGGTACCGACCGCAAGCCTGGCACCGCTGGCTGGTATAACAGTGCGGCGTTCCATAAGCATGCAGACGCCAATGGTCTCTATGCTAAGAGTATCAATGGTGATGCATTCTCTGATGAAGTAAAGCAACGGGCCATCACAACCATAAAAGAAGATCTCGGTCAGATTGATTTGGTCATCTATAGCTTGGCTGCACCACGACGACAGCACCCGAAAACCGGCGAAGTATTTAATTCGACCTTAAAGCCCGTTGGCAAAAATATCAGTATGCGCGGTATTAATACCGATAAAGAAACCATTCAAGAATTTAGCCTTGAAGCCGCCAGTGAACAGGAAATTCAGGATACGGTTGCCGTGATGGGGGGCGAGGACTGGGAAATGTGGCTTGAGGCCTTGGGCGATGCAGGAGTGCTGGCTGAGGGCGCCAAAACTACCGCATTTACTTATATTGGTGAGAAGATGACCTGGGACCTTTATTGGGATGGGACGATCGGTCAGGCAAAGAAGGACCTTGATACCAAAGTGATTTCCATTAGAGATTCTTTAGCTCTGAGCGGCGGGGATGCTCGTGTGGCAGTATTAAAGGCTGTTGTTACACAGTCCAGCTCAGCTATCCCCATAATGCCTCTCTATTTAGCGATGTTATTCCGTGAGATGAAAGCTGACGGCAGTCATGAGGGTTGTATCGAACAGCTTTATCGCCTGTTTACAGAGGGGCTTTATACTGATACACCACGATACGATGAAGTGGGTCGTCTTAGGATGGATGAACTCGAGCTACGCCCAGAGATACAGGCTGCTGTAGCTGAATCTTGGGCTAATATATCGACTGAAAACCTAAGAGAGTTAACCGATTTTGCTGGATACAAGCACGAATTTTTGGCTCTCTTTGGCTTCGATATTCCCGGTATCGATTATGAAGCCGATGTAAACTCAGAAGTGGACATTGCACACCTTGTTTAAGGTCACTATATTTTGAATTTTAATCAGTCTAAGGGCACGAAATTCCAGATTGGATTATTGCATCCAAAGCATTGGCCTATCTGGCTGATCTTTGGCTTATGGCGTTTTATCACTATTTTCCCCTTCTCAGTGTTACTGGCTTTTGGTAAAGCATTAGGCCTTTTGGTACACAGCATCCCTAACCGACGCAAACATATTGCCAAGCGTAATATAGAAATATGTTTCCCGGAGAAGACGAGTGCTGAGCAGCAAAAGATGCTCAGAGATAACTTTATCAATATGGGTATCGCCGTGATGGAAACGGGGATAGCATGGTGGTGGTCGAAACGTCGGTTTGCTAGGTTGATCAACTATGATGGGCTTGAGTATTTTGACTCAATAGATCCAGGCCAAGGAATAATGTTGCTCGGCATTCACTTTACTACTCTGGAGATCGGTGGCGGTGCCATAGCAATGGCCACTCAAATGGATGGAATGTACCGCGCACATGGCAATCCAGTTTATGACTTTATTCAAGCGCGAGGCCGCGTCTCAAAAGGGGAAGGGAATACGGTCGTGTATGAGCGCAGAGATGTAAGAGGGACAATGAAAGCCCTCAAGAAAGGTCGTACGCTTTGGTATGGCCCAGACCAGGACTATGGGCTAGGCCAGGGTTTGTTTGCTCCTTTCTTTGGTATTAAGGCGGCTACGGTGTACGGTACAGCAAGGTTTGCGAAAATATCTGGGGCTGCAGTCATTCCTTTTAGCCATGTTAGACTCGAAGGGAGCAAGGGTTACCAAATAACTATATATCCACCCTTAGAGAAGTTTCCTGAAGGCGATGATCTGGTGGATGCAACGCGGATTAATAAGCTCGTCGAACAATTTGTTTTACTCAAGCCGGATCAATACCTGTGGGCCCATCGGCGATTTAAAAACCGCCCTGAAGGTGAGCCTGATCTTTATAATTTACCGGTCAAAGTCAAATGATCCTAAAAGTGTTTTCATCTGTAGACTTTTACTTGTACCTAGGTGATAGCCTCAGTACCATAAGTGCCCTTATCACGTCGGCGAACTGGAGAACCAAATGATCACTGGTAGTATTGTTGCATTGGTTACGCCTATGCGAGCGGAGTCTCTAGACATAGACTGGCCGTCCCTAAAAGAATTAGTAGAGTGGCATGTTCAGCAAGGCACCAATGGGATCGTTGCTGTAGGTACGACTGGGGAGTCCGCTACGCTGAATGTCAGCGAGCATAAGGAAGTGATTAAGGTCGTTGTAGATCAGGTGGCAGGGCGTGTACCTGTTATCGCAGGAACCGGCGCAAATTCTACAGCCGAGGCCATTATATTGACTAAAGCCGCAAAAGAGTCTGGAGCCGATGCCTGCCTGTTAGTCACTCCGTACTATAATAAGCCAACTCAAGAGGGGCTTTATGTGCACTATAAAACAATCGCTGAGGCCGTCGATATAGATCAAATACTTTATAATGTTCCAGGAAGAACTGCCTGTGATATGCAGCCCGACACCGTCGCGCGTCTAAGCAAACTAGATAATATCGTAGGGATTAAAGAAGCCACTGGCGACTTATCTCGAGTTGGAGTTTTAAAGGCCGACTGTGCTGATGGGTTTGCCATTTATTCCGGAGACGACGTAACGGCCAGAGAGCTTATGCTGATGGGTGGGCATGGTGATATCTCTGTCACCGCGAACGTTGCACCAAAGTTGATGTCAGACATGTGTGCGGCTGCGATTGCCGGTGATACTGAGCTCGCCGCTAAAATTGATATGAGCTTGGCAGCATTACATACTGCGCTTTTCCTAGAGTCTAATCCCATTCCTGTAAAATGGGCTGTGTCACAAATGGGGCTAATGGATAATGTTCTACGACTCCCTATGACGCCCCTTAGCAGGGAACATCAAAATACTGTCGGCGCAGCGCTTAACGCGGCTGGTATTACTAAATAATAAGCGCAACTAATTGCACAATTAAGAAGGCACTGTTTGATGAGTAAAATAATCTCTAACGCTATTATATTTATTTTCATTTGTAGTCTCACCGGCTGTGGTTGGTTGGGGCTTAGGGATCGTGGTGAGGACTATCTGTTATCCGAAGAAACGGCACCGACGGTAGTTCCTGCAGAGATGGATAGTGTAGTCTTAGGTCAGGCCTATCCCATACCTCAAATTAAGACCAACTCCGAACAGCTAAGTTCCTATGACGTCCCGCGGCCACTGGCTGCATCAGTCAATACATTCGAGCAGCTAGTTAAAATTCAGAGCTTTGATGAGCGACGCTGGGTGTTGATTAATATCGCGCCAGGGGAATTGTGGCCCCGGTTAAGAGGCGTGTTAAACCGGAGTGGCGTCCCTTCTGCCCTTGCAGAGGGTTCATCTGGGATAATAGAGACAGTTTGGGTCACTTTTAACTCTGACGAAGAAAACTCACATCGATTTCGCTTCAATATAACCCCAGGTGTTCAGGTAGATAGTACCGAGATAACAGCCTTACATAATCAGGTTGTTCGCGGTTCAGAAGAAGACGGGCTCTGGCCAGAAACTTCGGACGATGATCAGCGAGAGCTAGATATAATGACCTTAGTAGCCAATGAGTTGGCGGAAGAGTCTAATTTCGCGAGTGTTTCACTTTTAGCACAAGACATTGGTGGGTCAGCAAAGGTCGATATTTTATCACCTCAAGTTGCCGATCCTTATATCCGCATCAAGTTAGGTTTTGACCGTTCATGGGCGTCACTTGTGTACTCTAGTGACAGAGGCGGTTTTACGACGATAGACAAAGATCGAAGCGAAGGGATAATTTTTGTTAACTTCACAGAAGCTAGTTCTGAAGAAATTGGTTTCTTTGGGAAGTTATTTGGTGGTGGGAAGGATGAGGACATCATAAAGGCAAATTATCAAGTCCTCATGCAGGCCGTTGGCTCTGACACAGAGATTAGAATAGTAGATGACAGTGGCAACGGTTTAACTAGAGCTGATGCCTTGAGATTGCTTACTGTCATACGTAGTAATCTTTCTTGAGGAAAAGTATCTAGTGCGATTTGCCTCCTTAGGCAGCGGGAGCAAGGGGAATTCCACTCTCATTGAGGCGCAGGGTACCTGCGTGATGGTTGACTGTGGATTCGGCATCAAAGACGTCTGCAGGCGTCTTTCGGCCTTAGGCAAAACCCCTGAAGACCTAAGTGCTATTTTGGTCACCCATGAGCATAGCGATCACTGGAAAGGCGTAGTGCCCTTGGCACGTAAATTTTCCATCCCCATCTTCCTCACTGCTGGGTGCCTAAAGTCCAGAGATAGGGTTTATGAGGGCGTTAACTTCAATATTATCGACAGTCATATTCCCTTTCCTATTGGTGATCTTCAAGTAACACCAGTTGCAGTACCTCACGATGCACGGGAACCGGTTCAATACGTCTTTGATGCTAATGGTATTAAGTTCGGAATACTGACCGATATCGGGCATTCGACCCCATTTGTAGAAGCCCAATTCTCGAATTGCCATGGACTACTTCTGGAGGCTAATTATGATCAAGATATGCTAGACACTGGCCCTTATCCAACCTTTTTAAAAGAGAGGGTAGGTGGGAAATTTGGTCATTTAAGTAACGATCAGCTAAGTGGTTTTTTGTCCAAGATAGACCAGACTTACCTTAAGGTTATCTTAATTGGGCACGTCAGCGAAAAAAATAATCATTTAGACAAAGTTAAGGTCGCCATATCAAATTCTTTATTGGCCAGGGACCCTATCCAGTATGCCAGCCAAGAAGCCGGCAGTCCTTGGATCGAGCTTAACGGCTAGGGTTAGCAGGGTCGTAATGAGCTTTTATTGTCGTAGATCATTGTTTAGTAAAGAGCAAGTTTTATTTAGTATTTTGGAGGATCTATTCAGCAATGAATGACTTTTTTCCACAGATGGGCATATGATATAAAATATATATTAGATATGGGCCGTAAGTCATTGATTCTTAGCCTTTGGATTGTTAAACCATTGATATATATAGATATTTTTGTGTGGTCAAAAAGTGATCAATTTAACATAATGCCATATTAATTAGGCTCTAATAGCGCTCAACCACCGTTAATCCACAAAGTTATCCACAGATATTGTGAGTAACTTTTGGCAGTACAATTCGGTAAAATTCCTAGGGAAACTCCCCAATCTCAAACCTTACACTCCCTCGAATGAGTAAGCCCTGTTTCGATAAACCCCTCTAGTACTTGGAGTTGCTGGCATGGGATATTATTGTTGTCTGATAAGTCAGCTATCATAAGCCCGCCTAAGGATAGCAATGGCCCAATATCATAAAGTTCATTGCCGCTAAGCTTAATCCTTGCTAGCCCCTGAAATTGCTCCAAGCCCTCCAAGCTTTTGATTCCAGCATGACTGCAATCAAGAGTCTCTAGATCGTCGATTCTAATCGCGTTTTGAACTTTTAATGTTTCGATTAAACAGCGCGATAGTGACGAATCTGAAACTGTAAACGAAATGGATACTGGTTTCCCTAGCCGTAGCGGTTGATCATTGAGTGTAATCTCATAATCAGCGCAGGATAACAGCAGGCTCATAATAAAGGCGGCAAAAATAAGCTTCATATCGACGGTTCTCAATTCTAGAAAGCCCTATTGTATGTTTAAATACCAACATGTCGACTATTGTTATCAACTGTAAAGATTCTCAGCTCTCTGATCATGCTAACCAGTTAGCAAAAGACTTGGGTTATCCTATTCTCGATGGGAGCTTAAGTGTTGAAGCTAAGCAATCGATGTTCCAATATGAGCTTGTACTGGACGACCAAGGCCTATCTCTATGTCCTACTAACACAAAACTGCACGGCGCAATCCGTTGTGATTTTGGCAGCGCTGCCAACACCCATCGTCGTAAACATGGTGGTGGTAACGGTCAGGCCATCGCAAAAGCTATAGGGGTTTCTGGCCGGTTTAGCCCTACCGTCGTTGATCTGACGGCTGGTTTAGGGGTTGATGGGTTTGTGCTGGCCTCACTGGGCTGCTCAATGACATTAATAGAAAGAAATAAAGTAGTGCATTGTTTATTGAATGACGGCTTAGAAAGGGCGCGACAGGCGGCCTCTATGGATACAGCTTTAGGGTCTATTGTTGGACGGATAAATCTAGTGGGGCAAGATTCGAGCGAATTTTTAATATTGCTACCACCAAAAGAGCGGCCTGATATCGTCTATTTAGATCCGATGTTTCCTGAAAGAAAAAAGTCAGCGAAAGTTAAGAAAGAAATGCAGGCCTTCCACTCCATCGTTGGTTCTGATGATGATAGTGCTGACTTGCTGGCGCTTGCGCTTGCCCAGGCTAAATATAGAGTCGTAGTTAAGCGATCAGTATCGGCTGAATGGCTGGGTGGCCTAAAACCTAGCTACTCGCTAACAGGCAAGAGTACGCGCTTCGATGTCTTCGCCCTCAATAAGCTGCCCAGTTAACTCTTCCTCGACATAACCAGATAGTTTCCCAGTCCCGCGAGTATAAAGCCAGTGATGGCCATAGGCGTCCACTGATAGCTTTCGAATATAGTGGATAGAATTATCGCCACGAAGGGTATTAGAAGGGCGCCATAGCCAGCTCTCTCGGGACCTATCAAGACCATTAACTTCAAATAGGCACCAAAGGCCAAAATGGTCCCAAAGACCGCGAGATAAACCAATGATGCTGTATAAGAAAAACTATTTTCATAGGTAAACTCTGCTCCAGTGAAAAGGGCTATTATTATAAGGGCTATAGAGCCGTAGAGTGTCCCCCAGGCGTTGATAGACCAGACTGAGAGGCCTGTTAGACCATTGCGCGTAGCAGCCATATTCCCTAAAGATGCTATAAAAACGGCGGTTAAACCTAGCCCAAAGCCTGTCATGGCTGCATTCCCAGCCCCAACGCTTGATAGTTCGGGATAAAAAAGTAGAAATATACCACTTAAGCCGACAAGTCCGCCGAACGCGATATTCATGGTGATGGGACGCTTTAAAAATATCCTACTGTTAATAATATTGAAGAGCACTATGAGTGAGAATATAACCGCGATAATACCGCTGGCTAAGTACGACTCAGCCATATAGATGATCCAGTAATTAAGTCCAAATAAGCTTACGCCTTGGGCCACTAAAAAGTAGTGATTTCTGACGTTAACGCGAAGTGGAATACTTCGGATTCGGCAAAATATAAATAATAGAACCGATGATAAAAGCATACGATAGATCACCGAGACAATTGGGTCGACATTGCCAAGTTGGTAGGTAATCGCCAGCCAAGTTGATCCCCATATGAGCACGGTGGAGATATATAGAAATACTATATAGAGGTTCATGAATGGTTGATTCCTCTGGGTTGATGCACTTCAAGCGCAGGCACCTAACTAAGTAATTGTTGGAGAATATCTTGATAGATTGCTGTCAATACGTCCAAGTCCGCAATAGATACGTTCTCATCGACGCGATGGATGCTTTCGTTGATGGGACCTAATTCTACAACCTCAGTTCCCATAGGCGCTATAAACCGACCGTCCGAGGTGCCTCCAGCTGTTGATAATTCCGATTCTAATCCTGTAACCTTCGCTATGCTCGTTATAGCTGCTTCGACTAGGTCCCCTTTTACCGTAAGAAAAGGTTGGCCACTTAGGTTCCATTCCGCCTCGTATTCTATAGGATACTTGTCCAATATAGCTTCAGTCCGATCCCGTAACTGTCCTTCAGTTAGCTCAGTTGAAAACCGAAAGTTAAATAATACTTCGACGGTTCCAGGTATCACATTGGTGGCCCCGGACCCTCCATTAATGTTGGATATTTGGAATGATGTTGCTGGGAAAGAATCATTTCCTTGGTCCCATATCTCGCGGGTCAATTCATTAAGAGCTGGAATGCCTGAGTGAATCGGATTTGCGGCCAAGTGAGGGTAGGCGACATGACCTTGTTTGCCTTTAATGGTTAGACGGCATCCAAGTGATCCACGGCGGCCATTTTTAATGGTGTCGCCAGTTTGGCTCGAGCTAGATGGCTCGCCTACTAGGCACCACTGAGGGGTGATCTCTTGCTGTTGAAGCCAGTCAACAACCTTTACCGTCCCATTGACAGCGATACCTTCCTCATCACTGGTGATCAGAAAGGCTAAACGCCCCTTATGGTCTGGGAGATCTGTGACAAATTGCTCCGCTGCAACCACCATAGCTGCGAGTGAACCTTTCATATCTGCCGCACCTCTGCCGTATAACTGCCCGTCGACAATAGTCGGCGTAAAAGGTGGATGGGACCAGTTCTCTAAGGGACCTGTAGGCACAACATCGGTATGACCTGCAAAACAAAAAATGGGCCCAGAGTCCCCATGAACCGCCCAAAAATTGTGAACATCATCAAATCGAAGATTCTCAATCTTAAAGCCACGAGACTTTAAGCGCGCTATCATTATTGCCTGGCAACCCGCATCCGTTGGCGTGACAGAGGGCTGTGTGATGAGCTGCATAGCTAGCTCAACAGTAGGGGACCGATTTGCCATTAGAGACCGCCGTAAGGTTTGATGTTCTATTGTAGTGTGCAAATGCCTAGCAGGCTATATAACCCTGATTGCGTTTTGCTATGTAGCATAAGGATTTTCTAATGGAACCGTTTAAGGGGTTGTGAATATAGTCTAAACAAGCGCCGCGAGAGAAATGATCAACTCAGCTTGTCTTTAGCCGCGTTGATCTTTGCAGCAAGATAATCGCTACCGCCACGATCGGGGTGTAGCCGCTGTATTAGACGCTTGTGAGCCTTCAACACATCCTCTTTTGATGCATTAATTTCTAGTCCAAGGATTTTGTAACATTCGTCGTTCGATAAATCTGATGCCCCGCTTGGCCGATAATCGTCTGAGGATTCCTGGCTGCTATCACCACCTCGCATTCGATAGGCATTGAGTAAAACAAAGGACTCACGATCATTAGTTCGTAGATCGGCAGCCAAACTATTCAGCTCCTCAGGTGTTAGCTCTGACAAGGATTTGCCCGTAAATTCTCCAGCCAATACCTCACCACTCATCTGTTTGTTCGCAAAGTTAACGGTAACTAGTAGTGACTTGGTTCTAAATTGAGATGGGGTGCTTTTAAAGCGGCTGAGTACACGCAAAAATGGAAGCGCCCTCAGTCCTAAGGTGAATAACGTTTTAGTTAAGGGTATAAGCGCTGCGATACCAGCACCCAGCCAGTGCATTCGACCCGAGGCGACCAGCACAACTGATAAGCCTAACACCACCCAAAATCCAGAACGCCACAGAAAAGATCGGCGCTCTTCAGGGGATAATCCTTTGACCACAGACCACCAATACCAAAGGCCACCAATAAGCGCGAGCAGTAAGATTAATCGAGGCATAGTTATTCAAACATCCTGTATCAAATCGAAACGTTGAAACCCATATGCTAGATCAAACAATCAGGCTCAGCAATGGAAAAAGTAAATTACTCGAGCTACCGGCTTTTGAGTACATCTCTTAGTTTGTCAGCCATGCCGAGAAGGCTCGCTTCAGTTGTTTCCCAGTCGATACAGGCATCTGTGACTGAAACACCGTATTCCATATCGTTGGGATTGCTCGCTAGCTTTTGGCTTCCTGAGTTTAAGTGACTCTCTATCATGGCCCCAACAATTGAGGTGTTGCCTTCTACAATTTGATTGGCGACATTGTCTAATACCAAGGGCTGTAAATTATGATCTTTATTGGAGTTGGCATGGCTACAATCAACCATAATGTTGGGGCTTATGCCGGCTGCATTCAACTCTTGCTCGCAGATCGACACGCTTACCGAATCATAGTTTGGCTTACCATTACCACCGCGCAACACAACGTGCGCATGTAGATTACCTTTAGTGGTAATTACCGAAACCTTACCGTCTGAGTTAATCCCCAAAAAACGATGAGGGCTGGCAACTGATTGCAGGGCATTGATCGCGACAGTAAGACTGCCGTCAGTGCCATTTTTAAAACCAACGGATGATGAAAGTCCTGACGCCATCTCGCGGTGAGTCTGTGATTCCGTGGTTCGAGCGCCGATTGCAGACCATGCAATAAGGTCTTGCATGTACTGTGGGGAGATTGGGTCAAGTGCCTCAGTCGCTGTGGGTAATCCGATTTCTAGCACATCATGGAGCAACTGCCGGCCAATATGCAGGCCATCAGTGATTTTGAATGAGTCATTCATGAAAGGATCGTTAATCAAACCCTTCCATCCGGTAGTAGTTCGTGGTTTCTCAAAATAAACTCGCATAACGATCAGCAGCGTATCGCTAACTTTATCAGCAAGTTCTTTAAGTTTATGAGCATACTCATGTGCAGCTTTAATGTCGTGAATTGAGCAAGGCCCGACAACGACAACCACGCGATGATCTTTGCGGGTCAGTATATTCTCGATTGCCTTACGGCCACCTGAAATGGTTTCACGAGCTTTGTCCGAAATTGGAATCTCACGCTTTAATTCAGACGGCGTGATCAGTATTTCGGGTAACTCAATGTTAATATTTTCTACAGCTCTCGGATCCATTTTGGATTTCCTGATTACGATAATTCGACAAAAGGCCGTTATTGTACTGAAAAATAGGCACTTTTGAAGTTTAATCCGCAGATACTTCGCTAAACAAGCCTATCTTTGGAAAATAAAGGGCACTACGTACCGGTTCTGGGCCTAAATCTTGATAAAGCCTTACATAATGAGATAGCTGCTTTCGGTAACTATTAATCTGGCGTGCCTCAAACTGTTCGATTACTTCCCCCTCATTGGGAGCCGTAAATTTATAATCGACTATCCAACGTGTACCTTCGCTTATAAAAGTGCGGTCAATCACTGACGTCCCAGCCTCATGGCTATCGGCTCGATAATATCCCAGCGCGACTTCACACTGAGCCTGTTTATGATTGGCTAGAATCCATTGACCTTTTGGTTCTTTGAGCATGTTTTGTAATGCCGCACTAAGCTGTTGTAATTCATCACCATCAACAATGAGCCCAAGCTCCTTAAGCTGTGCAGACCAACTAACCGGCAGTTTAGCAAGCCTACTTTCTGGCCATGCCCGCACACCCTCATTAGCAACCTGCTTTAAAGTGCGATGCATCACGGTACCAAGATGGCGAGCTCGCCGACTTATACCGGCGTCGTCAACCTTTGTTGTCGCTGAAGTCGTCTCATTGACGCCTATCTCAATAGTTGCAGCGGCAGCGGTGTGTACTGCGTAATTTTCTGGCAGCCGTCTAATATGCCTCAGGGTAGGGTTGTGCTCTTTGTTATCTGAGATATCAGTATCAACATCAGCATCCGTTACGAAGTAAGCCTCCGAGTCGATGCCCTGCTTAATTGATGACCAAATCGGAGCGAGCAACGTATTCTTCGATGGTGCTTCCCACTTGCCCTTTTTTGTTGCCTTGAGCTCAGCAAATAAGTACAGCCGCTTAATTGCACGCGTGGCTGCGACGTACAACACCCGCGTGTTTTCTAGCCGTGATTTTACTCCCGCTTCATGCTTTAAATAACTATAGACTGGGTCGTCTTCCTCGTCGTATGCGCCAAGGGGCGCCATGACCAGAGTTGATCGACTGTCAGAGTCGATATGCTCTTGCCAGCGCAAAAGAGGCTTTTTATCAGATGCTGATCGTCTGGTGAGACCGGGTAGCAGGACATGATCGAATTCCAGTCCCTTTGACTTATGAATCGTCATCACCTGAATCACATTATCTTGTTCGTCTAGCGTGGTGCTTGAGGGCGACGGTTCGGCATAGAGTTTATCTACCGCCAACTCAAAATTGGACCAGTCATCAATGACGCCAGCCACCTGCCATTTTTCTACCAAATCTAGATAGCGACGAACATCGCTTAATTCAGCGGTTCCTGAGAGGCAGGCTGGGCCACCTAGTTGTTGCCATGTGTGCTCTAGGACGTTCCGAAGATTACCTCGCCCGCGACTATCCCAGGCTGACAACAAGACTGGGACAATCCTGTTGAGGCTAGTCTTACCATAGCCCGAAAGCTCGTGGAAGGCATCGATCGACAGTATCGTACGCAGCTGCTCTAAAATGGGGTCACCGTTGTAACCGTTGCGCTGTGTGCTATTTGTTAGAATGAGTAAATCTCTAAGGCCCAGGCCACAGAACGGGGCTCGTAGCAGCGACAACCAGCCTATACGGTCTGCTGGGGAGAGAAGGGCACGCGTCATGGACATCAAGTCGACGACGGGCATTCTGCTCGCCAAAGGCATAATGTCGTGAGCTTGCCAGTTAAGGCCCAGCTCACGTAAAGCAGGAATAATAGCTCTGAGGTGGCTTCTACCGCGAACCAAGATTGCCATGGACTCGCCCGAGCACTGCTCGGTTATTTCTCGGCATGTAAGGGCGATCTGCTCAGCTTCAGCCATCTCGTAAGCAGACCCAGAAAATCCGTGAAAGCTCACGGCCGGTTCTATCTCAGCATCTTTATAAGCCATGGATGATGAATAAGGAATAGCCCCTCGACTAATATCTGGCCGCGCGGGAAATGCGTCTTGAAACACCCCATTTACCCAGTCGACAATGCCCCCCTTGGAGCGAAAATTAGTGGTTAGTGATAACGGAGTGCAACTCACACCAGCGATGGGGTGCCGTTGACTATTGATAAATAGGCCAACATTGGCGTTCCTAAAACTGTACAGAGACTGCATGGCATCGCCAACTAAGAACAAACTACGGCCATCGTTGGGTTCCCAGCCACTTATAAGTGCTTTTAGCAGCCTTATCTGGGTCTGTGAAGTATCTTGGAACTCATCAACCAAAATATGCCTAAGCTGGTAGTCCATCCTGAGGGTTATGTCTGATATTCCAGAATCCTCAGTAGCCGGCTCCAATGCCTGAAGAGCTGATAGAGTGATCGTGGAATAATCACATAAATCATGTAGCCTAAACTGTATGTTTAACTCAGCGGCAAGTTTGGGTAACAAATACCCCAGTGCATCAAGCAGCACCTGCTGCGATGCACTAATCTCTGAATCAGGCAGATTTAAGACATTAGCAATCAAGTCAACGATATCTCGCTGAGTTGAGCACCATTCAAGTATGTCCTTCATACGCCCTTTGGCTTCTGTTTGATCCGCGGGAAAGCCATCATTTTTTGTCACGGACTTTCTCAATTCACCCTTCTGCGTGACTAGCATGCGCAGCATAACTTTCCATTGACCGATAGTCGCCAGGCTGTCATCGGGGAAATCTGTTATTCCGACAAGTTCTTGCAAGGCGTAATTTTTTTCAGAGGGTAAATGATTGGCGGCAAAATCAACGATCTGAATTAACTCGCCAGCAATTGGCATAAGGGCATCAATCAGTTCAGAGACAGTTTGGCTAACTATCCCTTCGATCACCTGCTTGAAGTACGCTTGATTATCCGCTGCATCATAGATCAGAGGCAGCCACTGCTCTCTTTTATAAAGAATCTCGGCTAGTAGCGTTTCACACCGTGATAAATCGTTGCCTGTGTGGCCAAGAAGTATGGCTAGACACTCCGCGGTGCGGTCTTCGCCCTCTAGTTTGCCCAGTAAGGAACGTGCCGCGGCATAATAGTGAACCTGCGGGTGCTCACTGGGTTCAGAGAGATCTCCTAAATCGGTTTCCAATGAGAACTGGCTGGCGATGTAGCGACAGAACCCGTCAATAGTCTGAATACGCAGTCGCCCTGGCAGCTGTAGTAAATTCCAGCCACGTTGCCTATCTCTAGCAACGGCCAGACAGGCGAGATCCCATGTTTCTGCTTGGTACTCGTCATTAGGTCGAGGATGGTACGCCGCTAGTTGCAGCGCACTGTGAACCCGAGCAGCCATTTCAGCTGCAGCTTTACGCGTAAAGGTAATACTTAGAATCTCTTCTGGGTTATCAACAATACAAAGCAAGCGCAGAACTCTTTGAGTAATTAGCCCTGTCTTTCCTGACCCAGCCGGCGCTGAGACAATAAAGCTTCTCTCAGTATCAAGAGCTTGCGTCCGTTGGGCTTGATCAGTCACCATGCTCATTTCTTACTCTTATTTAGCTGATCAGTGTTGATTTCAGACGCTTCATGCCAGCGGTTTAAAGGCAACAAGTGACTTTGATATTGAAAGCTGGCGGAATCGAATACTTCAACCTGAGCGATTCCGGTAGTGAATTCGTTAGCCAAGCCTGTAATTGCGGATTGCCATAGGGCCACTTGAGTATCCCAGCTATCCAGTGGGTTCACATCAGGGATTAGCTCGCTAATACTAACGCCAGCAAATTTAATTTTGCCGGCCTTCACTTGAGCAAAAGCACAGCCATTGGCCCGGGGTTCGCTGGCCAGAACATACAGAGGCAGTTGAGGATCTTTGGGCCTGTCTCCATCCCAATGAGATGCCGTTACTTCTCCAGACTTATAATCAATAACCACCAAATTACCGTTAACTGAATCAATACGGTCTAATTTTAGTGATATCTCTAGGTCGCCAAAACTAACGCGCCGACTACATTCAAGGTCGACAACCGAGAATGTTGGGCGCTGTTTCTCAAGATCTAGCCATTCAGATAATAGCTTTTTAAGCCTAGTTTGTTCGAGCGCACGGTAGCGATTGCCGCCCAGGATAGGATAACGAGGTATCGACAAATCAAGGGTTGCAGCAATAGTTTCAATCAAGGCCTCTGACAGCTTACTGTCTGTTAATCCGTTCAGCACAGAAGAGTTGTCCCACTTTTTCCAAAGCCTAAATAAAATGTCATGCAGCAAAGACCCTCGATCTTTAGCGGAGAGGCCCTGACTTGGCGTTTCCAGAGGCTCCGCCTTTAATCGATGTATGGCAAACGCGTTAAAAGGGCAGAGTGATTGATTCTTCAAGAGAGTACTTCCAGTCCTGATGGTCTCTTTTTTTGGATCATAAGATGGGGCAAGGTCTTCAAACACTTCAAATTGATGTGGCTGAGCTAGCCACCGCGGATAGAGTCCAACATGATCGGTCATCATCGGACTATCTCTTTCAATCTCTAGCCTCAGCAGTGGGCTCACTTCCAGCTGTTCTTCACCTTTCAGTTCCGGGTAACTTAATACCAACTCATCTGTATTGTTTTTAAACCCCTGCAGGAGCGCTTGCGCTATCTCTAGCTCTCGCTCAGGCAAACTATGAGGCATTTCATGAAGACGCTGAAAACTGGCTGGAAGAAGTGGGTTTATAGACACTGATGCGGGAAAGTTTTGGCTATGCATGCCAGTAATCCATAACCTGTCGAACCGCAGCCCATCGCCTTCCAATAATCCCAGTATTTGTAATGGGGCGTCTGAAGTTTGCGGGTGGAATACCGCATCCTGGGCAAGCTGCCGCAATTGTTTCAGTGCGTTGTTGAAACCCACCTCAATGGATAAATTATCAAGCTCACTGAATGTTTCCAGCAATCGCTCCCAATGCTCTCTTTGCTGGTATTCCACACTATTGAGTGTTCTTGTACCTGGCCAACCAAGGTCGCTTAAAATAGACTTAAAGACTAGAGCCCAGCTCGAAAAGTCCTGCTGTGTGCCCTCTGCGGTGGCCCGCAAGTCTCTTACCAAAATCAGTGGACGCAATATTTGATCGGTATGCTCACTATTATCCTCTGATGAATTGGGTGTCACTTGATTAAGAAATTCTCGTAGATCAAACGTAAATTGACTTGTTTTGCGCAACCTGATTTCAGCATCCACTCGAAATGAGATGGGAAGCCTATCAAATAGAGAATGAGGGCTGTAGAGCAGACTTATCCACGCTTCAAGTGGATGCTGCTGTCTTAACATCCCAATTAGTTCTAGGCCTTGGCTGACAATCGCTGTGTCACAAAGAGGAGTACCGGCAGATATATTAACGGCGGGACTAATCTTCTCAGCCTGGCAGGCTTCCCCTACCACTCTAGCAATGGCTGCTAAATTATCTTTAAGGTCAGGGATAATAATTCCAACCCTTTCATCCTTGTTAATCTTAAGCTGTTGTGCAGCCCATTGCGCAGCGCACCATAGTTCTTCTGCAGTGCTGGACACTTTTACTATCGAGGCATTACAGGCAGTGGTGGGGGTATGAAGGGTCGTGGACCGAACGGATACTTTGTCGATAATATCGGACTGTATAGGTGATATTGATTGGAAACCATACAAGATGATTTCCTCTTCTTTTGGTAAAGCGTCACATGTAAAACCATTGACAACAGCACGCCAACTCTCAGCTGTGGTTACTAGATTATTTCGTTTAAGTAACCCATCAAAGCTTTCGGCCCATTGCTTGAAGTACCCTGTAGCCGGGGAATCGTTCGGAATCTCAGCGATCTGGAGGTTCCATTGCTGAAGCCTGCTATAGGTCTCCCCGGCAATCTTAGCGTATTTAGAGCTAAGCTCCGGATGATTGAGCTTAATCGCTCGCTCCCAGTAATACCGACTTTGCTGATGTCCAACAATTGACTGTCCTGACACCAGTCTATGATTCTGATCTTGAAGCTCACCCCAGCAAAAAGTTAGCCAGTGATCGATTGAGAAAACGCGTGGTGCCTGCCACACGCTACATTCATCTCGGTTAGCGATTGCCCAGGCATCCAAGATCTTCGCCGCAAGGCGATGATTCGGAGTGAGAATAAGTCGATCATCCTCGATAAATCGACGAAATAGTCGTATATCAATTAAAGGCGCTAACATAGTTGCTTGGTCAATCGCTTTATAGAAAAAATAGAACTCTATAATCGCAAAACAATGATCTAATTGACAGTAGACTGTTACAATAAACACATGGAATTTTCTATTAGTCTGAGTTTAGTTTTTGCCACTTTGGTTGGTCTTGCCGTCGGTTTGGTCATGGGCGTGCTTTTTGCGCGATCAAAGGAGGGTGCAAAGGGCGATATTGACTATGCAGAACTGCTCTCAACGAACCGGGTTCTTGAAGAGAAACTGTCAAATCAGCAATCTCAGTATGAAGCTCAGTTGAAGCTATTACAGGATGCTAAGGAAAACCTCAGTCAAGAGTTTGAAAACCTAGCAAACCGCATATTCGATGACAAACAAGCCAAGTTTTCTGCTCAGAGCAAAGAGGCACTTGAGGTCTCTCTCAGTCCTTTGCGCAGAGATATAGGTGATTTTCGGAAACAGGTTGAAACTGTTTACGACAAAGAAAATGCAGATCGTAATAAGCTTGTTGGCCACATTACTGAGCTCCAGAAACAAACCATGCAAATTTCCGCCGACGCCGTCAGTCTGGCAAATGCACTGCGCGGTGATAATAAGGCTCAAGGCAATTGGGGCGAGTTTGTTCTTGAGAAGCTACTTGAAGATTCTGGTCTATCCAAGGGCCGCGAGTATGACACTCAGGTCGCCTTGAAAGACGAAGACGGGAAACGCCGTAATCCTGACGTGATTATTCATCTACCGGAAGGCAGAGATATCATTATTGATGCCAAGGTCAGCCTAGTTGATTACGAGCGATATTTTCATGCAGAGGAGGAGGACGTAAAACAGCAGTGCTTAAAACAACATTTATCCTCCCTTGGAGCTCATATTAAAGGCTTAAGTATTAAAGATTACGAGAGCTTAGAGGGTGTCAACAGCCTTGATTTCGTATTGATCTTCATTCCGGTTGAGGCGGCATTTATGGTGGCCTTAGATCGGGCCCCTGAAATTATGCGCGACGCCTATGACCGAGGCATCATTCTAGTCAGCCCAAGTACCCTTATGGTGACCTTAAGAACGATTAAGAACCTATGGCGTTATGCTGACCAAAATCGAAACGCACAGGTTATTGCTGACAAGGCAGGGGCCCTTTACGATCAGTTTGTTCTTTATGTCGAGGCGCTTGAAGACGTGGGCAGGCATTTAGACAAGAGTAAGGAGGTTTGGGACACGGCACACAAACGCTTGGTCAGTGGGCGCGGCAATTTGGTTAGGCGCACAGAAGAACTTAAGAAGCTAGGCGCAAAAGCCAAAAAGGCCCTTCCTGACAATGTCGTTTCCATTGCCAGTCAGGGCGCACAACTACTCGACTCCAGCGATTCTGCAGATGAGGATGAAACGTCTTGAGTTATCCTCTCGCACTCACAATTGGTGGTGTGATTGTGGTTCTGTTAACTGCCTATGCCTTATACTTAGGTTTGCAGTTGAAACGTCAAAAATCTCGTCGGGATAAGGCTGAGGAAGAGCTCAGAATTGAGCTTGAAAGCAATGACAAAGAGGCTAGGCAGTCCGTACAAATCATTGCTAAGGCACTGATCCAGAGAGATGTATCTGAGACCGAGGCAGCAATGCGAATAGGGTTTCTGAGCCAGAAAATTTCAGCAAACCCTGAAGAACAAACACTGTTTTCCGTTTTCCAACAACTCGCTGAAGCTACGTCCCATATTCCCATACTTGATGATTGGAAGGCGCTAGAGAGGTCTGAAAAGAACCGGTTGACCCAAGAAAGAGCCGCGATTGAAAGCAAGTACAGTGACTTTATTCAGGCAAGTGCCGAACAGTTGACAAGACTCCAGCTTGGCTAACTCCGTCGCTTTAAGAGAACACCGCTCTCCAAATGGTGAGTCCAAGGAAACTGGTCAAATACCGCCACGCTCTGTATTTCGTGAGTTTTTACCAGTTCAGATAAGTTCCCCATTAGAGTCTCCGGGTTACAAGATATATAAAGTACTTGATCGAACTGAGCGACTAGTTTTAGCGTGCCACTGTCTAAACCAGCCCTTGGAGGATCCACGAAGATAGTTGAAAAGTCGTAGCTGCCCAAATCAATATCTTTAAGGCGCCTGAAGGGCCGCTCCCCATTTAACGCTTGGGTTATCTCTTCACTTGACAGCCTTACCACACGTACGTTACCGACGTTGTTTTGTTCAAAGTTAGTCTGAGCTGAGGCAACAGATACCTTGGATACCTCCGTGGCAAGGACATTCCTATAATGTTGAGCAAGAACGGTAGTAAAGTTGCCATTACCACAATATAGCTCAAGTAGATCAGTATCCTTGGCAATGTCACTGCAGCATTCGCTGGCCCAGGTGAGCATTTGTACATTGATACCCGCATTGGGCTGCGTGAAGCCTGACTCCACTTGCTGATAGAGGTACTGGCGACCCTCAACAGTGAGTTTTTCAGTCACATAGTCACGATCTAAAACCACCTTTTGTTTTCGGCTACGCCCAATAATGGCGAGCTTTAGATCATTCTGAACGATTCGAGCCTCGTTCTCCCAAATAGCATCTAATGGCCTGTGGTAGATCAAGGTAATAAGGGCCTCACCGCTTGTTGTGGTCAAGAATTCGGCGCTGAATAGCCTTTTGCTTAGGACAGGATTAGCATTCACAGAGTTTAGGAGTAGGGGCATTAGATGATTAATCAGGGTGCCGCCAATAGGAAAATCATCGATTATATAGGGACGTTTTTCGCCTGGGCGATTCATCGCATAGTGCGCTGAGCCATCTTGGTGCCAAATTCGAAACTCGGCACGCATACGGAAATTTAATGGATCTGAAGTATGTACCTTAATTGCATAGTCACCCAAACATGCAATCGCGGCTTTATAGGCGCCAATCTTAATTTCGAGTTGCTTCTGATAGTTGTCCGGACTGTAGTGGCTTACTGGTGTCCATATGTCAGTCATAATGCTTCGTAGATCTCATCGGTCTTCGCGGCCATCACAAAATCATTTAGATGGAGTCCTCCGATACTATGGCTCCACCATGACACCTTAATACGACCCCATTCAACCAAAAGGGCAGGGTGGTGATCGCCTTCCTCGGCTATCACACTAATCTGATTAGCAAAAGCCATCGCCTGAACAAAGTCACCTACCTGATAAACACGACAAAGCTGCGCTACGCCGCTATTAATAACTATCTGCCAGTCTGCTATCTGCGGCGCTAAATCACCTTGCTCTTGATCTGTTAGCTTGGCTGCGTCTTTCGGCGTGGCGGCGCAGGGATATTCACTTAAAGGTTTCATAAAAGAGTCCCTACAGACAGTTCTTAGGTTTAGGTAACCCAGCCAAATACGCGACGGTCTTGGCCGGACTCCCAGAAAATAGTTTATTTAGATAGATGCTACGGCCTTTGTCCACGCCCAAGCTGGCGGCAACGGTCTTACACAGTGGTCTCATTGAGGGGGAGAATCCGTAACTGCCATAGAAGTCTCTTGCTAACAACAACACCTCAAGGTGCTCATCAACCACCTCAATGTTTTGCTCTAGACCAAACAGACTAGCATGCTCAGTGGTCCACTGAGGCAATTTAGAAAGATATTTCTGGTCATCAGACATTTATTACACCGCTCATCAAAAAAGCCCTGCTATTAAACAGGGCTTTGAGTAAAACGTACACCGCCTCGTTAATCGTCGCCCATGATACCAAAGATCTGGAGCAGGCTACTGAAGAGGTTATAAATCATCACAAATAGGATCACGGTTGCTGATATGTAGTTCCGCTCACCGCCATGAATAATAGCGCTGGTTTGCCACATTATGATGCCAGCGGATAAAAGGGCAAATACCGAGCTAATGGTCAGAGACAATAACGGAATTTGTAAAAACATATTAGCAATCGCGGCAATAAACGCTACCAATAGACCAACCATCAAAAAGCCGGACATAAAGCTAAGGTTTTTTCGTGTAGTTAAGACGTAAGCGGAAGATGCAAAAAACACCAATGCTGTCGAACCAAGGGCTAGCATAATAGGTTCTGCGCCTTTGACTGCTAGGTACATATTTAAAATAGGTCCCAGAGTAAAGCCCAGCCAGCCGGTTAGTGCGAACACCCAGAATAGACCTTTAGAGCTATTTTTATTCTTTTCTGTCATCCACAAGCAAAAGAAGTAGGGTATGAGAGTCATCCAAAATCCAAAATAGGGTGCGTTGATGGCCATGGATAGCCCTGCCATCAGGGCGCTAAAGGCAATAGTGGTTCCTAGTAGCATGTAGGTGCTACGAAGTACTTTGCTAACCTCCGGGCTAAGAGCGGTGCTTTGAATGCCGCCGGACATCGCTTTAGTGCGATACTTTTCAGTTTCCATAATTACCTATCCATTAAAGTTGATATTAATAAGGGCGTAATCATACTCATACGACAGTATATAGCTAGCTAGATTCAATACAGTTGGGGTATTTTCTTAGGTTCAAAGGATCGGAAACGATTCTAGCTCAATACCACTGCTGTTAATGGTGAGGTTCCAGCCATTAGCTTCCCAGTCGCCAAGGACTATACGCTCACCATTGTTCAATTGATGCCTGTGCGGGCGATGTGTGTGACCGTGAATGAGGATATCAACGCCGTGCTTCGCCATGACCTTATCGACCGCCTTTGTATTGACGTCCATTATTGCACTAGCTTTGTTACTATTGGCTGCGGCACTTTTGCGTCGCCAATCAGTAGCGATTTTCTGTCGCACCCGTAAAGGCAGATGAACTAAGCACCAAAGATAGATCGGGTTTCGAGACTTTCGACGAAAACGCTGATATTGAACATCATCAGTGCAAAGAGAGTCCCCATGCATCACCAGGGCTCGATGTCCGTAATATTCAATAATCTCCTCATCAGCGAGCAAGGTGGCACCGCTCTCACGCATAAAACGGGCGCCAAGAGTGAAATCGCGGTTGCCGCGCTGGATATAGACAGGTACTCCGCTATTACTTAGTTGCAATAGAGCAGTCTTTGTCTGATCAGCAAGATCACTGGGGTCATCATCGCCGACCCAGGCTTCAAAGAGATCCCCTAGAATATAAAGCGCGTCAGCCTGCGCGGCACGATCTCTTATGAAATCCAAAAACGCCCGGAAAATAACCGGGCGTTCAGGAGATAGATGTAGGTCTGAAATAATCAGAACTGACATAAAATAATCGCTCTATTTGGCGGCGTACTCTTCGCCAACAACAGTTTCAGTGATCTCAATAATATCGGATGGCACATCTTGGTGTCCGCCTGAATTACCTGTTTTCACAGCCTTAATAGTGTCTACCACGTCCATACCATCAACAATTTTTCCAAAAACGGCATATCCCCAGCCTTGGCTATTCTTGCCTGAATGGTTCAAAAATCCATTATTAGCAACATTAATAAAGAATTGTGATGATGCAGAGTGCGGGTCACCCGTTCGGGCCATGGCAAGGGTGCCAATCTCGTTAGTAAGTCCATTGTCAGCTTCGTTTTCAATCGACGCTCGACTGCTTTTTTCATTCATGCCGGAGTCCATGCCGCCGCCCTGAACCATAAACCCGTTAATAACCCGGTGAAAAATGGTGCCAGTGTAAAAATCATCACGTGCATATTGTAGAAAATTAGCCGCGGTTACGGGAGCTTTATCAAAATCAAGTTCAATAGAAAAGTCACCCATGGTGGTCCGAAATGTAATCATTAGTATTCCTTAGCTTTAGTATAAGTTTGTTTAGGCCGCTATTTTAGGTTGTAACGGGCACGATTTAAACTATTCTTTACTGATATTGTCAAAAGTAGTCCGCTAGCGGAATAAAAAAAGCGCTATTTGAGGCTTTTTGTTTATCAAAAAGCACGCTACCGCTATACTTGCACGCTCCCTGGCCCTATCTTTGCAAAAACTATGACTGACGTTGAAAAACCAATTAATTTTATCCAGCAGGTTATTAATGCTGACCTTTCCGCTGGTCGGGTTAAAAAGGTCATTACCCGCTTTCCTCCAGAGCCAAATGGCTATCTTCATATTGGCCATGCTAAATCGATTTGTGTGAACTTTGGTTTGGCTGAACAATATGGTGGCATCTGTAATCTTAGATTTGATGACACCAACCCTGAAAAAGAAGATGAAGAGTTCGTTCAAGCAATTATTGAGGACGTTGAGTGGCTTGGCTATGATCTTGGCGAGGGCCCCTGCTATGCCTCCAATTACTTCGAGCAACTGTACATCTGGGCGAAGTATCTGATTACCCAAGGCAAGGCCTATGTCTGCGAGCTAAATGCCGAACAGATGCGCGAGTATCGGGGCACCTTAACTGAGGTCGGTAAAAACAGCCCTTTTCGTGATAGAACTGCAGTAGAGAGTTTAAGCTTACTGGAAGATATGCGTTTAGGTTTAATCGACGAGGGTGCAATGACACTTCGCGCTAAGATTGATATGGCATCGCCTAATATTAATCTTCGGGACCCAGTGTTGTATCGAATTAAGAAGATGGCTCATCAGCGCACAGGGGATAAATGGAACATCTATCCCTCCTATGATTTTGCTCATGGGCAGGAAGATGCGATTGAGGGGGTTACCCACTCGGTTTGCACCTTAGAGTTTGCCGCTAACCGTCCACTTTATGAATGGTTTACGACAAACTTACCCTTACCATCAATCCCGAGGCAATATGAATTTGGTCGGTTGAACCTTAATTACACCATCACCAGCAAGCGTAAGCTCAAACAGTTGGTAGATCAGGGTCATGTGGATGGTTGGAGCGATCCCCGCATGCCGACTATTTCAGGCTTGCGTCGTCGGGGTGTCAGTGCGGCTGCGATTCGTAATTTTTGTAATAGTTTAGCTGTTGCCAAAACAGACGGTACCGTCGATATGGCTCAGTTCGAGCATTTTATTAGAGACGACCTTAACGTCAATGCTGGTCGAGCCATGTGTGTGTTTAAGCCGTTTCTTATTACGCTCAGCAATTACAGCGAGCAGGAGCAGTTTAACGTTCCCTGTCACCCGAACAGAGAAGAGCTAGGACAGAGAACTCTTGATTTTGGACGACAGATTTATATTGATCGGTCTGACTTTAGCGAAGATACGACTTTATCTAGAAAGAAATTCAAGCGCCTTGTTATTGGTGAGTATGTTCGCTTGCGTAGTGCCTACATTATTCGTGCCGATGAGATCATCAAAGATGCGGCTGGCGAGATCATCGAAGTGATAGCCAGCCTAGTGCCTGATACCGTCGGGCAAGATGCTCCCGAGGGTATACGTCCTCGAGGAGTCATTCACTGGGTATCTAAGCACACCTCTGCAGACTGTACCGTTAATGTGTACGACCGATTGTTTACAGTCGCATCACCCGATGAGGGCGATAGAGATATGCTTGATTATCTAAACCCTGATTCCTTGGTCGAAATGACCGGCTGTAAGGTTGAGGCGGGTCTTGTTGACGCTATTGCCGGCGACCATTATCAGTTTGAGAGGGAAGGGTACTTCACTCGAGATAGCGGTGATTTGGACAATTTAGTGTTTAACTGCACTATTGGATTGCGAGATAACTGGAAAGCATAGAATGACCGATAAAAAAAGTAGTACTTTGGCGCTGTACAACACGTTAAGCCGTGAGAAAGCAGCCTTTGAGCCGATCGACCCCGATCGAATCACTATGTACGTCTGTGGGCCAACAGTCTATAACCGGGTGCATATTGGCAATGCTCGACCAGCGGTTGTGTTTGATACTTTGTATCGTGTTTTACAGAATGAGTACCCCAACGTCGTGTATGCCCGAAACATCACTGACATTGATGATAAAATAATGGCGGCTGCATCAGATCTCGACGAAGACATTTCCATCGTTTCAGCTCGATATTCAAAAGCCTATTTCGAAGACATGGCCGCGCTGAACAATCTTGAGCCAACCATTACTCCGTACGCGACACAACATATTCCAGAAATGATTAGCATGGCCCGCCTTCTAATAGAGAAAGAGAATGCCTATGTCGCTGATGGACACGTCCTTTTTGCGGTCCAGTCTATGAAGACTTATGGTCAACTATCCGGTCGATCGTTGGACGATATGCTAGCTGGCGCGAGGGTCGAGGTTGCGGACTACAAGCGTTATGCTGGAGACTTCGTACTTTGGAAGCCATCTGCTGAGAATGAGCCAGGGTGGGACAGTCCCTGGGGCAAAGGCCGTCCAGGCTGGCACCTTGAGTGCTCTGCGATGACCGAAAAGCACCTCGGCGACACTATTGATATCCACGCCGGGGGCCAAGATCTAATTTTCCCTCACCATGAGAATGAAATAGCCCAAAGCTGCTGCGCGCATAACGGTAAGCCGATGGCCAATGTTTGGATGCACAACGGCTTCATTAACATCGAAGGCGAAAAAATGTCCAAATCATTGGGTAATTTTCGTATGGTCAATGATCTCCTAGATCAATACCCCGGAGAAGTTTTACGCTATGTTATTTTGTCTGCACACTATCGTTCAGAGCAGAGCTTCAGCAAGGATCTGCTCGATAGCGCTTGGCGTTCTTTAGATACCCTGTATGGATACCTGCGTGGTATTAAAGGTTCAGATTCGATTATTGGTATGCAGACTAAGGGATATAAAGCACTCTTAGACGACTTGAATACTCCTCTGGCCATCAGTGAACTACATCGCCTAGCGAAGCAGATGCATGCCGCTACTGGCTTGCAGCAGCAAGATTTGCGTGCTGAACTAGCGGGACTTGGCTCATTAATGGGTCTACTTCAGAGTGACGCTGAGCAATGGTTTACTCAAGTGAGGAGCTCTGCTGATATTTCAAGCGCCGAGATTGAGGGCCTGATCGAGAAGCGCCAAAGAGCAAAAGCTGATAAAGACTTTGCTGGGGCAGACCTGATTCGCCAGGACTTGTTAGCGCGTGGCGTGGTTCTTGAAGACAGCCGAGAAGGCACAAAATGGCGACGTGGATAGACTGTAAATCAATCGGTTATCAGCATTGCTTCAATTTCAAAAGTTTCAAGCATATCTACTCCGCGGCCTAATAAGGAATGCCCAAGTGCCTGGCTTCCTACTTCATAGGCAACTAAGGTTGCATCCCGCAGAACCTCTATTGCAGCCAAATCACACTTAGGGGGAATAATGAGGTGATCGGTGTAGATAAAATCAGGCTCAGCGGCCTTAACCTCTTCTAAGTAAAGATCATCCCACTGCTTTAGCACTAAGCCTACCAGTGGCCAGCCACTCTTTCTGGCACCTAAAGCTAGGGAATAATCGAAGCTCATAATTACTGCTCGATCAGCCACTGGTTGCAGTATCTGTTGTACAGACTCAAGCATAAGCTCTCGGCCACAATGATCGATAGACTCATCCTTGAGTTCAACAAAAGCTTTGACGTCTGGGTTAGCCTCTAAGATTGCCACCAAGCTCTCTAATGGAGATATCTTTTCAGCGATAAATGTGTCACCCAATCGCTCTGGTTCGTAAGCCGGGTAGACTAATAACTCATCTCTCTTAAACGCAAACACGGACTTGTCTGATCCACTGACTCGAGAGAGTGTGGTGTCGTGGTAAATGATCGGTAGCTTATCCTGACTGAACTGCACGTCTAATTCGACATATAGAGCGCCTGCGTCTATCGCCTTATTAATTGATAATGCAGTGTTTTCAGGGTATTTCGCTCGATAGCCTCGGTGGGCCACTAGTTCTTCAGCATTAAGAGGTGTAACAGGGAGTATTATTACTGACATTGGTGACAATCTCACAGTTCTAATTAGGGCTTGCTAAATGGTATCCTTACGCCACCCTAACAACAAGGAACTACTCATGTCTCTGGTGCTTTTCGAAATTCGCGACAATATTGGCTTATTAACACTTAACAATCCCTCCAAACGCAATATGCTGACAGCTGAGGTCTGTGAATTAATAGTTGATTATGTCGCCCAAGCCGAGCAACACCCTGATGTAAAGGCG
This sequence comes from Porticoccaceae bacterium, assembly GCA_028822155.1. Lineage (GTDB taxonomy): Bacteria > Pseudomonadota > Gammaproteobacteria > Pseudomonadales > Porticoccaceae > HTCC2207. The sequence goes on from JAPKEJ010000004.1 coordinate 85,103, forward strand.
CTAATAGTGACTGGCAATGGGCCAACCTTTTGTGCGGGTGGTCAGCTTACTGATATAACCGCCGACCAGTTGATGCTCGAAAATATATATAGTGGCTTTCTGTGTATCGCACAGTGTGAACTGCCAACCATTGCTGCAGTTAATGGCCCTGCAGTAGGGGCAGGCTTCAATATGGCGGTGGGTTGCGACGTGCGTATAGTCACCGAGAACGCTCGATTTGAGCCTCGATTCTTTGGTCTAGGCTTACATCCGGGTGGCGGCAACAGCTGGATGTTACGGCAACTGGTGAATTGGAACACAGCTGCCGGCATGTTGTTATTTTCTCAATCGATTACTGGACAAGAAGCGGTCGATAAAGGACTAGCGTGGGAGTGCGTCAAACAGGACGAACTAGTCGAAGCGGCCTTTGATTTCACTGCTAATATTCGGGACTTACCCAAAGAGCTGTTGTTGCGGACCAAGCAAACGCTGAGACAGGCTGGGGGCACCAATGAGCATAACGAAATTGTAAACCTAGAGACCGCGCAGCAGGTGTGGTCGATCAATCAGCCTTACGCTAAAAATGCAATTTCAGCGATGATCGACAGAATCAGCAGTAAGACCTAGCCCTTTACAAGGGCTTTCTCTGCAGCTATAACAGACTGCTGTATTAGCGTATTAATTGTCATCGGTCCAACACCACCAGGAACTGGCGTATATGCCGCCGCACGATCGATCAGTGGAGCCAATTCAATATCACCAACACCGCCGGGGTGATAACCTGCGTCAACTACAACAGCGCCGTCTTTAATCCAGTCGGCTTGAATAAACTCTGGTCGACCGACAGCACCAACAATAATATCAGCCTGCTTAATTAGATCAGGAAGGTTCTGCGTTTTAGAGTGACAGATCGTTACGGTTGCATTAGCGTTTAACAGCATCAAAGCCATTGGCTTTCCGAGAATAGGGCTCCTGCCAACAACGACCGCGTGTTTTCCGGTCAATTCAATACCATAGGCCTCTAGTATCCGCATAATGCCCTGAGGTGTTGCTGACCCATAAGCGTCTTCATCCATTGCCATGCGACCAAATCCATGACAGGTGACCCCATCAACATCTTTGGCGATATCAATCTGATCAAAACAGGCACGCTCATCTATCTGTGAAGGTACCGGATGCTGCAACAGAATACCGTGACAATTAGGATTAGTATTGAGTTCATCGATCTGAGCGAGTAGTTCGCGTGTTGAGGTATGTGCGGGCATCTCAACGGCAATAGATTCCATGCCGACGCGCTTACAAGCGTTTTGCTTCATCTTGACGTAGGTTGCTGATGCAGGATCGGCCCCCACTAAAATAGTGGCTAAAATAGGCGCTTG
>JAPKEJ010000072.1 GCA_028822155.1 Porticoccaceae bacterium
GATTGCGTCGGGAATGCCCGGGTATAAAGAGAGAAGGCTTTTTGCATGAAGCCCGTAGTGGTCAGTTGTGTGCTCGATTTGATCGGCTGGAAGTGCGAAATAGGGGTTTTCCTTGCTCGATCGAGTCGATTGAGCCGTACTTTGATGTTGAGTCTCATTCCGATTCCGACAAAGGGAAGACGGCAGGAGATCCTAAATGAGACGGTATTTAATTGGCCCGTGCTGGCTATGTGCGATTAAAATGCGTTTTTGGGGTGCGTTTGTATGGCTACTAGTACCTGGCTTGTGTTTTGCGGGTGAGCTTATTTCTTTTCAGGGTGAACTGACCCAAGGCAGTCTCGTTTTAGGGTCGGTAGAGCCAGGTTACGAGGTTAGTTACAAAGGTAAGAGGCTCAAGTTGGCGTCTAATGGACACTTTCTAGTCGGGTTAGGGCGGGATTCGTCGTCAATAATGGAGGTGTCTTTAGTTAGCCCCGCGGGTGATATGTCGACTCATAGGTTTGGCGTAGAAAAGCGACTCTATAATGTTCAGAGAGTTGATGGTGTACCTCAGCGGACGGTGAGCCCATCAAGCATTGATACGGCACGTATTAAGCGTGATGTGCGTGTGGTTAAAAAAGCCCGTGACACCATGTATGATCAAACCCATTATTTAGGTGGTTTTGCGGTGCCCATAGAAGGTCCAATTACTGGAGTTTATGGTAGCCAGCGAATTTACAACGGGGTGCCTAAAAGCCCACATTACGGTGTTGATTACGCAGCGCCGACCGGAACTATTGTTAGGGCCCCAGCCGCGGGGGTAATTACCATGGCTGAGATAGATCTTTTTTATTCAGGGGGTACTCTAATTATGGATCATGGGCATCGCTTGACCTCATCATTTTTGCACCTCAGTGCCATTTTGGTTGAAGTTGGAGAGCGCGTTGAGCGAGGAGACCCAATCGCGCGTGTTGGCGCCACTGGCCGCGCTACTGGCCCTCACTTGGATTGGCGGATGAACTGGCGCGAGGTTCGCATTGATCCTCAGTTGGTTCTCAAGGCGTTACCCTTAGAATGATCCAGTCAATAGATCGGTCAGTTTCACTATTGGCGGCTATAGCATGGCGGTTTTTATCTACTTTGCGTACAATGCCGAAACATTTAAATGGACGGTCGCGTGGATAAAAAACTCTTAAGTATCTTGGTTTGCCCCCTCAGTAAAGCGTCTTTGGAATACAATAAAGAGACGCAAGAATTGATTTGCAGGGCTAGTGGACTGGCTTACCCCATAAAGGACGGTATTCCAGTGATGTTAGAGTCCGAAGCTCGGCGCCTAGATACAGATGAAAAACTAAAGGGTACTGTTGCCAGAGAAGGCAAAGGTAGCTGAGGTAATATAAATGTCAGATGCTACATTATTTACCCGCATTATAAACCGTGAGATTCCAGCGGTTATCCTATATGAGGATGATCTCTGTATCGTCATCAACGATATAGCGCCTCAGGCGCCCGTGCATATGCTAGTTATACCAAAGCAAGTCATACCAAGGCTGGCCGATGCTAGTAGCGAGGACCAGTCTATTTTGGGCCATTTAATGTGGGTTGCCGCAGAGGTTGCGCGCGATGCTGGTGTTGATGAAGCTTTCCGGTTGGTGGTTAATAACGGAGAGGGTGCGGGACAAACGGTATTCCATCTGCATTTGCATGTCTTAGCGGGTAGCTCTGGATCGCCAATGTTTTCTGAGGCCGACATCGGATAGCTATAACTAATAGTGTTTGATAGTGCGACGTAAACTAAATTTAGATCAACTAAGTGACAAAAAATAATGATGAAAAGCGCCGATATTCGAGACTTATTCCTTAACTACTTTGCTAGCAAGGAACATGCGATTGTGCCAAGCAGCAGTCTGGTGCCGGCTAATGATCCGACGCTGCTTTTTACCAACGCGGGGATGGTGCAATTTAAAGATGTGTTTTTGGGCGCAGATCAGCGCAGCTATAACCGCGCGGTGTCCTCGCAACGGTGTGTGCGAGCGGGTGGAAAGCATAATGACCTCGAAAATGTAGGCTACACCGCGAGGCATCACACCTTCTTTGAGATGTTGGGTAATTTTAGCTTTGGCGAGTATTTTAAACGTGACGCCATCGAGTTTGCTTGGCAGTTTTTAACTGAAGAATTAGGGCTCCCTCAAGATCGGCTTTGGGTTACGGTACACGTGAGTGATGACGAAGCTGCTGATATTTGGATCAACGAGATTGGCGTGGATCCTGCTAGGCTCTCACGTCTGGACGAAGACAACTTTTGGCAAATGGGTGATACAGGACCCTGTGGGCCCTGTACTGAAATATTTTGGGACCATGGCGAAGATATTCCCGGTGGACCTCCGGGTAGCCCCGATGATGATTTAGATCGATATATTGAAATTTGGAACTTAGTATTCATGCAGTTCGAACGTGATGCGAGTGGCACTATGACTCCGCTGCCCAAGCCTTCGATCGACACAGGCATGGGATTAGAAAGAGTGGCCGCGGTGATGCAAGGCGTCCACAGTAATTATGATATTGATCTTTTTCAGCATTTAATTAAATCCGCTTCGGCGGTTACCGGCTGCAAAGACCTTAAGGACAATTCGTTAAAAGTTATTGCAGACCATATACGCTCTTGTTCGTTTCTAATAATTGATGGTGTAAAACCCTCAAATGAAGGGCGTGGCTACGTGTTGAGGCGAATAATTCGTCGAGCATTACGGCATGGCCATAATTTAGGTGCCAAGGGTAATTTCTTTTATAAATTAACGGCGTCTTTAGGTGAAATTATGGGTGATGCCTACCCAGAATTGTTAGAAATGCAGCAGGTCATTAGCGACACCATCAAAAAAGAAGAAGAGCAGTTCGCTCGGACTTTGGATAAAGGCATGGGCGTTCTGGAGGCGGCTCTCGCCGACATGACTGGTACTGAATTGTCCGGAGAGTTGGTGTTTCAGCTTTACGATACGTTTGGTTTTCCTACTGACTTAACCAATGATGTAGCCAGAGAAAAGGGTTATACCTTAGACATTGCTGGTTATGAAAAATGCATGGAAGAGCAAAGGTCTAGAGCACGATCAGCAAGCCAATTTTCCGTTGACTACACCGACAGTATTCGCGTGGAAGGTAGTACCGAATTTTGCGGTTATGACGCATTAGAATTGAGTTCTAATATTCTAGGGCTCTTTATTGAAGGTAAAGCAACAGATAGTGCTGGCGAAGATACTGAAATTGTCTTGGTTTTAAATAAAACAGTTTTTTATGCTGAGTCAGGCGGGCAGGTAGGCGATTCTGGATTCTTAACAAAAGGATCAGCAAAAATAGAAATAACGGATTGCCGTAAAGCGGGTAATCATCACATCCATATCGGACGTGTCTTGTCAGGCGAATTTAGTCTCGGTGACACTGTGGATGGGTTTGTTGATCATAGTGTTCGACAGGCCACGGCATTGAATCATTCTGCGACACATTTATTGCACGAAGCCCTTCGTCAGGTGTTAGGCGAGCATGTTGAGCAAAAAGGCTCGCTAGTTGATAGTCAGCGTTTGCGGTTCGACTTTTCCCATGGAGATGCAGTCAGTAACGAACAGATTCGTCGAGTTGAGCATATTGTCAATCGAGAGATCCTTAAGAATACGGCTGTATCTACTCAGGTCATGAGTATGGATGATGCCAAATCCAAGGGTGCTGTCGCGCTGTTTGGTGAGAAATATGGCGATCAAGTCCGGGTAGTTAGTCTCGGTGGCGAGTACTCCATAGAGCTGTGTGGTGGCACTCACGTTTCTCGTTCGGGAGACATCGGAGCAATCCGTATCACTGCAGAATCAAGTGTTGCGTCAGGCATTAGGCGAATTGAGGGTGTTACCGGCATGAAAGCTGTCGGGTTTTGCGATGACCAGCAAGATGAACTAGGCGATATGCTCAGTATCTTGCGAAGTGGGCGGCAAGGCTTGAAGGATAAAGCGCAATCTATTGTCGATGATAATAGGCGCTTTCAAAAAGAAATTGAGAGCCTCAAAGGTAGGCTGGCTAACACCGCCGGTAATGACTTGATGAGTGGTCTGCAAGACATTGGTGGTATATCTGTCCTTTCGACTATTGTTGAAGGTGCCGACGCAAAGAGTCTTCGGGGCATTGCTGACCAGGTTCGATCTAAGATGCAGCGAGGTGTCTTTATGCTGGCAGCTGTTGAGGGCGAAAAGGCATCTTTAGTGGCAGGTGTTACGCAAAACTTAACCGATCAAATTAAGGCTGGCGAATTGTTGAAATTTGTCACCGATCAGGTAGGTGGCAAAGGCGGTGGTCGCGCAGATATGGCTCAAGGTGCAACTGGCGACGTTTCTCAATTGCCAAACGTATTGCAATCTGTATACCAATGGATTGCTGAGAAGTCAGAGTAATACAGGTACATGCTGCGGCGAAATGGCTCTCTCTAGCGGTCTTTCACCGCGTAATAGCCTTAAAGGCTTAACTTTTATGGTGATTTGTTGTTTAATCGCCACATCTTTTATAGTAGCTGAATACAACTAATGAGCTTAATAGTCCAAAAATATGGTGGCACCTCCGTGGGGACGGTGGAGCGCATTGAAGCTGTTGCCGACAGAGTGGTGAAGAGCCACCAAAGTGGCAGCCAGGTGGTTGTTGCGGTTTCAGCCATGAGCGGAGAGACTAACCGACTGATTGGTTTGGCGAAAGAAATTCACGATAGTCCGGATCTTCGTGAGATGGATGTATTAGTTAGCACCGGTGAGCAGGTAACGATTGCATTGTTGTGCATGGCACTTCACAAACGCGGTGTTGAGGCGCGATCGTACACAGGCGGGCAGGTTAGAATACTAACCGATAACGCCCACGGCAAAGCTAGAATAAGAGAGATTGATGGGCGTCGCATGGAATCAGACTTGCAGGCAGGCCGCGTAGTGGTGGTTGCAGGCTTTCAGGGGATGGATGAAGAAGGAAATATTACGACTTTAGGTCGTGGTGGATCAGACACTACCGCAGTGGCTTTAGCGGCCGCTCTTAAGGCCGATGAATGCCAAATATACACCGATGTGGACGGGGTTTACACCACAGACCCGCGCGTAGTTCCTGACGCCCGCCGACTAGACCAAATAACGTTTGATGAAATGTTAGAAATGGCCAGTCAGGGTTCGAAAATACTGCAGATTCGATCAGTCGAGTTTGCTGGAAAATACAACGTTCCTCTGCGTGTTATGTCTAGTTTTGTAGACGGCCCCGGAACCTTAATTTCTCTTGAGGATAACGACCAAATGGAGCAGCCAGTAGTATCAGGAATCGCGTTTAACCGTGATGAAGCTAAATTGACCATTCGAGGTATACCCGACCAGCCAGGCGTTGCTTACAAAGTGCTTGGGGCGATCAGCGAAGCAAATATTGAGATTGATGTCATTGTGCAAAACGTTGCAAAAGATAACTCCGCAACTATGACTTTTACAGTGCACCGAGACGCCTTAAAGCAAGCTGAGGTGCTGCTAAAAGAGATTGCAGATGATCTGGGCGCTATCGAGGTAGACTCTGATGACCGCATTGCTAAGGTATCGATTGTGGGAGTGGGTATGCGATCACATGCCGGAGTAGCGGCTCAGATGTTTGAGATTTTGGCCAGTGAGGGGATTAACATTCAGCTGATTACCACGTCAGAAATAAAGATTACGGTGGTAATTGAAGAGCGGTATTTAGAACTTGCGGTTAGAGCGCTCCATTCGGGCTTTAATTTGGCAGATGATTAGTCTCAACAAGTTGATTTTGTATAATACCTGCCTGAAGATGCTAAGGTGTATAAGTATTTCAATGGCACCTAGTCTGACCTTGATTGTCAGGACGGAAGAAGAGTTTTTTTGAATAGATGGCCTTTGGTTAGCCTTTGGATCATATTACGGAGAGCGGCATGTTAATCTTAACAAGACGAGTAGGCGAGACCTTAATTATTGGTGATGAAGTCACGGTCACTGTATTAGGGGTCCGTGGTAATCAAGTAAGGTTGGGTGTTAATGCTCCTAAAGAGGTAGCGGTGCATCGAGAAGAAATCTATCAACGAATTCAAGATGAGAAAAATGGAATAAATAATGACGAAAGTGGAGAAAATCACGATAGTAACGTTTGATTTTTGCCATGATGTGATACTATGCCGCCGCAGTTCAGGGTGGCATTTTTTTTAACAAAAACATAGTTGCCAGTACAAACGAACAGCATATGGAGAAGTGGCCGAGTGGCTGAAGGCGCGCCCCTGCTAAGGGTGTATACGTTAATAGCGTATCGAGGGTTCGAATCCCTCTTTCTCCGCCATAT
>JAPKEJ010000073.1 GCA_028822155.1 Porticoccaceae bacterium
CGAATGACGCCGATGGTGCAGCAGATGGAACTGTTACAGATCCAAGTGGTATCGCGATTCCTGCTATTGGTACTCCGAGTGACAATAGTCAAGTAACATTGTCTCGCGAAGCAATCATTGCAAATGGTACTGATACTGTGATGGTTACAGTGACTGCTTATGACGAGGACGGGGATGCTCTTGATAAAATGTTAGTATCAGCGTCGACAGCTATACCGGGTGTTATGGTCAGTGATTTTGCCTATCAGGGCGATGGTGTTTATACGGCTGAACTCACCGCAGGAAGCGTTGCGGGTTCTGGTCCTGTATCTGTAGTTATTGATAACGGCAAAATATCTGTTGTTGTTAAGTCAAATCGGTTGTTTGTTAATGCACCTGAATCGCTTCCTAGAAGTAGTGGAGGTTGTTCAGTAGGTGACGGACAGTCTTCTGATTCATCGTTGATCTTACTGATGCTAGCGGGACTCTTGCTGCTCATAAGGAGACGTTTCATTAAACTCTAACAAGATGCTTTGTTAGGTGCGTAAAAAAGGCCAATCAGTTTTCTGATTGGCCTTTTTTGTGGATTGGTGTTGAGGACCGATCACATTTTTTGGGTACCTAGTGGCAGTCATGATTAATCTTATCCCTGTTTCAAGTAGTCTTTAAAACGACGCAACCTAATCTCTCGATCGTACGGCAAAAAATCTGCAGTCATGCAGTAGATGATATTTAGTGGTGAAGGGTGTTAGACGCTAGTTGGAGTAAATGGTTTGAGTAAATTTGACGCTATTACACATTAACGATAGATATCTCGGCTAAACCAAAGAGAATGATTGGGTAAGATTAAACATAACAAGCCAAGAAAAATATAGCTTAACATCTGATTAACAGAAGACCATTCTTGCAAAATATAATGACCGAATAATAAACTTAACATAAAAACAAACCAGCCATAAACGGCATAGATCTTATTTTTATTACTTAGTAATGCCAAGCCAAGAAGTATCTCAATAAAGGGGATTATCTTTAAATAAAAATTGACGAGAAATGGCGCCAAATTAATCCTTAAATCTCCTTGGAATAATTGAGAGTAATACTCAAAAAATCCACCCTGGCTAAAAAACTTACTGGTACCAGCGGTTAACAGTATTAGTATCATCGTGATACGAACGATACGCTCAGCATCTTTTAGCTTTGACTCTGAAATCATTTAGCTTATCTACCTATTGCAACTAGAAGGCTAAGGCGGTTCTATCAAGGGCCTGCGTTATTAGACGATTCATTTAAGCCAAATAATCTTGTTAATTTGAGATCACTCTGCCTGTTTTTTTTCTTGATTTCAAGTTTCCTTGTTGGAGACTATTAGGGGCAGTATCTCCGAAATAGTAGATGGCTTTCCAAAAGGATTCTTTAACAACGATTAAGCTACGACTGAGATTGCAATTGATAAGAGCTGATAGTGATTTTGACCAGAGTTTGTTTTGTGGTCTAGGAAGGGTGACAAATTGGATGGCCTCAACATTTGTTAAAATGTTGAGGCCAGAAAAACCATTTATAAGCTGGTATCAACCTCAGCAACTTTAAAGTTTATAGTTTTACCCACAAAATCTACTATCCCCGTTGCAAAATTCAGCTTTCCTGTACTTGTCGGGTCAAAAGTGTAAATTTTAAATACCTTGCCTTGCTTGATATAGGCACCTTGCAGTGTCGCTGTTACAACCTCCTCACCATTTTGAGTCCAGGCGAATCCAGTAAATTCGCCAGCTACGCCTAAACTCTGTTTGTCAGTAAAGACATACGACAGATAAGCGCGCCCATAAGGCCCGGCTTCTCCAGATGCAGAAACTTCAAATGTTTTACCTCCATCTCGGGTGAAGGTGGAGTCGATTTGGAAATTCCCTTCGAATGTGGTGTCAGTTAAAGTCATATCTTGCGCGGTAGTACTTAAGTGAAAAAGTGATATTAGAACAGTTAATGCTAAGCTAAATTGCTTCATGATTTATCCTTCTTATCAGTTTGAGTAGAATCAAAAGACTAGCAGACGGCTGTCATGTATTCAAGCGTGCATAGACATGATAGTCTATGGCAGTGAGCTAGCTGCTTAGCTGACTCAATTTATGATTGTTATATAAACTTTTTATAAAAGGGGTAACGAATGAAAAAGTTAAAATTAGCATTGATGGTAGCAATTATGGGCATTAGCTCTTTTAGCGTTGCTGGCTCAAGTGAAACAGAGGTGTTGACGGCGTTATCAGCCTACATGGATGCGCGAAATACTAGAGATTTTAAAACTGTTATAGCGATGTCCAGTAAAGCCGGAACCTTAGATACTAACTCTGATGGCAGTTTCCATAAGCCACAGGCAAAGCAAACTCTTGAAGGTTGGGAAAAGAGTGGTGATGCGATTACTCAGTATTACTATCCAGAAGCGACAGCTATTGCGGATGATGTGGTACATGTAAGGTTTTACTCGGAAGGTATGGTCGGTAACAATGGCAAAATGAGCGATTATAGAACAAGAGTAAGCATGAATTGGGTTAAAGAGGGGGGTACTTGGGTGTTAAGTAGTGCTCATTATTCTCCAGCTAGCTATGGTGGAGTTCATAAAACACAAGCATCAGACTTTGAGGATTAATTATGAAAAATATACTTATTTTATTATCATTACTTACTGTAAGCGCTTTTACCTACAGCGCTCATCATGAAGAAGGCGAGCAAGCCCAAAAGATGCATGGGAATAACTTTGCATATTTGTCGTCTTACACAATGCCCGCAGGATCCAATGCAGACCGGATGGCGGCCAGCCTAAAAAAGAATGTCGACTTAATGGAACAGGAAGGATACAACGCTTGTGGGTTGTTACGTCATCAGTTTGGCGGAGATAGAGCGTTTTATTCATACTGCTTTTTTGATAGCTGGGAGCACTTTGCTGAAATTAATGATAGCAGTGAACCCGCTGGCAGGGCGACCAGGCAGCTTTATGGCGACCACAGCGACAACTTAGTTGCTGTTAGTGAACAAAACCTCACTAAAATGACACCTTATGTCCTGATGGCGTCTTACACCTTTGGTCCGTATCTAACTGACAATCAGAAAAGAGCTAATGCTGCAATTTTATTTGGCGCATATGATACTGCCTTTGGTGGCTGTAATATGATGGAGCATATCTGGGGGCCAGAGCAGGCTTGGTATTTTGTCTGTGGTTATGACAGTTATGCTGATTTTGCTAATAAAGTTAAAGCCGTTAGCGAAATTCATGAGAATGAGTTGGCTGATATGAAGCTTGATGTTCTAGAGCACTCAGATGACTTAATGATTCGAGTTCAATAAATATTTCAAGCTAAAAGCCCTCTTCAATAGAGGGCTTTTTTTGTCTCTTAAAAGGGTGGGGCAGCTAATTTTGTTCGATATCACCCGCTTTTGTGGCGCCGGCTTGGGGTGAATTTCCCTTTAGCAGCATCTTGTACCAGTCATTAAAAGGACCAATGGTATTTTGCCAGTAAGAGCGATATTCAGATTGAGTATCGGGCCCGATCCCCCAGGGTGTGTACTCGTCTTTCTGAGGAATATAAAGGGTGCCAAACAATCGGTCCCAAATACTGGTTACGGCGGCAAAGTTCGCGTCCCAATGTTGCGGTAAATAACTGTGATGAACATGATGCATTGCCGGGCTATGCAGCCATAAAGAAAGCCACCGCGGATAATTAAATTGCACATGATAATGCCGAAAAGAGCCGTTAAAGCCGAATAATAAGGCAAAGAAGCCGATGTTAAATAATGTTGCAGCAATAATTCCACCATTAAATAACCAAGCAAACAGCCCTCCGACCAGACCATAACTAAACGCGCCACCTGCGGCCCAAATGGGTCCTGCCAAAAAGTGCTCTCGATATCGGGTCAGCGGTGTTAGTACCTCTGCTGAATGGTGCACCTTGTGCAAAGCCCACAAAGCCGGCACTTTGTGCATGGTGTAGTGAATCAAAAAGAAGACAAAATCGTAGCATAGCAAGGTAACTAGGCTGTACAGCAACATCCACCCGTAATTAACGGCTATTTCAGGCGTTGCTCCTAGCGTCCATTGCAGAACGCCAATAACGGCAGTTTCTGTGCTGGGACCGACGGTCGCCAGTAAGCCAACGACCCATAATGGGCGCAGCAGACGCTCGGTGACCCATAACCAGATATCCACTCGGGCAGAGACATGAGTATAAATATCTTTAGGAAGCACAAATTGCAGAAAATTAGCTTTTCTCTCCCGCCCAGCGGCATCACGGGATCCGCGGCCACCTCTAATGAGCCAGATAATAGATGCAATGATTAGAGTCACAAGAATAAATTGCCAATGTAAGTCTCTGGGGAGGTTAGCGGCAACCGTGTCCCATATGATATGGCTGGCGGTTTGAACTGTTTCGGTTAACGGGCCGATAACTTCCTCACTACCTGAGGTGAGGCTTAGGTCCATTTTGTTGTCTTGCGTAGCGACTGTCATTAATCACAGGACCTTTGTAGGCAAAGTGTTTAGCGGTCTTGTCGATAACTAAAATGATTAAGCTACCCCAACAACCTTAGATACATTCAGCGTGGCCTTTTGGCGATCCCTTCCTTTTGCCGTTCTTGCCAGTGTTCATCTGTATATACTGCCACTGCTAATGGAGGATGTATATTGCCTTTTATTAAGTCAGCTCCCCGTTCTGCTACCATCATAGTGGGTGCATTTAAATTACCATTGGGGATGATAGGGAATATCGAAGAGTCGATAACTCTTATGTTCGAGAGGCCATGTACTTTAAGCTCTGGATCTACAACGGCCATAGCATCGACGCCCATTTTACAAGAACAAGAAGGGTGGTAGGCGCTATCAACGGCCTCCCGGATAAAGGCATCTATTTGCTCGTTGCTTTGTACATCATCTGTTGGCTGAATAACCTCACCACGAAAAGCATCCATGGCAGGTTGGTGCATGATTTCCCGTGTTAGATGCACACAGTCGCGAAAGCCTTGCTTGTCTTCTTCTGTGGCCAAGTAGTTAAATTGTATGTCCGGGTGCTGCTTAACGTCACCTGAGACAACGCGCACATGACCTCGACTGGTGGGTTTGTTGTGCCCAGAGTGAACCTGAAACCCGTGCCCTTTAAAGGCAACAGTGCCGTCGTAGCTGATCGCACCTGGTAAAAAGTGATACTGGATGTCAGGCCATTTCACACCGGCTTTGGACCGGATAAATGCGCATGATTCAAAATGATTGGTGCGGCCTAAACCTGTTTTAAATAACAGCCATCTGACACCAATAAAGACTTTCTTGAATACATTTAGCTCGCTATTAAGCGTGATAGGTTGTTTGCAGCGATATTGAAAGTTGAATTCCAAGTGATCTTGTAGGTTTTCACCAACCCCGGGTAGGTGATGCACCAGATCGATGCCCGCCGCCGCTAAAGTTTCTCTCGGGCCAACCCCAGACACCTGCAGTAACTGAGGCGACCCAATTGAGCCAGCACAGAGCACAACTTCGTGCTGAGCCTTAAAGATCTTAGTTTGGCCGCCTATCTCGCACTGAATTCCTGTGGCGGTTTTCTCGTCAAAAGTGATTTTTGTCACTAAGGCGTGCTTTAAAATCGTTAAATTAGATCTCTTTTTGGCACTTTTTAGATAGGCGTAGCCAGTAGACGCACGCACACCACCATCGACATTCATAAACTTTTGTCCAAACCCTTCTTGCCGATAACCATTATAATCGTCGGTCTTTTTGTATCCGGCCTCTACACCTGCATCAATAAATGCCTTATATAGGGGGTTGCGCATGTTATTACCATTATTAACCGCAATCGGCCCGTCGTTGCCGGTGTATTCACTAGTAATGCATTGATGGTTCTCTAATTTTTTAAAGTAAGGCAGGCAGTTCTGGTAATTCCATCCGGTGGCACCATGGGTTTCCCATTCGTCAAAATCAAGCGCGTGGCCTCTCACATAAACCATACCGTTGATCGATGAAGAGCCTCCAATGACCTTACCGCGTGGACAGTTCATTCTTCGATCATTTAAATAGGGTTCGGGAGCAGACTCAAATCCCCAGTTATATTTACGGGTATTCATCGGAATACCTAGCGCGGTAGGCATGCGCACGAAAATACTGCTATCAGTGCCACCATATTCAACTAACAACACAGACGATTTAGCGTCCTCACTCAGTCGTGAAGCTACAATTGCCCCGGCAGAACCGGCACCCACAACAATATAATCGTAAATTTGTAAATTGTTCGTCATTCAAAATA
>JAPKEJ010000032.1 GCA_028822155.1 Porticoccaceae bacterium
GCACTCTGCGGTTTAGGTACCTCGAAATAGTCTCGCGAAAATAATTAAAGCCCTTGGCTCTGGTGCCGATATAGTAGGTGAGGAATTTTGCCAATGGCAATTAAACGACTAAACACCGGTAACTATAATGTCAAATGTAGATCTAACATCCAACACTTTGAATCCAACCCCTGTGCAGTTGCAGAAAAATGAGGCTGTTCCAGTCGATCGTAATCTAGGTATAACGCAGATTGTCTCAGCACTTAGCGATGCCGCGGCACCGCGCCCGATAGACGACAATACCGTTTCAACGGTTATATCTCAAAAATCGTTAGAGCTGGCTATACGTGAAATCAATACAACCTTGGCCACCTCAAACACCAATTTAGCCTTCTCTATCGATCCTACATCTAAACGCACTATTATCGAAGTAAAAGACAACGAAACCGGTGATACGATTCTAAAGTTACCCGGTGACGCTATTCTGCGAATCGCCGCGAATATAGAATCGTTAAAAGGCATTTTATTCGATCAGGTGCTGTAACTGCACGGTTTCATCGCTCAAGATTACCGACAAATAGACCTCTTTATTATTCATCGCATTTACCAGTCTATGGTGTTTAGAAACAAGGCCTTTTTGTAAAAGCCCTGTCTATAACTAACACTATAAACCCTACTCTAGGTCTGGCCAAAAACAACTAAAATACAATTAAATCAATACTCTAGAGTAAAACCTCAAGTAAATATAACTTATGCCGATTGATAAATTAGCAACAGAGAAAAGGTTACCCCAAAGGGAAGTGCAGGAAATACTTTTGGGTAAATCTGAATACTTTTACCCAAAGACTAACTTAATATAAAGGATATTAAAATGACTGTAATTAACTCAAACTCAGCGGCCATGTTAACCGCTAATTCCATCACTAAAAATGATCGTGAGATGACTCAAACTATGGAGCGTCTATCAACAGGTAAGCGCATTAACTCGGCAGCAGACGACGCTGCAGGTTTGGCCATTGCAACAAAAATGACATCTCAGATTCGTGGTCTTGACCAGGCTGGTCGAAACGCCAATAACGCAACTTCAATGCTACAACTGGCCGATGGTTCTGCTGAGCAAATCAGCAATATTTTGCAAAGAATGCGCGAGATCGTTGTCCAAGCGGCGGATGGATCAAATACCACAAGTGATGTAAATGTACTTAATGTAGAATTTAAAGAAGCAGCGTCAGAAGTCGATCGTATCGTTGAAACAACGCAGTTTAACGGGAAGAGTCTGTTAAATGGCGATGCCGGTGGTACGGGGGTTAGTTCAGTAACCTTTCAAATCGGCGCTAATGCAGGCCAGACACTTGCAGTTGAATTTTCCGACTTTAATCTAGCCGCAGGCGCCGCCGCTACACCAATGGGTGCAGACTTAAGTGGGTACACATCAACCGGTATGGGCACTAATTTAGCTACTACTCTAGCCCAAATTGATACTGCAATCGCCGGCGTCGCGACCCAGCGCGCTACCTTTGGTGCCACCATGAACCGACTTGAGTATGCGGCAGACAACTTATCGACATCATCTCTAGCCACCGCTACTGCACGTGGTCGAATTGAAGATGCCAACTATGCCACAGAGACTACTTCTCTTGCGCGCAGTCAAATTATTGCTCAAGCCGGTACTGCAATGTTGGCACAAGCGAATCAGAAGTCTCAGTCTGTATTGTCGTTACTTCAGTAAGCTATGCCATAGGACAAGCAAAGACTACGGTACTAAAACCCGATACTTTTCGTATCGGGTTTTTTTTGCCTACTTAAACCTTATCCAGAGGCGTTAGTGACATATACACAGAATGTAAAACGGCAGAGATCGCGCGTTGATTCTATAGCGGGTGTGCGATCTAAGACGAGACGTGTATAAGTAGTAGTTACAGAGCCCTAACTGCCGTTAACCGTTATAGAGTAAAGTCTTGGCGAATCACTATTTTAATCGTTATCGTAGGCGCTAGTGATTACATCAAGCTGTCCTTTCATGTAATCTCGCGTGGTATTTAAGCTGTTCATGAGCGTTTCCATTGCCGTAAACTGATTCAAATATCGCTGATATAGCATGCTCATACGAGCCTCAAGTTTGGTCAACTCGACTTGGTAGCTCTCTTCAGATTTTGTTAGTCCTGCGGTTCTATTCGCAATGAGTCCATTCTGGGAATCACCGTCTAGCGTAGACGCTTTTAGTCCATTAATAATAGTTGCCACGTCCTGGCCCAGACCCTTGGATGATGCACTAAAAAGACTTTGATTGGTGGTGCCTGCCGTTAGCATCGTCACCACATCATCCCAGTTAGTTTTAATTAAGCTGTCATACTTTGTCTCATTAAATTCGAGTTTGCCGTATCTGTTGACACTAATACCTAAATCTCTAACAGCATCAACTGCGCCACTGGCAGTAGACGAGCTCGCAGTAAGTGCATTATAAATACGTTTTTGTACCGACCTTAGCAGTGACCCTTCGCCTGCAAGAGACAATCCTGCGTCTATAGCATCATCAGTGTTTAGCTCATCGATCAACGTTTCGAGGTCATTATAGGAGGCGACAATGTCCTGCAAGTTGTTTTTTAGCTGACTTTTATCACGGCTCACTGTCAAGCGCGTAGTGTCATAGATAGTGTCTGTTCTGTACTTATTAAGGTAGGTCACGCCCGCCCCCCCGTCTGTTCCAGGAGTACCTGGAATCAGGCCAGCATCTTCGATAATAGTATGGCGCAATGGCGCCTCTGTCGCATATTGATCCCCATCATATGTTCCTACGGGTGAGGCATATTCAGTATTGTTTCTACTCCGGCGCATTTGTAACGACAGCGTATCACCGCTAGCAGGCGATGTTTTTGGTGTAAAAACAAGTCCACTGGCATCAGACATTATATTGTAGTCAAAGCTGGCATAATTGTGTCTGGCAAACCCATCGGTACTCGTGCCTGCCGTCGCAGACTGAAGCGCAGAAACCAAGCCTGCGATTGTCTCTGATCCTGTACTACCAATATCAGAACGCTGGACCATTACGGTATCACCGTCGCTGTCAGTAAAACTGATATAGGCTCTGTGCATATTGCTATCGCCAACATCGTTGATTCGACCGGCTAGTAAGTCCATTCGTAAGTCAGCATCAGAATAGGCTAGACGAAAAGTGCCACTGCCGGTTGTCCCTACGGTACTGTTAATTACACCAGTGTTTGAATAGTTGCCTGAAGTTGGCGTTGCCGGAGTAGTGGTTTGGGCTTGAAAAGAACTCGCCATGGCAGTGTTCATTAATGCGCCTGAATGTGTGGCATCACTACTTGAGGTGCGTAGGGCGGTCAACATGGCCACACCGGAAGCAGGATTTCTTGGTGTTCCCTGTGAAGTGAACATAAGACCATCGCCGGACAGTGCAACAGTAAACCTAAGATCATCCGTACCATCCGTATTGTTGGAACCAAAATTAGCTGGATAATCGGCGTGCGCCTGAATCGCGGCAACAAGCCCCGCGAGGGTTTCAGTGCCAGCTGCGCCGCTTTGGGTTTCGGTAATCGTTCCTAAGGCTGTCGATCCCATTACGGCAGTACCACTAAGATTTGCGCCATAGGAAGAGGATCCAGCGGTTTTCCATGCTTGTCCGTCAGCGCCGCTAGAACTTTGGCCAGAGCGCAGTGCTGTAAAAGTACCGTTGCCTAGAGCGCGTCCTGCCTTAAGCGCAAAGGTAAGTCCGTTGCTGTCATAGCCAACAGTATAATCAAAGCTGGCATAGCTTGTGGTCGTCGGGTTACTGCCACTTTTCGCCGCAGCAACCTGCAAGGTCTCTGCTAAATTCTTAATGGTTTCAGTACCATCACCCCCATAGTCAGACCGGTCCGTTAGTTCTGCACCAGCGCCATCGTCACGCGACACCATAATGGTGTTGCCGTTAGTATCGGTAAAGCTAATATAACTATGGTCATCAGTGGGATTTGCCCCAGGAGCTCCATGAATAGCTCCGTTAAGGAGGTCCGCCCTCAGTTGAGCCGTCGTATAGGCAAAATTGATTGACGATGATCCAGAAGACCCAACCTGCCAAGTAGGACTGGAAGCCGAACTGACTAATACACTACTAACTGTCGGGTTACTGACCCCAGCTTTGGGTGTAAACACCAAATTACCGTTAGCTACGTCTTGGGTTATTGTAAAATCAAAGTTAGCATAAGCACTGGTGACTGGACTGCTCCCCGCACGCACGGTTGCCTGTCCCAGTGCAGTGCGCAAAGTATTTTTCGAATACGAACTAAAATTAGTACCCCCACCCTGGTTTTGAGCAGCCTCGACCATGAGCGTATGGCCACTGCCGTCCGTAACGCTGACATAGGTGTTGCCAGAAGCATTTTGATTGGTATTCAGCGCGGCCTGCAGGGTAGAACTGTTCAAGGATAATCTAAAGGTACCATTGCCATTATCAGGGGCAGTCACCGTCCCCCGCACATTGTCAATAAGTAACTCTTCAGCCCCCCCTGTCTTGCTGACCTCTATTTTTAAGGTCTGCCCGTTAAGGCTGGCATTTGAAATGTTACTGTTTAGGGTTATGTCACTCAGCTTATTCTGACTGGTGGAGCCTGAGGCACTGCCTATTAGAGTAATTCCTGCATAGAGTTTTACTGTGTAGCTAGCCGCAGAACTATTGTAGTAGGCATCATCACCAATACTGACCTGAAACTGGTAGGTATTATCACTATGATAGGTTTGGCCGGCTAATGATTGGCTAATGCTTCCATTTGTATACAAAAAAGCCGCGTTATTGCCGGTTATAGTGCTCTCATCAACCTTGTTAGCAGGCACGTTGTAGACGCCACCATTACCACCGGATGTCGTTATAGTCCAACCCGTTACGACACTATTGGTATAGCTTCCCTCAGTAAGAGTTTGACTTTCAAAACTGGCATTGGCAATAGTGATAGCACTTGTGCTCGTGCCGCCACTACCACTACCACTACTACTAAGAGTCCGTATGTCACTAGCTAATAGGCTTATGGTTTCGCCAAAATCATCCGTAAAGCCGATTCTTCCATTGCCGCTTGCGGTAATGCTAGCGGCAACGTCTGTTCGCAACTGCGCTTGGGTATAGGGATAGTAATAGTTCCCGTTGCTTACCGGATTAATCGTTCCGCCGGTATAGCTTGTGTAAGTATCTTCAGTGCCGCCTGTGGTGGCAGTGCCAAAGCCGGCTGCATATGAGGCCGCTTGAGCAACAGCAACATATTGGCCAATAGTCTCACCGTTTTCGGTGGCCGTGGAGGTTGGCCAGAAGCCGCCCATTCCATTTCGTGGCAGAATAAGCGAACCACCGATACCGTCATACAGCGTAATAGAGCCTGCTGTGTCAGGATTAGCCGAATTATCTAAATAGGTATCTATGTCTGAGTTATTAATCGGTGTTACCTTATAACGGGTAATCGTTGCTGGACTGCTGCCATAGGGATTGGTAATAGTCTCAGAAACATAGCCAGCAGAACCCTGCGGTCCTCCCGAAGGACCTGCGCCGAGATTTTTCCCGACATAAGCCGCTTTTGGCGTAAACGTGACTGTGTTTGCATTCAATAGCGTGATGTCATAGACAAAACCAGCTTGATGACCAGAGCCATTTGCAAGCACCGTATAGGGTGTAGAAGTGACTTGGCCTGTGGTTGAATTTAATTGAAACGTTGCGCCTTCAATTACATCAGATATAACGTTACTGCCGCGGTTTATTAATAAGCCTTCGTAGCCAATCTGGGCATCCTGCGCGGCCTGAATAACATTACTAACAACATTAAAGCCAAGGTTGGAAGTAGCTAAACTACTGGTAGTACCAACAGTAAACGTGCCATCACGTCCATCATCACCGGACAAAACAATTCGATAATCGTTACCGATACCACTGACATCGAGTAATGCTGCGGTCACACCAGTCTTCGCGCTGTTTATGGCTTCGACGACACCAGCAAGGGTGTCTGTCCCTGCAGCGACATTGATAATCGTATTGACTGGTGCATTAACAGAAGTTACTCCCACTGTTGTCGCCGTCGTTGTCTGACTAGCTCCATTGAGAGAAAAAGCCGGGGTACTCACTACTTCGTCGGCTTTATAGTCAAAGATCAAATCCGTAGAAGTCGCTCTCACGGTGAATTTTAAATTGTTATAGGCTCCAAGAGCCTGAATAGCCTCTGCCATTTGTCGCACCGGGGACATGGCAACAGTAGTTGTTGAAGTCGAGCCAGCAGACATAACTGGGTTAGATACATTACCCGTACCATTTGTTTTTTGTACGAATGTTAGTTTGTTGTCATCAACCAAGGCTCTGGTTTGAAAATTTGCAGATGCCTTATTATTAAAGGCATTTGCTAAATTATTAAGGGTCACCGAACCCAAGGGGATAGCAATGCCAAATGTCGTCATATCAGCGAGCCCGACCGTTAGCGTTTCACTGCCACTATTTGTAGTCCCAGAAATACTAATAGTCCCTGTATTGTTATTGTGCGCCAGTGCGGTTTGAAGCCCTGTCTGCGTGATAGAAAGCTCATAATCCGCGCGCGCAGTAAAATCTGTTGAAGGAATGCTCAACGTGGTTGTTCCGTCTGAGACCTCAAGAGTGTCCGTCCCTATGCTAGTTGGCGCAAAGCTATAACTCGCAGGGGATCCTATGATCGGTGCAGCACTGATTATACCCTGTGATACCGTACCAAGATTACTCACCTCTGTGCCATTACTCGCCTGTGACTGGGCTAAGGAAACAGGCGCGCCTGCCGTTGTTTGTACAAAGCTAATGCCCTTAGTGCGGTGCAACTCTGCTGAAGCGAACTTGCCAGCGAATCCTGAATTGCTAGAAATCTCATTATTGATCGCTTTGATAAGGCCCTCTAGAGTAGCGTTTTCAAAGCTATAAACACCAGTGCCCTCAAGTGATTCCATCGCGGTGTCTATTTCAGACTGGTTAATCTGCAGCGTATTAGAGCCATCAGAGTATTCTATATAAGCATTAGTACCATCGCCTATTGCTTGCAATTGCGCCTCGGTCACTAAATGATCATAGGTACCTATCCGTGTCGTACCGATGGAAAGGGTTAAATCAAAGGCTGCGCTACTATTGAGATGTCCGGTGCTGGTTTGAAAGGAATTAGAAGTGAGGCGATGGTTCTCGGCTAGCTGATAAACGTTGATGTCATAAGCAGCCTCTGCAGCATCATTAGTAACGCTGAGGAATGAAATTGCCCGTTCATTGGAGCTGATGCCTGCGGTCGAATATATTTCATTAGCATCGTTAATTTTTTCAAACGCATTGGCTAAGGTGCCAAGCTGCGATGAAATTAATCCATAGCCAGATATCTTGGCCTCTGTTTTGTCAATTTTCCCTTGTAGTATGCTCTGTGCCGGGAGTTTTTCAGCATTAGTTAAATTTGTCGCTAGTTCTTGCACATTAATGCCCGAACCTGAGCCCAGCGTTAATAATATAGACGACCCTATGCTGCTTGTACTCGATGTCGCGGTGGCTGAAGAATCAAAGCCAGTAGTTGTGACCATTCAGGAACCTACTTAATATAGTTAAACAAACTGAGCTGAGAAATTTTTGCGAAACTTGCTTGGGCAGCCTCAAGCGATAATATTTCTGCTGACAACTCGGTAATGGCTACTGTGTAATCGAGTGATTCTTCAGCTGACAATAATGTTTCATACCGAAATTTAACCTCAGCTAATGTATCTCTGTGGGACTCTACGATACCCATGCGGGAACCAATATTTGTAATCGCCCCCGCCATGTTATCGGCTAATGTTCCTATTTCTGATAGCGCCTGCTCGATTGCAGCACTATTACCACTATCTAAAGCAAACACAAAATCATCAATAACCTGGAAGAAACCCGTACTGGTGCCCTGACGATCAACAGATGCAAAGACATCACTGCCGGGACGGTTAACATCGAGATGTCGATATTCAGATATGTCCACTGCGATCCGTTGCTGGTTGCCGGTATAGCTCAGGGTACCGCTATTATCTGCAGTAAAGGCCGGGCTTTTAACATTAGATCCAGAAAAAATATAGTTACCATTGATATCTTGCTGGTTAGCCTGTATCAACAGCTGTTCTCGCAATGATGCTACCTCAGTAGATATTGCAGATTGATCAAACGCGCCACTGGAACCATCGTTGCTGAGGACAGCAAGTTCTTTTATTCGCTGTAATATATCGGTACTTGAGAGAATGGTAGACTCTTCAATATCTAATCGATTAGATAGGCTGTCTAGTGTAGCTTCATAGACTTCTTGTCGGCTATAGGCGGTATTTAAACGCTGGATAACAGCAGCTTTACCCGCGTTATCACTCGGGTTTATTAACTGCTTGCCTTCGCCAATTTTTGCCTGAAGGTCAGCAATTTTAGTCTGTTGCCGTGTCATTTGATCAACCGCTTGATCAAATAGTTGTTGGTTAGATATTCTCATCTTTTTATACTCCTAAACTACGGCGATGTTAAACAAAAAATGTTCTTTTTATGCTAACAAGACACCTTTATCATCCTTCGGAAAACAACCGAAAAGCCAAAAAAATTTAATCCAAACAGAAGATCGTCACTCGTTATATAAACTGTAGTGTCGCCTCTGCCAGTAGGTTGTATCGGGTGTTTTCTATTCACTTAAGCTCTCTCTAACGGACTGCTAAAATTGAGTCAAATAGTGTCTGTGAGACCTGAATGATCCTTGCGGACGCCTGGAAAGCTTGTTGGAATTTGATCAGATCAGCGGCCTCTTCATCAAGGCTCACGCCAGAAATCCTATCTTTTGCCTCAAGCGCTTGGTCATAAATAACCTGCAGCGCTTCTTTAGACATTTTTGCTAAGGTTGCTTGGCTGCCGACTGTCGTCAAAATATTCGTGTATCCCTCACTAATCGAGCCTCCACCCACCATCACGTCTTTAGTTTGTAACCGGGCCATTAACAGCATATTTCGGTTATCACCCGCGCCATTAGTATTGGAGACAACAGCGAAACTATCGCCGTCATTTGGTGTTCCACTTATACTGAGAGTAACTCCTTCATATATAATTTTGTTATTGACCGTTGGTGTATAGCTAGTGCCGCTTATTACATATCCATTGGCTGTGCTATAGGTGAGAGTGAAATTTGCGGGCGTCGCCGTTGCCGCCGGAATTGAATCAAAATCAAGGGTCATTCCACCTTGGTTTGCTGCGTTAGGCGTCACGCGTAAAAGACCCGCCGCCGCTATTTTTTTTGTATCTATTTGTAAAAGACTGATTCCTGACGCGCCACCGAGCGTTGAGTCAATAGCAAATAATGCTGTTCCCCTTTCGCCATTCAGATCAATCCCTGTCGTCTGAATAGCGTTAATTTCCGTGGTAAAGGTGGTAGCCAAGGTGTCCAAACTACCAATGGCTGGTGCTAGCACCTGACTACGGAAATTGAGCAGCCCTCCGAGAGAGCCACCGGTAACCGAAGAACTTGCGCCTCCTGAACCATAGGAGCCGATAATCTCTACCTTCCCTGGCTGAGCCTGATCGAAAACAGTACTGAAGCTATTTGCTGCATTACCATCAATCACTATAGACCCAATGCGACTGTCTAATCTAATATCAACTGCGCCAGAGGCACGCTCAGTCACGTGAATTTTGGCTATATCGGTAAGTTCCAAAAGCACATTATCTCGTGAATCCAAAAGTTTGGGTGGTTGATTACTAAGATGCGTATTTTTATCAAGTTGCCTATTAATCGACATCAGCTGCTGTGTCAGATTATTAAGATTCTGCACGTTAAGCCTAATCTCCGACTGCGTTTGCTTCTCTATATCGTCTAACTGTCCCGCCAGCTCGTTGAACCTAACCGCAACACTTTTAGCCTCACTAACAAAAATGTCGCGCAACATTCCAGAGGCAGGATCTGTACTTAGATCCCCCGCGGCGATAAAAAATTTATCCAATACCTCTGATAATCCAGCTGTTTCAGAGCCCATAATGTCAACAATTCGATCAGCATAAGTAATTAGCTGATTCTGCGTAGATAGCTCGCTGTTACTTTGCCGCAGATTGTTTTCGGCAAAACTACTGAATGATCGAGTCACCGCCTCTAAATTGGCGCCAGTACCGACAAAGCTAGTCCCTAGCTGATCAGGAATGTTCTCTGAACTAGAGACACGCTGACGACTATATCCCTCAGTGTTAAGGTTTGCGATATTGTTACTAACTGTCGTTAGTGCAGACTTATACAGCTGGGAAGCACTGGCTCCAATGGTAAGAAGATCAGCCATCTATTTGATCCTTCAGTTGGCTGATTGCCTTGGCATTCAGCGGGAATGGTGATGCGTCCTTAGCAGGCAATAGCAATCCGCTCTGTTCATAGGCCTGCACCGCTTTAGCGGCATTACCCGGGTCCATCACCTGCTTGCTTAGCCAATCACCTAATCCGAAGACGCCTTTTTGAGACATGGCCTGGGAAAGCTCTTGATGATACATTTGCTCAAAAGAGTCCCCCCCACTAGATCGCATAAGATCACCTTTTAGTGGTTCGTTTGCTTCGCGCATCGATTTGAAAATCATTTGAACGAACATCGCTTCAAATTGACGTCCAACCTCTTGAGCGGCATCATTTTGATCAACTTTTGCTCGCGCTTTTAGTTCCCCCAGCCCGGCAAAGTCGAGATAAGCTTTTGCTGATGTTTGAATATCTTGCATCTAAATCACCACCAATTCTGCCCGTAAACTACCCGAACTTTTTAAGGCTTCCAAAATAGCGATCAATGATGAGGGGCTCGCACCCACCTGATTAACCGCGTCAACAATTTCCCGAAGGTCTACCCCAGGCTGAAACAAAAACATCGGATTCGTTTCTTCGCTGATGCTAACGTCAGAATTTTGCAGCACCGTTGTTTCTCCATCACTAAAAGCCCCCGGCTGACTGACTTCATTACTAGACGCTATCCGGACCGAAATACTACCGTGAGTAACCGCTACAGCGGTGACCCTAACGTTGCGATTGATGACTGCCGTGCCCGTTCTCGAATTAATAACGACTCTCGCTGGAGCTTCACCCAGCGTCACATCAAGATTTTCAATCATGCTTAAAAAGGCGACCCTCTGAGACGCGTTCTTTGGTGCTTGTATTGCTACAGATACGCTGTCGATCGCTTGCGCGGTCCCCTGACCAAATTCTTTATTGACCGCTTCAGTGAGGGCACTGGCGGTCGAAAAATCAGCCTCGCGTATATTCAGAACGATATGGTCGGCCTTATCAAAAGGGGTTGGTACACGCCGTTCTACTGTTGCGCCATTAGGAATACGCCCAGAGGTGGGTATACCAATCTGGACACTGGTCCCCGCAGAATCAGCCGTCACTCCAGTAATACTCAAGGGGCCTTGCGCCAAGGCATAGGTTTCTCCATCTACGCCTCTTAGTTGTGTCAGGATCAAGGTGCCACCGCGCAAAGATTCGGATACGCCAATAGTTGAGACGTTAATGTCGATACGCTGACCTGGCTTTGCAAATGGCGGTAGCTCAGCAGTGACCATCACCGAAGCAACATTGTCCACTTTTAGTTCTTTTTTAGCGTTTTGAGCTGCTAACGCGGCAAGTTGGTCGCCCAAATCAAAGTCACTCACTGGGCCGTCAACACTCACGCCAAGTCCTGATAAAGTGGTCTTTAACGCTTGAGCGGTAATGGGTAGATCCTTTCCATCACCCGTTCCCTGAAGACCAACGACCAAACCAAAACCGATTAATTTATTTGATCTAACACCCGCAACATCGGTGAAATCCTTTATTCGATCGGCGCTGGAAACCGAACTAATAATTAAAGTTAACGTAAAGAAAATTATTTTGAATGACGACATTAAGCGATCTCCTTATGCTCTCTAGAATGGCCAAAATTTATATAACAGCCCAGTGCCCCAAGAGGGTTTGGACGCTGCGGCTAAATCGCCGGTCCCGCGATAAGAAATTTGTGCGTGCGCGATCCGTTGAGACAGCACGGTGTTATCCGGTTGAATATCTGCTGGGCGAATAATACCCTTCACCTGAATAAACTCACTGCCTTCGGTTAGGGCTAGTTGTTTTTCTCCAACTATGACTAGATTGCCGTTAGACAAAACCTCGACCACCATTGCTGATATCGAGCCGGTCAAGGTGGCCGCCTGGCCTGCTGTACCTGATCCGTCACTAGTAATGTTGGCACCATTAGTTTTCGCTCCATTAAAAAATCCTGACCCAAATCCAATCTTTCCAATAATCGAGTCTTTCTGATTTAAACCTATAACGTCGTTTGCAGAGGCTCGGCTAGTAGAAAGCGCGGATGTTCGAGATGCCTGCGTTGTTTCATTGAGTAGCACGGTAATGAGATCACCTACCTGAATGTCGGCTGCCTGATAACTACGTAAGTCGCCAAACAGGTCTCGTCCATTTGCAAAAATGGATCCTGTTACCTGGAGTGGCTGTTGCTCTGGAATAGGCTGTATAGGCGAAAATTCCGCTGACGGCGTCATTTTCGGCTGGCCTGCGCAAGCGCTCAAAAGGGTAATTAGAAGAAAAACTGTTAGTGCTCGAACTGATATCATCGTTTTTACTCTATAAATTATTGTTAAGAAACCGCAGCATGCCGTCTGCCGCAGATATTGCTTTTGAGTTAACCTCGTAAGCACGCTGTGTTTCGATCATGTTGACCATCTCTTCCACCACATTAACGTTGGATGCTTCAAGCGATCCTTGCATCAATATCCCAGCGCCATTCTCTCCGGGAAGCCCATCAATGGCGACTCCACTAGCATCAGTGGATGAGTAAAGGTTGCGCCCGATTGGCTTAAGACCTGCGTTATTAACGAAGAGTGATAAATTAATCTGGCCGACCTGAGACGACCCGCCGCCGCTGGAAAGCTGTGCGGTCACAATGCCATTACGGGCAATCGTGATGCTCTCAGCATTTTGCGGAATAGTGATTGCCGGTTGTATGGCCTGACCACCCGAAGTCACAAGCTGTCCTGTCGCCGATAATTTCAGAGATCCATCCCGGGTATAGGCGATAGTGCCATCTGGCTGGCTAACCGATAAAAACCCTTCGCCGGTAATCGCGAGATCTAATGCATTTTCGGTATTGATAACATTTCCCTGGCCATGCAACTTTTCTGTTGCTAGCACGCGCGTTCCTGTTCCCAGCATTAAGCCTGTTGGGGCTTGGGATTGGGCATCGGTCTGGCCACCCGCTGGAACAATATTTTGATATAACAGGTCTTCAAAAACTGCTCGATCTTTTTTGAAGCCCGTCGTGTTTACGTTAGCCAAGTTGTTGGAGATAACCTGCATCCTTGTTTGTTGGGCAGTTAGTCCTGTCTTAGCAATCCAAAGTGAAGCATCCATAATTCTTATCCTTTTTCGTGTCTCGTCGGGTTATCTTATTATTGAGGCAATCTCATCATTGACGCGCCCGACTCATCAACTGATTTGATTTCTGATATTGTTTTAATTTTTGATTCAAACGCTCGGCTAATGTCCATCATTCGTACCATTGCCTCGACAGGGTTCACGTTGCTGCCTTCTAGCGCGCCCGGCTCCAATGAAACTGGATTGGGACCCGTTATGAAATCACGGCCATGGAACTCATCATCTAGGGGCTGAAAAAGTCCGTCCGACCTTCTCATTAACGGCGTTTCACTTGCATCACGAAGCATTAACTGGCCCAGGCTCAGGGGAGCTACGCCCGGTTGGCTAGGGGATTTACCTAATACCGTACCGTCTGGACTAATACTGACAAGTTGCCCTGGTGGCACGCTTATTGGCCCTCTCTCTCCTAATATAAGCTGCCCCGCAGCATTTTCTATTAAGCCCGTAGCAGATACCCGCAAATCCCCTCTTCGGGTAAACCCAATCTCTCCGTCGCTTGCCTGAATGCCAAGAACAGTCTTGTCATTCAATGCCACATCCATGATATTGCCGGTCATATTGATGGCGCCTGGACTAAGATTAATAACCTCCTGCTGCGCCATACCGGGAAGCACTCGGGTATTAAAACCTTCTCCTTTCACTTGAGACGACTGTTCAGCTAAAGAAAAACTGTCTTTAAACCCAACGGTAGACACATTAGCTAAGCTATTGGTAATCTGAGCCCGTTGGTGCGACTGATTGTTGATTGATGCCAACGCAGTGAATGCTAATTTGTCCATGTAATACTCCTAAATTCCCTTATTACCCACGAATATTAATGATGGTCTGAGTCAATGAAGAGCTAGTTTCAATAGCTTTAGCATTCGCTTGGAAATTTCGCTGAGCACTAATGAGGTCGATAAGCTCTCCTGTTAAGTCCACATTTGAGCGCTCTATAGCACCAGACCGAATGGTTCCAAAACCTGCAGAACCCGCTTCACCGTAGGAAACTGCGCCAGAAGACGCGGTGGTTGAGTACTTAGTCCCACCGTCTTGGCGAAGACCTTCTGGTGAGCTAAAGTTAGCTAAATTTATTCTTCCTGCCGCTAATTGCTGACCGTTAGAATATGTCGCAGTGACCATTCCATCATTACCTACGTCAACATTAACCAGCCCTCCGCTAGCCAAACCATTTTGCGTTTGGTTGACAATTTGAAATGCCTTGCCATGACTTACTGCAGACAACGTTAGCGTTATGGGACTGGTGCGAGAATCTGCAACCGACGCCCCGATGGTTAAAGTATCGATCCCAACGCCGCCGCCAGCAACAGTGGTCACAAGGTCCCCAGAAGTGCTATTGAAAGCGATATTTGTGCTATCACCTATTTTCTCGTCACCGATATAGATGTCTGCTTTCCACGTATCCTCATTGTCAACATCGTCAGCAGTTTTTTGATAATACACAGTAGCCGTGTATGGCTCTCCCGCATCATCGTATAAAGAAAATGTTTGAGATTCGCTGTATGTATCGCTGTCATTGATATCAATCGCAGTTGTCCCTCCAACCCCAATTGCAGGACCCGTCATTGGCAGTTTGATGTCCAACCCCATTTTGGTTGTAGGTACTGCGGGCAAATCACGCTTTACTTCAAGCCCGATGGTAGCTTGGTTGAAATTACTAGCGTTGGTCCCCGCATCTAGCGGGTGTACCTGTAAGGTGTGTCCCTCACTATTAACTAACAAATTACTGTCGTTAAGCATAAATCCACCATTACGGGTGTAGAGCTCTGCGCCATCACTTGTTTTTATAGGGAAGAACCCATCACCAGTAATGGCTAAATCAAGAGAATTGGCAGAAGATTCAATGTTACCCTGCGTAAACTGCTGGCTGATACCCAACAGTACGGTGCCGCTACCGACGCCGCTAGCAGAGCGTTGCAGAGTAGATGTTGCAAAGATATCACCAAATTCCGCATCAGATCGCTTGAAACTAGCCGTGCCTGAGTTGGCAATGTTATTTGATGCTACTGACAGCTCAGTTGCTGCAGCATTTAAACCAGTTAAAGATGTATAAAAAGACATGGGCTTTACTTCCTTTGTAAGATAATTTTAAGCGCTAATGCGCTCGATTGATGACAGCGGTACAAAATTGCCATCGCTGATTTCTAAAGATAATCCCTGGGTACTTGGATCCCACTTAACACTCTTGACCTCAGATAAAGTAGACACCGGAACCGAAGCCTCTTGACCATTTCGGATAGTGCTCACAGACATAAGGTAACTGCTTGAGGGCGCCATCTGCCCAGTGTTAGAGCGACCATCCCAACTAATCTGGACATCTCCAGCCTTTTGACTCCCCTGGGTTTCACTAAAGATTAAATCTCCTGTAGTGCGGTCATAAACACTAACAATTAACGAGTCTGCGCCACCCTCTAAAGTGACAGACCCTTTGGTGATAGCGCCATTACCGCCCTCAAATAATCCTCCTTCTACCGCTACTTTTTTGCCTACAAGGCTGGCTCCGGCCATCATCTGATCTTGTCGCATGCCTGACACCATGTCCTCCAAAGAGGATTGCATTCCTTTTATGCCCTCGACCGACGAAAATTGGGCCAGCTGCGCAACAAAGGCTTCGTTTTCCATTGGGTCAAGAGGGTCTTGATTATTCAGTTGTGTCGTTAACAGCTGAAGAAAGGCATCACGCCCCAAGTCATCTTGCTCAGTTGAGGCCATTCTCTGCTGATCTGTGTATTGCGCACTCGTTAAAAAAGACGAGCCAATGGTTGAATCAATCATAAGTCTTCTCCTTAAGCCTTAGTTAAATCAAGAGTTCGCATCATTAATTGCCGAGCTGTGTTAATCACTTCGACGTTATTTTGGTAGCTACGTGCCGCCGCCATCATTTCAACCATCTCTCCAACTTCATTCACATTGGAAAGATAAACAATCCCATTTTCGTCTGCATTAGGGTTGCCTGGATCATGGATTTGTCCATGAGCCGTCATGTCATCGGTAATTGATACGACCTTGACCCCGCCAACCCTATTTTGATTTACGTTAGCTTGCTGTTCAGATAACAACGCTTCGAAGACCGGACGCTTTGCTTTATAGGCGTCTGCCTCACTGCTTGCTGTCGAACCTGCATTGGCCATGTTTGACGCGCTGGTGTTCATTCGCACCATCTGCGCATTCAAAGCAGAGCCGGCGATTCCAAATATATTGTTAATTGACATGATTTCTTAGTCTCCTCTCAAAACTTTTCTTATCGCACTGATATCCCCTTCGAGAAACCTCAAAGTCGCTTGATACTGGGCTGCGGCCTTACCATACTTGGCCTGCTCGACGCTAAGCTCTACGGTGTTGCCATCTGCTGAGGAATTAATTGGAACGGTATATATCAGCGTGCCACCACCGGAGTTATTCAGCGATTGAACGTGCCCAGAATGTGTTGCTTTAAGTGTCCTGCCTGACTGCACTCCCTCAAGCGATGACTTAAAGTCGACATCTTGTGCTTTAAAGTTTGGGGTGTCCGCGTTAGCAATATTTCGCGATAGAATCTCCATGCGCTGACTGCGTAACGTTAACGCGCGCTCATGGATTCCGAAGGCTGAGTCAATCAATTTCATAACATGTCCATTAAAGTTTGGCCTCCTCCTGACGATCTAACGATTAAGGAGTGGCTTCCTGACGGTTGCAAAAGAGATGCCAACTATTGAATATTGCCTTTTAATTAAATTAAAAACGTTTAAAAACAGATGTTTAGATATATATAAAGAGATGGTGGCACATGAGCATTGCCGCTTTTCCGGCAAGATTTTGCCGTCAAAATTAGTAGGAGTGTCGGTATTGCGTCACCCTGCGCTGTAATTCATACTAAAGCTATGTATAAATCCATAATACTTTTGTTAGTCGTCTTTAGTAGCAGTTTAGCGACCGCCCAGAATATGCCAGAACTCAGCGCCAGTAAGCAGGCGCTTATTAACCAAGCTAAAACATGGGTGGCTCAACAGACACAGTTGGACCAAGATCAAGTTGAGGTCTCCGCGACCGATCGAAGATTGAAAATCCCTCTGTGTGACTCCGTTTTCAACATTAGCTTCTCCTACCCCACCAGCCAAGAATCTATTCGTGTAAGTTGCCCTTCGACTGGATGGCAAGTTTTTGTGGGCATAAAACTTATTAAAAATACTGCGGGTCTCGCCTTCAAAGCGGATCTTCCTGCAGGTCAGATATTGTCGCCCAGTGATGTAAAGCTTGTCCGCATAACAACTTTAATCCAGGGTCTAGTCAGAGAAAAAATAGCACTCGAGAATATGAGTCTCTCTAAGCCCGTTGTGGCTGGCGATTTGGTCTTACAGCAGTATTTAATTGAGACGGTAGTTGTTTTTCAACTCAAGAAAGATATTTTGGCCGGAGAATTCGTAAAACTAGCGGACATACAGCGCGTTCGAAAATCTCTACCCTCGACGTCGGTTAGCCAGCGATTCCCATCACGCCTGCTCAGCCAATCTACTGCCGCGCGAGATTTGAGATCGGGCATCACCCTTTCACGAGATGACCTTAAAGTGAAACACACCATTATGGTCAGTAACAAAATGATTGCCCGAGGCCAAAAGCTGTCTTCTGCAAATGCAACATTAAAGGCATTCTATGGAGCCTTACCCAGTGATGCTCTGCTTGCGGACTCGGGAATCTCACAAATGGAAGCTATTCGTACAATAAGGCCAGGGCAGCCGATAAGGGCTTCGGATTTGAGGCCGGCGGCTTTAGTGCGCAAGGGTGACATGGTAATGCTTAGTATTGAAAAGGGATCTCTGACAATTAATATCCCTATGCTTGCCTTAGAAAAAGGACAGCTCGATCAACAAATTACACTGCTAAATCCCGAGTCAAATGAGCAGGTGCGAGCTATTGTGACCGGCCCAAGAAAAGCGGGAGTGTTGTAATTAAAAAACTTGATCTTTCTACTAAAGAAATTTCAGGTGGTGTCGATAAGAACTTTATAATTAGTTTTTTTATCGGCAATGTGCCTAAGGAACAAGAGTATGTCAGATTCTATTTCACAACTGGGTAAAATTCCGACGCCCTTAAATATTAGTGCGGAAAAACCAAGCCCGTCAGCAAATCAGACCCAAGCCGATGCCTCGTCTTCGATCAAGCCCAGAGCCGATGAATTTGTAATGAGCGCAGATGCTGAAAAAGCACTTTCGACCGCAGAGTTTGACACGGCAATGGTGGCGCGTATAAAAACTGCGATATCCGAGGGCAATTATCCAGTGAATCCAGAGGCTGTAGCTGAGAAGTTTGCATCCCTTGAAAACATGATTTACGACAAATAAGTTATTGTTCCTGCTAGCCCCTGACACGCAAAATAAATTCGCCATGGCCTTTTTGCTGTCTATGAAATCTTTTACACACCATTTTTTAACTGCAAGACCTACGACTAAAAAGGTTCGGTGATGCAACACAAGCAACTATTGTCTCAGGCTTTACACAAAGCAGCTTCACTCAAGCTCTTACTTGACAGAGAGTTTGAAGCACTAAAGGTCCAAGACCTAACTACTTTTGAAGCCTTGCAGGCCGAGAAAATAGACGTCTTGAGGTTCTTAGCCCGCGATGACCTGACCGCTCATCTAAAAAGCCCTATTGACATCCCGCCGACTGCCGCTGCCCGCATCGCTGAATGGGACCAGGTAATTACTATAGTAGCGGAATGCAAAGGGCTGCATCGCAGAAACCAAATATTGATAGATCGTAAGCTGGAATCTATTCGCGGTGCTTTGCGAACGCTGCAGTCGCCAGATCACTTCAATGACGTAGAAATTTACGATCGTCTTGGGAAAATAAAGGGCAAACGAAGGCCCAAAAAACTGAGCCACGCATAATAAGACCGCCTCTCTTATCAATCGCCTTTAGTCGGTTCAATACCCTGAAGCCAGTATGCCCAAGATAAAATAACGGCAACCGCCACATAGAGATTCTCTGGAATTTCATCATCTAATTCTAGGTCACTTAATAAGGTAACCAAGTAAGGGTCTTCGGCAATATAGACCCCTTGCCTTTTCGCTTCCGCGATAATTGCTTCCGCGGTGGCGCCATCGCCTTTGGCAGTAAGGATTGGGACTGGGTTCTGGCCATACTCAATGGCAATGGCTTTTTTAGTCGACTTATATCTCAAGTTTTCACATCCAAAACATGCCCTGACGCGAACAGCACTGCATCTACTGAAGGTCTTGGTGCATTTAATATGGTTAATTTTGTAAGCTTTAATCCAAATTCGACTAAGGATTTTTCTAGACTAGGTGCGGCTTCCTTAGCCTTTTCAGTCGCCTCTATGCGGTCTGCCCATAGGGTCATGTCAATATCTAAGTTAGATCCCACCGTCGTCTTTAACCATAGGCCGCCTAAACCTTCAGATTCAGTATGCAGATTGATCACCCAACTAGAAAACGGCGTGTCGACCTCAATAGTGCCTCGATGGAAATGAACCTCGACCGGATTGGCGTCGATAAAAGATAATACGAAATTATAGGAAACCTCTTGGTTTTGTTGCGCCTGAAGAGCTTCAATCTGGCGGCTCTCAATCTCGTCTATAATCTGCTCAACATTTCCCTTAGCTGAGCCAGTCAGTTTTGAGGATAGCAGCAACTTTCGCATCAACTGCTTGGTGTCTAGGTGTCCAGAGACGTGATTTTTCAGGAAAAACTCTCCAAAAAGCCCCGACCCTAGTAATGCCTCACGAACCGCGCTAGGAACGATACTCTTCATGCTATACATTATCTGATCTATCGTTTGACTTGGATTAGGGTCAAGGCTCTGGGCTAAAAAATTGCGTGCCACGCTGGGCTTAAAGAGTTCCTTTTGAATAGAATCTAAACTCGGCCGATATAGCAAACTTAATAAACGAGAGAATTCACCACTGCCGGTTACTGAATTAGCAGTTGTTAGAGGCTTTGCGATCTCAACAGATATAGGCTGTAAAATTTTCCCATTTACGGAGTTTCTCACACGAAAATCAATGCCGTCTCCTGGCTTAAATTTCTTGGTCGAAGTCCACGCCAACTCTCGGTTATTCATCAACAACTTAATCAGTCCGCCACGCGTGGCTATAACACCTCGAATAATTTGATTGTCAGAAAGGCCTATTTCTCTCGCCATTTTCTCGGATACGTTAATGGCGGCGCTACTCTCTACAATGACGGGCGAAAGTCTAGGCGTTACATTTAGTTGCTCTGGTCCCAGCACATTACTTTGCCTTCAGATATCTGCCTATTTGCAGCACTCTTTTTAAGGATATCGAACCCACTTCTTTTTGTTCTTAGTCCGCGCTAATACCTCAATCTGGACAACGGATTGCTTAAATACTGCTCGATGAATGTCTTTAGCCTCCGGTAGCTTGATTTCCCTGTTTGCATATAACCAATGCGGATTATTACGCTTGAATGCGTGCGGATTAGCCAACACAATCGCCTGTCTTAAAATAGCTTTATGCACAGGGCTGCTGGCTAGATGACCTTTGATAATGCTATCAAGAGTATCGCCAGAGCGCACCCGATAGTGGCTGGTTTTCACCTCCCCTAACTCCGCTAATATTGAAGACTGCAAATTTTTACTCCCCATGCCTTGGCGGGGTTGCTCTGATTCAAAACAACCGCAAGTAGCATCCTTAAGGTTTCCAATTAAATGTCCCAACGCTGCCTCTGCACTTGTAGAATCTGCAATCGCCTTCTGGGGTATCAATGCGAGTAGGGTTAAACCCATTAATATAGAAAGCATAATCCCTGTGGTTTTTAAATCACGCTGTAACTTCATGATGTCTTGTTTATCTCTCTGCATATAAATTCCCATGAATTTTATTGCGCTTCACCGCTATTTTCCGTTATAAAATTTCTATGCTCATTAAAAGTAAGTAGCAACGGCCCGAGGAATATCACTCGATACTGGCCAAGAGGGCCCAGCGATTTTTTTCAGTGTTGCCGAATGAGAGGTTACAGAATCAACTTTTGCCAGCGCCAACCTATCTAACCCCGAATGACTCAGCACTTCTTTTAAAAGATCTGGGCCCGCACTAATCAGAAATTGGTCGCCAACATTTACGCCCGCAACTAGTCCCGCATTAATTGTTATTTGCCCAAAGCCTCCTTTGTCCACAAACAACTGAAATCGATGTGGCCGGCATTGGAGACTATCTGTAGCCTCTTGGATGAATTTGGCGGTGAGATCAGCGATATCACTAACTAAAGCGCTAGGCATTGAAGATTTAAAGTAATCCCGCTTAACTTTGGGAAAATACAACGGCAGAGCTTTTTGCCAAATCTGTAACTGGGTGGCACGATCGGTCAGGGTTAATTGATATTCTAACTCTACAGATGGCCAAGACTTACGATAATTGATCCCAGGAATACTATTAGCGACTCGACTCGCAATGCCCTGCGCTTCATAAAGGCCATGATCAACCCACGCTGAAGTAAACCCTTTTACGCCATCTCTAGAAGGACGCGGACGTATTTCAATATCGAATCTATAAGGCGCCCTGTCTGCCAATGACCCCAATACATAACTATCATAGGCCGAGCCATATTCTTTCTCTGATGTTACTGACCAATTTTCTGAGCCTTCCATACTGTCGGTAAATACCTGTCCTATAAAAGCCGCTAACTCTAAAACACTATGGTCCCCAAGTGGCTTATTGCTACCCAGTAGATTGTTATTTTTAACGACTCGCACGAGAGCCTCTCTGCGAAGAGCTACCCTCGACTCATGGCAATTTTGATCAGATAGAGTGGAATTTTTGATCCTAGCTTTAGGCTTATTTCCTGCATCTGCAAACACAGGAATCCCCCTAAAAGTGGCCTGACTCGATAAAATAGAGGATTCATGAAGTATGCCATTATCCAAATAGGCCATTGACTTGATTTGAATCTCACTTCCCAGCGCCAGTTCAACTAAAGCCTGTTTAACCGACTCTAAGGTCTGTTCAGAACTCAAGGTTTCGCCCGTCGCGCTAGGAAAAGAAAGAAGCAGAGGGAACCATAAAATGCACTCTCGGAGCAATTTTAGCGTCGTATTAATACCGTTTTTATATTTTATGTTCTCTGTTTTCATTCTGCGCTCAACTATTAACTTCCGGCCATCTGAGGCCGAGACGTTGAAGCAAGATAAAGTTTGCGTAAATCAGCCACAATAGTGTTCTTCAAAGAAAGCGTTGTTTCGTAGGTGTCGTCGCCAACCGTCGTAATGCTAACTAAACGAGCACCATAGACGACCCCCTGAACGCGAGATCTAAAAGCATCACTCTGAACAACCATTTCAGCGACGGTGGTGCTGGTATCTAGATACTGCCCATAGACCTGCTCTAGCAACGCCCGATAGGCATCGAGCTTTGAAGCTCTTATTGATAATAAGCGCTGATGCGCTGGATTATTTCCCTCCTGGATACTAATAACGCCATAACCTGTAGCCACGATAGCGTTATTTTGGTCAACGATAGTTTCAATCACGGCCTTGTTGTATTGGCCATTATTGGTCGCACAGCCAAGCGGTAAGATGATCAGTATCGCTAGAACAACGGGCATAATCGCCCGGATACCATTACATGTTGGAGATTGTCCTAATTTTTGTATATTGATCATCATTATTCCTAATTCACGACTGAACTTACTCGACGGCTTTGATTCCTTACTTCTATATCGACAGGTACCAAAAAGGCTTGAGCAGTAAAAGCACACTCCGGTAGTAACATCGGTGAAAATTATCGCCCAGATATTGTTCGCCAAAGATATGGCATACATATTGCTTAGTAGCTAATAACAGGAAATATTTAATAGATTGTTATTAAATCGAAATTTCTAAGTAACTGAATGCTATAGGATTTTTTTAATGTCTAACACCACGCTGTCAACCATACGACAGGATCTGTCAAAAATTGAACTGTCCGGCCTGGGAATCCCGTTCTTAGTTTTACTTATCATCTCGATGTTAATTCTACCCTTACCATCTTTTTTGTTGGACTTTCTCTTCACCTTCAATATTTTGGTTGGCGTAGTCATTATTATGATCGCCATCAATAGCACCAAGCCATTGGACTTCTCCTCATTTCCTTCTCTTTTGCTGTTAGCCACAATGCTTCGGCTGGGGCTAAATGTTGCTTCAACCCGTCTTGTTTTGGTTAGAGGCCATGAAGGCCCTGATGCCGCGGGCAAGGTGATAGAAGCTTTCGGCGAATTTGTGATTGCTGGCAACTATTTGGTCGGTTTTATCATTTTCGCAATTTTGATGATCATCAATTTCATCGTTGTTACAAAAGGGGCTGGTAGAGTTTCTGAGGTTATTGCACGCTTTACTCTCGATGGTATGCCGGGAAAGCAAATGGCCATTGACGCCGATTTAAACGCCGGCGTTATTGATCAAGACACCGCCAAACAGAGGCGAGAGGAGATTTCTCAGGAATCTGATTTTTTTGGTTCTATGGATGGCGCATCTAAATTTGTTCGCGGTGATGCGGTCGCGGGATTGCTCATTCTTATTATTAATATTGTCGGTGGCATCATTATCGGCCTTTCACAACATGATCTAAGTTTCTCTGAAGCAGGAGAAATTTATGTCTTGCTTACTATTGGTGACGGGCTAGTAGCACAAATTCCATCTTTACTCCTCTCGCTAGCCACAGCCATCATCGTAACCCGTGTAACGACCGCAGAATCAATGACCACCCAAGCCAAAACTCAGCTTGGGGATCCTGTTGCCCTTATCATTGGAGGTAGTATTCTGGTCTTACTGGGCCTGGTGCCGGGCATGCCCACTCTGATATTTTTAAGCCTTGGTGTTGGCTCTGGGGCCTTGGGAATATGGCTGTCCAAGAATTCTGAGTTAGGGTCATCGTCAGCTCTGGAAACACACTTAACCCAAGATGCCAGCGATCCAATGCTAGAGGAACTTAATTGGGATGACGTTGAGCAAGTAGACTTGGTTGGGTTAGATATTGGTTATGGACTTATTCCTCTGGTTAATCCTGAAACCGGAGGACAATTACTGCCGAGAGTCAAAGGTATCCGTAAGAAACTCTCCGCCGAACTAGGCTTTCTTATACAACCCATTCGAATAAGAGACGACCTAGACCTATCCCCAGATGCTTACCATCTCGTCATGAATGGCGTAGTGCGCGGAAAAGGCGAAATTAGAATTGGGAAAGAAATGGCTATTAATCCGGGTCAGGTTCATGGCGCTCTGCAGGGCGAGCAAACCAAAGAGCCTGCATTTGGCCTAGAGGCTATTTGGATAGATCCATCCCAGCGAGATTATGCTCGTACTTTAGGCTATACAGTGGTCGACTCTGCTACAGCCATAGCAACTCACTTAAACACGCTGCTGCGCAATAATTCAGCAGAACTATTGAGCCATGACGAGACTCAGCAGTTACTCGATAAAGTCGCCGCGAAATCACCAAAATTGGTAGAGGACTTAGTGCCTGGCAAGCTTCCTCTAGCCACCGTGACTAAAGTTCTGCAAAACATACTTGATGATGGCGTTTCCGTACGTGACATGCGCACGATCATAGAAGCTCTATCAACTGAAAGTAGCCGAACCCAAGATCCCGACGAATTGACTGCTGCTGTTCGCCCACGGCTCGGGCGCATGATAGTGCAGAGCCTTGTTGATGTGGACGATAGTCTACCAGTGATGACATTAAATCCCTCGCTAGAGCAGATCCTGCACAATGTAATTCAACAAAGCAGTAACCCTCAAAATTTGGTCATTGAGCCAAAACTGGCTGAGGGCTTATTTAAAGCACTGGCTACGAATTCTCAAGATGTTGAAAATCAGGGTCACCCCGCCGTTTTGGTGGTTTCTCCAGCCATTCGCCCATGGTTAGCAAAAATAATTAAACACCGAATCAGTGATCTCACCGTCCTTTCTTATGGTGAAATTCCCGACGATCAAGCTGTCAATGTGGTCGCCACAATTGATGTAGAACACAAATAAATTTGAGGTTATAAGTGATGGAATTGCAAAGAATATTAGCAAAAGACACTCGTGAGGCGATGGCAAAGGTCCATGCTCTTTACGGTAACGATGCCTTGGTTGTATCCAATAAAAAGGCAAACAAGCAGACAGAGATTATTGTTGCTATCGAAATGGCTGACGATGCTCAAAAGATGCTCAACAATTTACATATGCCTAAAACACAGGTCCCTGCCATTGCCAAGTCATCCACATCAAATTTTGGCGAGATTATAGAGTCGAAGATCTTTAAAACTGTGCCTACCATGAACGATGACATAGCTACCTCTTCGTGCGAAAAAAGCAATGCCGAGGCTATCACAGCACCGCAAGATCGAGACTACTTAAAAGCAAGAGAACTAGTTGACCTTGTCAAAAAAGAGCTTAGTGCAATGCGCCGCGAACTCAAGATATCACAGCAGATCGACGCTGATAGCGCTCTCAAAAAAATGCCCCCCGAATTAGGGGTCTTGATTACCACTTTAAATAACACAGGGATGCCCGCGCCACTCAGCATAATGGTCAGTAATCTAATCGCTAAAGAAGTCGAAATTGATTCAGCCATCAACCTTATTTCTGCATCTCTTGGTAGTGCAATTAATCATGTAAGTGTTCTCGAAGACATGCAAGGAGTGCACGTAATTGCCGGGCGCTCTGGATCGGAGAATACCTTGATGGCCTTGCGGCTAGCTAAACAAAAAGCATTCGATTACGGCGGGCAAAACATCGCCATTATTACCTATAACCACAGGCAGACTGGAAGCTGGAGTCAAACTCAGATTTTAGGCTTACAGTCGGGAGTAGAAACCTACCATGCCAGTACCCCAAAAATGCTTGAGTATGTCATTGCAGGGTTAGAGGGCCCTAAACTTACTATTATTGAAACGGCGGGCATTAACCTAGAGCATCAAGTACAAGAAGTATGTGCAAGCTTTCCAGATGCTAAAAAGCACCTACTACTGTCAGCAGACGCATCCGAAGTATCGGTCAACAGATATCTGCAACGAACTGGCATTGACTGGGATTCTGTCATGCTGTCTCAGCTTGAACAAGACATTCGTCCTTGGCCGGTAATTAATACTCTGGTGGCCACAGGAATGGCTATTTCGTTAGCTGCTTCGGACTCATCTCTTTCAAGTGAAGCCTTCCCTATTAATGGGGCTTATCTGACAGGACACTGCCTATCAAACCTCCCTCTGAACGTTGTTTGAGGGCTATCTAGGCGTTAATGAAAATCAATTAATAAGAATATTTACATGACTAAAGCATGACACGAGGCTAAAGAATCGAGCTATGAACAAAGTACATTCAACTCAAGTAATAGGCATTGCCAGCGGCAAGGGCGGCGTTGGGAAAACAACCGTGGCGGCAAATTTGGCTGTTTCACTCGCTGCTCTGGGTAAAAGGGTAATGGTCTTCGATGCTGATTTAGGATTAGCCAACGCTCAGTTAGCACTTGGCTGTAGGGCGAAATATAACTTTAGCCATGTTTTAAGTGGAAAGAAAACAGTCCAAGAAATTATTGTTGAAGGCCCGTTGGGTGTTCAGCTAGTTCCTGGCTCTAGCGGTATTCAGCGCATGGCTTCGCTCTCTGTTGTAGAGACAGCAGGCATTATTCAATCTTTTTCAGAGATAGAAGGCAACCTAGACTACTTAATTGTAGATCTCGCCGCAGGGCTATCTGATACGGTCATGACTTTCTTAGGCGCATGCCAACACCGCTTTATCATCGTGAAAGATGACCCCTCCTCTATCGCAGATGCCTATGCAACGATTAAGGTGATGATTCAAGATTATAAGTTAGACAACATTTCAATTATTTCAAATTGCATGAATTCACAGGCAGCGGGAGACCGCCTTTATCAGGGTATTACTTCTGTCATCCAGCGGTTTTTAGGTGGTCAGGTGGCGCATTTAGGAACCATTCGCGAAGACGAAATGGTTCTTAGGTCGATTAAAGCCTCAAAGCCTCTACTTCAATTTTCTCCTTCCAGTGCCGCTACTAGAGACTTCGAACTACTCGCAAAGACGGTCACCAAACTAACCGCTAATGCCTCTATAAGCGGGGGGCTACAGTTTTTCTTAGAGCGCCTTTCGCGACAAGACACAACCATAAAGTAGGATGAAAAATGTCTGATATCAGTGACTACAACGACATACAAAATATTAATCGCCCAAACGACGATCTGCTAAAAAATATTGGTCTTGTTAAGCGGGTTGCCTTACATCTTAAGGGGAGAGTTCCTAAATTCATGGAGCTTGATGAGCTAATCCAAGTAGGGACTATCGGGCTAATTGAAGCCGCTAAATCTTTCGACTCAAGCAAAGGAGTGGATTTCGAAATCTTTGCTAAAAATCGTATTCGCGGTGCGATTTTAGATCAAGTTCGGAAAATGTCTTATCTGCCTAGGTCTGCAATGGTTAATATCCGCGAGCATAATGAAGCGCGGCACAAATTAGCTGGCAAATTCGGACGCGAGCCGAACCAAGCGGAGATGGCTGAGTTCATGGAAAAAGATGTGCACGTCTATCAAAAGGAACGTAATCATGCGCATCAATTCCAAACTATTTCTCTGGAGGCGCAAGTTCCTGAGTCCGTAGAGCTGTCGGCAAGTGGCTCAAACGAGCCGGAAGCTGTGTTAGCCAAAGAGCAGCTAATGGCCTCCTTAGCTGACGCTATTGCTCTTCTTCCAGAGCGTGAAAAGACTATTGTGGCTCTCTATTACGTAGAAGAAATGAACTTACGAGAAATA
Source organism: Porticoccaceae bacterium (assembly GCA_028822155.1). GTDB lineage: Bacteria > Pseudomonadota > Gammaproteobacteria > Pseudomonadales > Porticoccaceae > HTCC2207. Next base: position 28,112 of record JAPKEJ010000032.1, read on the forward strand.
GGTGCTGTTCTTGAAGTCAGCGAATCTCGAGTCAGTCAGGTTCTATCGGGTATTACCAAAAAGCTGCGAAAAAACCTTAACCACTCAGACGCCTAAGGCGTTTTGACTGAATAAAAGATTAAATCAGGGTTACGTGGCACCTTAACAACCTGTTTCCCAGATTGTGCCTCTTGCAGAAGCGATTGTCGCTTCAATACCGCTAAGTAATTTTCACGTTCCAGAGTAATCAACGCATCTACATCAGCGGTCAACCTTTTTACATCCGTCAATTGCTCTTCAAATTTCTTAACACGAGAAGATAGCCCGCTAATTGACTCCCTCACCTTGGTGATATTGTGGCTTTGCTTATTTAGGACAGCTCCAAGCTCATTGATTTTAGCGCTTACAACAGCGTTTTCCGTCGCGACTCTTTGTGCCGCCACCGCGGGAATCTGTGTTTTTAGCTCAGTCACTGTCATTGATAGAAGATTCTGCTGGTCTGAGAACTGTGCTTGGATGACGCCCATTTCCTGAATGGTGTCGTTGAGCTCATCAAATGAAGAGATCGCTGTATTCATGTTAACGGCTCGCTTAGTTAGCGCATTAAGCATGTCATCAACCTGGCCAATTTTACTCGACATCTGCACGGCCATAAGCAAAAAGACTCCCGCACCAACAAAAAACGCTGCTGCGGCACCAATCAGTCCCCGCTTGCTTAACGTTTCTGGTGCTTTTACCGCTTGCACAGCAGTGTCGACGCTATCGTCGTACTGAGTGCCTGCTTCTTCTATAGA
>JAPKEJ010000005.1 GCA_028822155.1 Porticoccaceae bacterium
TGTGGACGGCTTCATCAGCCATTTGCACATGGAGGGCATCTCGGTCAGCATCAGAGTAAACCGCGACAGTAGCAATACCCATTTTTTTAGCGGTAGCAAAAACGCGACAGGCGATTTCACCCCTATTCGCCACTAGAATTTTTTTCAACATAGGTTTGTTCTCATTAAAAAGGCGTTAAAGCGGAATATTGCCGTGCTTACGCCAGGGATTTTCAATACTTTTATTTTTAAGCATTGCCAGAGAACGCGCCACTCTCTTACGAGTACTGTGAGGCATAATGACATCGTCGATATAACCGCGCTTGCCTGCAATAAAAGGGTTAGCAAATTTCTTTCGATATTCTTCGGTACGCGCAGCGATCTTTTTCGCATCACCTATATCTTTACGAAAGATAATTTCTACCGCACCCTTGGGACCCATCACTGCGATTTCTGCAGTAGGCCATGCTAAGTTCACGTCGCCACGCAGATGTTTAGACGCCATCACATCGTAGGCCCCACCATAGGCTTTACGGGTAATAACAGTTACTTTGGGCACAGTGCATTCGGCGTAGGCGTACAGCAACTTGGCACCATGTTTAATAATTCCACCGTATTCCTGACTAGTGCCGGGCATAAAGCCTGGTACATCAACAAAGGTTAGTACAGGGATATTAAAAGCATCACAGAAGCGGATGAATCGCGCCGCTTTTTTCGATGCATCTATGTCCAAACAACCCGCCAATACCATGGGCTGATTAGCCACCACACCCACACTTGAGCCTTCAATACGAATAAACCCAGTGATAATATTTTTCGCATAGCTAACCTGGGTTTCAAAAAAAACACCTTCGTCAGCCACCTTTAAGATCACCTCTTTCATGTCATAAGGTTTATTAGGATCACTAGGGATAATAGTATCCAGAGACATTTCGATTCTGTCGGCAGGATCAACTGTGGGCCACACCGGCGGTTTCTCTTTGTTATTGGCTGGCAAGTAATTGAAAAAATGCCTCACTTTGGCGAGAGCCTCTACATCATTTTCAAAGGCGAGGTCGGCCACACCTGATTTACTAGAGTGGGTAAGCGCACCACCCAACTCTTCAGCGGTAACCGTTTCATGAGTCACTGTTTTAACCACATCTGGGCCGGTGACAAACATATAGGAGCTGTCTTGTACCATGAAGATAAAGTCAGTGATCGCTGGTGAATAAACAGCACCACCGGCGCAAGGCCCCATGACCATTGAAATCTGGGGTATCACTCCCGATGCCATCACATTACGCTGAAATACCTCAGCATAGCCGCCAAGAGAAGCAACGCCCTCTTGGATACGAGCACCGCCTGAATCGTTAAGCCCGATAACCGGAGCCCCAACTTTCATCGCTTGATCCATTAACTTGCAGATTTTTTCTGCGTGGGCTTCCGAAAGCGCACCGCCAAAGACCGTGAAATCTTGGCTAAAGACGAAGACTAACCGGCCATTGATAGTGCCATAACCAATAATTACTCCATCTCCAGGCACATGCTGTTTGTCCATATCGAAGTCGGTGCATCGATGTTCAACAAACATGTCCCACTCTTCAAAACTATTATCATCAAGTAGCAGATCTAGTCGCTCTCGAGCGGTGAGCTTGCCCTTAGCATGCTGTACGTCGATACGTTTTTGACCACCGCCCAATCGAGCGAGGCGCCTTTTTTCTTCTAATTCTTCGAGAATATCATGCATTATTTTCTGCCTCGCAGACGTCAATTATTGAATAAGGTCTAACACTTTTTCTGCTGCATCAGGGATGTTGGTTCCAGGACCAAAGATTGCAGCCACACCAATCGCAGTGAGTTCGTCGTAGTCCTTGGGGGGTATGACGCCACCACAAATCACTATAATTTCTCCTGCGCCTTGGCTTTTAAGCGACTCAATCATTTGTGGCACTAGGGTTTTATGCCCAGCCGCCTGTGATGAGACTCCAACTACATGAACATCATTTTCAATAGCTTGCCGAGCAGCTTCCTCTGGGGTCTGAAACATCGGACCAACATCTACGTCAAAACCTAAATCTGCAAAGGCTGTTGCTATCACCTTTGCACCTCGGTCGTGACCATCCTGGCCCATCTTTACCACCAACATTCTCGGTCGTCGGCCCTGTTGCTCAGCAAACTCTTCTACTTTTTGTTTGATTTTCATAAATTTCTCATCACCCTCATAGGCAGAACTATAAACACCACTAATAGATCGAGTCTGAGCCCTGTGCCGGCCCCAGACTTCCTCTAGTGCATCACTTATTTCACCAACGGTAGCCCTTTCTCTAGCAGCCTCAACTGCTAAGGACAATAAATTACCTTCCCCGCTTTTTGCTGCTTCAGTAATTGCAGCAAGCGTCTTATCGCAGGCTATCGAATCTCGCTCAGCACGCAAACGATTAAGTCGTTGAATTTGGGCATCGCGTACTGACGAATTATCAATATCTCGAACGTCAATCTCGGGCTCTTCACTTAATTGGTATTTATTAACCCCAACAATGACATCATTGCCACGATCAATCGCTACTTGACGCAATGCGGCAGCCTCTTCAATGCGTAATTTAGGCATCCCCGACTCTACTGCCTTGGTCATGCCACCCATATCTTCGACTTCATTGATAAGCACAAGTGCCGCTTCAACTAACTCGTTAGTGAGGCTTTCAATATAGTAAGAACCCGCCAATGGATCGACAACTTTGGTGATGCCTGTTTCTTCTTGAAGAACTAATTGAGTATTTCTAGCGATACGTGCAGCAAACTCAGTCGGTAACCCCAGAGCCTCATCGAAGGAGTTGGTATGCAATGACTGAGTGCCACCCAAGACCGCTGCCATTCCTTCAATAGTAGTTCGCACAATATTGTTGTAAGGGTCTTTACTGGTCAAGCTGACACCCGATGTTTGGCAGTGGGTGCGCAGCATTAATGACCGCTGATCTTTAGGCGAGAATTTCTCCTCCATTAAGGTTGCCCATAAAATACGTGCAGCTCTAAGTTTGGCAATTTCCATAAAGAAGTTCATACCAATGGCAAAGAAAAACGACAGGCGTGGAGCAAATTTATCCACGTCCATACCGCTATTAATTGCGGTGCGCACATATTCAATACCGTCGGCAATAGTGTATGCCAGCTCTTGAACGTTGGTCGCACCCGCCTCTTGCATATGGTAGCCGGATATCGAAATAGAGTTGAATTTAGGCATGAGTTCAGCGCTATAACTTATAATATCGGATACGATCCGCATGGAGGGTTCAGGTGGATAAATGTAGGTGTTACGCACCATAAACTCTTTGAGGATGTCATTTTGCAACGTACCCGCAAGTTGCTCTGGTTCCACACCCTGTTCTTGGGCAGCAACGATAAAACTAGCCATGACTGGCAACACTGCGCCATTCATGGTCATTGAGACAGAAACTTTATCAAGGGGAATGCTATCAAAAAGTATTTTCATGTCTTCAACAGAATCGATGGCAACACCCGCTTTACCCACATCGCCCTCTACTCGAGGATGATCAGAGTCATACCCTCTGTGAGTGGCTAGGTCAAAAGCAACCGACAAACCCTGCTGCCCACCCGCCAAATTTTTTCGATAAAACGTATTAGATTCTTCCGCCGTGGAAAACCCAGCATATTGGCGAACAGTCCAGGGCCGTCCTGCATACATGGTCGCTTTGGGGCCACGCTTAAAAGGCGCAAAACCTGGTAAATTGTCCATATGGTCAATACCGACGGTATCTTCGACCGTGTAAAGAGGCTTGACAGCAATACCTTCAGGTGTCTGCCAAGTCATTTCATCAGTCGTACGACCTTTGGTCTCTTTTTCGACTAATTTTTCCCAATCTTTGACTGTAGGACCTTTTTTATCGGTCATCACTCTGTCCACCCTGTGAATCTGTTAGTTACTGCTAGGTTGCAGCGAATTTTCTAAACTGCACTATGCCGTAGCCTCGACGTGATTAGTAGGTCTATTTCCAACACAATAACTCACATTTATTGCCAAATAGTTAGGTAATTTTAACATTTTTTGTGATAATATTTAATTAAACTCACAATTTATTTATTTTTAAGGTGCTCTAGTCAGCTAAACTATTTATATGGCCACTATTTGTCAACATCATGTTATTGCCTGTATGTACGGGATCCGGGAGCAACATCTCGCGCAGCGCCCCATTTTAGAGCGCGCAGGGATTAATCCCAATGTCTTAATCAGAGAGGGGCAGCGTGTTCACACAGAACAGGTGGCACGCCTATTTAAGGGCGTCCAAGAATGTTTAGATGATGAGTTCATGGGGTTTACTCAGCATGGCTGTAAGGTCGGGTTATTCGCTACTATGGGAGAACTGGTTAACCGGTGCGCGACCTTGGGTGAGTTATTGGTCAAAGCTGTTGATTTCTATAACCTAATTAGTAGTGATATACCTATGCAGCTAACTGAGTCAGAAGGGAACGCAATACTGGGCTTTAATATGGACCAGCCCCACCTAGATCCCGAGAACTTTATGACCGAGTTTTGGTTGGTTATCTGGCATAGATTTCCGAGCTGGTATATCGGCGAGCCGATCAGGCTACAAGAAACACATTTTACCTTTAACCCACCGCAGCATAGGGGTGAGCTGCAGATTATGTTTCCCTCTAAACTGCATTTTAATAGCTCATCCAATCGCCTCATTTTTGATCGTCACTACCTGGATAAACCATTGGTCAGGTCAGATCAAGAATTAGCTAACTATGTTGAAAATGCACCGGCAGACGTAATGACCATTCCGGGCTCAGATACTATTTTAGAGGCCCAAATAGAGCGTATTATTAGCCAGAGACATCCTGATCGCTTGGTCTTTGCCAGTATCCATAAATTAGCGAAGGAATTAGGCATGAGCTCTCAAACTCTGCATCGTCGACTAAAAGAGAGCGCGACTAGCTATCAAAAAATAAAAGATAACTTACGCAGAGAGGTCGCGATAAATAAATTAATTCACGAAAAACTATCCGTTGAAAGAGTGTCCGAAGCCGTTGGATTTAGTGAACCACGCTCTTTTACTCGAGCCTTTAAGCATTGGACTGGACTGACACCGCGAGAATATTGTAAGCAAAACTCATGACCTTACTGAACAAACCAAGTACCCTATGAAACAGTCATCTAATAGAGGCATAAAATGACTACTAAAATCAGATTAACTCAATTCAGTCATGGTGCGGGGTGCGGCTGTAAAATCGCGCCTGATCTACTCGAGACTTTTTTAAAAACCGACTTTATTCCCATACCCGATGCAAACTTGCTAGTAGGTAATAGCACCAAGGATGATGCCGCAGTTTATGATCTTGGTGATGGTAGCGGCGTTATCAGTACTACAGACTTTTTTATGCCGATTGTTGACGATCCCTTTGAATTTGGTCGAGTAGCCGCAGCCAACGCCATTAGTGATGTTTATGCCATGGGGGGTAACCCTTTGATGGCTATCGCGATCTTGGGCTGGCCCATTAACACTCTCGGCGCCGATGTAGCGCAACAAGTTATTGATGGCGGTCGTCACGCCTGCAGAGACGCCGGGATTCATCTGGCAGGAGGTCATTCGATTGATGCCCCAGAGCCTATTTTTGGCTTGGCTGTCACTGGGCGGGTACAGATTGAAGAGTTGAAAAAAAATTCCACTGCAAAAAGTGGTGATCTTTTATTTCTCACTAAACCTCTCGGTGTGGGCATTTTGACAACGGCTGAAAAACAAGGAAAGTTACACTCTGATCACAGCCGTTTAGCCGTGGAGAGCATGATGCGTCTAAATACAGTAGGCGGTGAATTAAGTGCGGTGAAGGGCGTGACCGCTATGACTGATGTCACGGGTTTTGGTTTATTGGGACATTTACTTGAGATTTGCCAAGGTAGTGAACTTAAAGCAAGACTAAATTTAAGCGCAGTGCCTGTTTTAAATAGTGCTGTTTATGACTACATAGACTTAGGCTGTGTATCTGGTGGCAGCCAACGTAACTGGCAGAGTATCAAGAACCTCGTATCTGGAACGGACCCAAAGACTCAAGCATTACTATGCGACCCACAGACTAGTGGCGGCCTATTAGTTTGCGTTGAGGCCCACGCCGTTGATGAGGTTAGGGCCTTACTTAAAGCGGCAGACTGTTATCAGCATCCCATAGGACAGCTTGACGATTTTGTAGCAAATCAGCCTTGGATAGAGTTCACAGATTGAATCATTTAAGGCTACCCTCAACCGCTGAGTATCAATCTTTGCTATTGGGTAATATCCCCATGATTGACGTTCGTGCGCCCATTGAATTTATAACCGGTGGCCTGCCATTTGCTACAAATTTACCCTTTATCGTTGACGATGAGCGTCAAGAAATCGGCATATGTTTTAAGGAGAAAGGCCAGGAAGCCGCCCTAGCTCTCGGTCATAAACGAGTTAATGGCATAGTGAAAAACCAGAGAGTAGAGGCTTGGCAGTTGTTTTTAGTCGAGCATCCTAATGCCGTTCTCTATTGCGCTCGAGGTGGCCTACGCTCTCAGTTGAGCCAACAGTGGCTCGCTGATGTCGGCATTACTTGCCCGCGTATCGAGGGTGGCTATAAATCACTGCGAGCCTTTATGCAGCAGTCTTTGGTCCACTGCTGCGAAACACAAAACTTTGTCTTGCTGTCAGGTATGACTGGTACCGGAAAAACTGACATTATAAAAAGCTTGGACATCAGTATCGATTTGGAAGGTGCGGCCAATCACAAGGGTTCTAGCTTCGGTCGGCCTTTGGGTGAACAGCCAGCTCAAATTGATTTTGAAAACCAAATTATTTTAGATTTAATGCAGGTTCAACATAAATACCCAGAGCGCAGTATTATTATCGAAGATGAGAGCCGCAATATTGGAGGTCGCCATCTTCCACAACCTCTAACCGTAGCCATGGCAGAAAGTCCAATGGTAGTTATTGATTTACCTTTTGAGGAGCGAATCGATAAACTCTGGCAGGAATATGTCATCGAACGCTACCAACAAACCATGGCCTACCACCAAGAAAGTGGCGAGCAGATCTTTGCTGATTATCTAATTGATAGTCTATTACGTGTTAAAAAACGTCTTGGTGGCGAGCGCACTAAAGAGATACTAGCCCTTATGGAAGGAGCCATTAAAAGTCAACATCAGGATCAGTTTGCCAGTCATCGCGCCTGGTTAGGGGCTATCACTGCCGACTATTATGATCCAATGTATCTGTATCAATTAGATAAGCGCAAGCATCGCATCGCTTTTCGCGGCAACCACCAAGAAGTTATCCAGTGGTTGCACGAAAAGCAATAATTTCTAGCGCGGTTGCATTCTCACACCGCCATCTAGGCGAATAGTCTCACCATTTAGATAGCTGTTTTCAACAATATGCACTACCAACTGACCGAATTCAGAAGGCTCACCAAGACGTTGTGGGAAAGGGATATTAGCAACAATACCATCCTGAACATTTTGTGGAGCTGCTAGCATAAGTGGTGTCGCCATTACCCCGGGCGCGATTGTGTTGACGCGAACACCTGATTTAGCTAAGTCTCTAGCCATAGGCAAAGTCATACCAACGATCCCACCTTTAGTTGCAGAGTATGCAACCTGACCCATCTGCCCATCGAATGCGGCAATAGATGCGGTATTTACGATAACGCCACGTTCAGTTTTTTCATCTGGCTCATTTTTCAACATAGCTGCGGCTGCGCAGCGAGATACATTAAAAGTACCTATAAGATTGACTTCGATGACTTTGCGATATAGATCAAGATCATGGGGCTGACCTTCACGATTGACGGTCTTAGCTGCAATGCCAATACCTGCGCAATTAATACAGACATCAACTCGTCCAAGGTCTGCCAAAATTTTGTCAAAGGCATTTTCAACATCTGGACCATTGGACACATCAAGCTGTATGTATCGAGCACATTTAGCACCAAGTTCATCAACTGCCTGTTGTCCAGCACTCGCATTCATATCAAATATCACCACATGCGCTCCACCATCGACTAGCAACTGAGCCGCAGCACGACCAAGGCCAGAGGCTCCACCGGTAACTACTGCCACTTTATTTTGTAAATTCATGATTGCTCCTAAGCTCCCTGTTATTTTACGTTCTGCACTAAAACAAAGGGCGGGATAACCACTGCCCAATGCTCAACATTGCTCTCATACCAGTCTAACGCCTGCTGGTCATTAATTTCGAATAGTGTTTTGTCGGCCAACCAAGCCTGAACCTTAACGGTGTCATCTTGATGAAAAGCCACAGCAACATTAATTAAATCGGCTCCTTTTGCAACCGCCAATAGGTTGCCCGCAGCATAGTGCTTTTGCAACTCGAGCCAATTGATCTTAGCGGTTTCTTTGTTTAATCGCTGCACTAAGGCGTCTTTTTCTTCCAATGATTGTCTCGGCATGTTTATTGTTCAAACTTATTTTTGAGAGGCTATAACGTCCAGTTAACAAAATTTCGTAACAGTTGTAAGCCCGCGTCAGCACTCTTCTCTGGATGAAATTGCACCGCAAATAAATTATTGAGGCTCAATGCAGCGGCAAAGTTTACGCCATAATCGCAGGTCCCTGCCACATAAGGATTACCAGCTAAGGCTGCGTAGTAGCTGTGCACAAAATAAAATTGGCTGCTCTGCTTGATGCCCTGCCAGAGCGGGTGATCAATAGTTTGTTGCACATTATTCCAACCCATGTGCGGCACCTTAAGCCTATCGCCCTGATCATTTTGATGATCTTGGCCAAAAAACTTAACCTTGCCAGGCAATAGCCCAAGACAGTCGATACCTTGGTTTTCTTCACTGTGCTCTAGCAATGCCTGCATCCCAACACAGATACCTAGTACTGGCTTTTCTTTGGCTGCATGACTCACTACATCACCAACTTTAAGCCGCTGTATCTCAGACATACAGTCACGAATTGCACCCACACCAGGAAACACCACTCTATCAGCCCTAGCCACTATATTAGCGTCAGATGTCACAGACACCTGAGCGTTAGGACAAACATACTCCAGCGCCTTAGCCACGGAATGAAGATTACCCATTCCGTAGTCAATGACAGCAATATGGTTAGAAGACGTACTCATAAATGTTTCGATATCCTGGTTAATGCAACCAGCCTTAAGCCGCTAGCTAAAGATGACCCTTAGTGGACGGCAATACCCCTGCCATACGTTCGTCCGCAGACGCAGCCATACGCAAGGCGCGACCAAAGGCCTTAAAAATAGTTTCAACTTGGTGGTGAGCATTAGCACCTCTAAGGTTGTCGATGTGCAAAGTGACCAAGGCGTGATTAACAAACCCTTGAAAAAATTCGCGGGTTAAATCAACATCAAAACCACCCACTTGGCTCCGCACAAAATCAGCTTTCATTATCAGCCCGGGACGACCTGAGAAATCCATAACGACTCTCGACAAGGCTTCGTCTAAAGGGACATAAGAGTGTCCATAACGGGTTAACCCTTTTTTATCGCCAATCGCCTCCGCAACGGCCATGCCCAAAGTAATACCAATGTCTTCCACTGTGTGGTGGTCATCGATGTGAGTATCGCCAGTCGCTTGAATATCTAGATCAACTAAACCATGTCGAGCAATTTGATCGAGCATGTGATTTAAGAAAGGCACTGGCGTTTCAAGATTTGCCTTACCCGTGCCATCCAAATTAACACTAATGGTAATCTGCGATTCCAGTGTGTTACGCGTCACAGTAGCCGTACGCTGAGTCATTTGATACTCCAGTTTGATATTTTCAGGGCCGCAGTATACCTGAAAATAACCTCTTTTTTCGACCCTTTAGTAGCTTTTAGGGCCCATACACTGGTCAGCAATCGGGACACAAACATCTCATTAAGGTAACATATCGCCTGCATTTACTATGGATGCAAAAGTCACTGTGTGGAGAAATTTAGCTTGTCTAAACTGATTAAATGGTTGTTAACCGCGGGCCTAGCACTAGGCGTTATAGCCGGCGTGTTAGTTGTGATCCTAAATAGCCTAATTGACCCCAATGACTATAAATCCGATATTGAAAATGCGGCCCAACAAAACGGTATTAAATTGTCCATTGAGGGCAATCTGGCACTTAAGGTTTTCCCAAAGTTAGGTGTTGCAGTAACAAATATTAAGTTCTCAGACGGTCAGAATATCGCAGGCCACATACCCGAACTGGACATTACCGTGGGGTGGTTGGCTTTAATAGGTGGGAATCTTAGCGCTACAAATCTACCTATTGATTCGATCAGCCTTGCAAAAGCAACTTTGCAATATTCCTCCGCCACTCCCGTGCCGCTTCAACTCGAGCAGATCGAACTCAATATTAATGATCTTACGCTTAATGGTAATGATTTCGATATTAATCTATCAGCTCAAATACTGAAGGGTTTACCTCTGTCATTTAGTTCAACCGCTCAAGTCAATATTCAGGATGAAAAGGTTAGTCGAGTCGCGGCCCATAATTTCACTTTTGTCGTCGATGAAATTACTCTAAAAGGCAGTATTGACGGTGATCTTACTAGCCAAGAAATTAAAGGCTCCATCACCAGCTCTTCAATTAACCTGAAAAAACAGATCGCTACTATTCAAAGGCACCTGCCCATTTTTGCGCTACCTTTAATGGCCGGCGACAAGGCCATGAGTAGTGTTAGTTTTAAGAGCGAATTTAATATTAATCCTTGGGGCTATTCCCATTATCTACATGAGTTAGTGCTCGATGGACAAACGTTTGATATCGACGTGAGTGCCGATCAGAGTACTAACAAGATGGCTATCTCCCTAAAAGGGAATAGCTTTAAATTAGCTGACTACCTGCCGCCGCCCGCCCAAAGCACTAGCGACAGAACCCAAGCGCCCGCCGCAATTTTTGCTCCTCTGGCAGTGCCATTTATGCTGTGGCGTGGCCAGAGCAATATAGAACTGGCGATAAATAATATCCAGCTCGAATCATTCGCGGTGAATAACTTCTATAGCAACGCATCCGGTTATCGTAACCAGCTAAGACTCACTTCTTTAACTGCCGATCTATTTGGTGGCCACATTAATGCCGTGGCAAGTATTGATATAAGTGGCGCCACTCCTAGCTTCAGGCTAGTACCCTCAGTTTATGATATTGATTTAACTCAGGCTTTGCAGGCACTATCAAACTCCCAAGACTTCACCGGCTATTTCAACATGGACGCCACCATTGAAGGGTCAGGCACTAATATTTATGAGATTCAAAAATCTCTGGTAGGTAATGGTCAATTCAAAGTGGTCACGCCATCCTATCGAGGGGTAAATATCGAGGAAACTATCTGCCAGGCCACTGCCATGTTTGGCAGCCGAGGAGATTCAGCTCAACAATGGCCTGAAGGAACGCAGCTAAATGATATTACCGGCAACCTAGGGTTTACTAATGGAAAAATGCTGCTAACTAATATGACGACCGGCACTGGCAATTTAAAACTTAGTGGCCAAAGTCAGGTACAGCTGGTGGAGCAAAGCTATATTTTGAACGCAAAGGCTGTCCTGGCAGGCGCGACTAGCAGTAATAGCGGATGTACGGTTAATAAGCGGTTACAAAATCAAGTCATTCCATTTGTCTGTAAAGGCAGCTTCGGGGCTAACAATAGCTCAGGGCAATCTAGCTGTGCTCCCGATCAGAAAGTAATTCGTGGCTTATTGAAAAATAGCCTACTACAGCAACTTGGCGAAAAATATCTAACAACCCCTAACACTGAGGCGCCCCTCAATGGTGACTCTATTCAAGACGCTTTAAAAGGCTTTTTAAAGAAAAAACTAGGCGATTCATGAAGCCTGCTGAGTTTCAGAAGGCGGTTCTTCATTGGTTCGACCAACATGGCCGCACCAGCCTACCCTGGCAACAGAACACCTCCGCGTACAGAGTTTGGGTGTCTGAAATTATGCTGCAGCAAACTCAAGTAAGTACGGTCATTCCTTATTATTTACGGTTTATGAAAAGCTTCCCCAGTGTTGAAGACCTTGCAAACGCGCCGCTAGACGAAATACTGCATCATTGGACTGGACTAGGCTATTACGCCCGCGCCCGCAATCTACACAAAACCGCTCAGCAGGTTAGTAAGGAGCTGAATGGTAAATTTCCAAGCACCGTTGAACAGCTATGTGAGCTACCCGGGATCGGCCGCTCTACCGCTGGTGCAATTAGTGCTATCGCGTTCCATCAACAAGCCGCCATACTAGATGGCAATGTAAAACGGGTGCTGGCGCGCTTTGGCGCCATTAGCGGTTGGCCAGGCAAAGCGGACGTTGTAGATGCCCTCTGGACCCTTGCTCAAAGGAATACTCCATACCAGCGGATTGCCGATTACACACAGGCAATGATGGATCTTGGTGCTACGCTCTGCACAAGATCATCGCCTAATTGCCCAGCCTGCCCACTTGCTAAAAAATGTATTGCCTATAAGCAAGGTAATCCCCAAGACTATCCGGGCAAAAAGCCTAAGAAGGCCATTCCGATTAGAAATACATGCTTTCTCATGATTAGCAATAATAAAGGCGAGCTGTTACTACAACAAAATCCACCAACTGGCCTTTGGGGTGGACTCTGGATATTTCCCCAGTGTGATACGACAGACTGTATTAATCAGGCATTAAAGGCGCTTGGCGTTAATGCCCAAGACTACAGAGTACTAAATGCAAAACGTCATACTTTTAGCCACTTTCATCTTGATTATCAACCCATTGCGGTAAATGTGGGCGCCACAGAGATTTTCAAAGATAGAGTCAGCGAGAAAGGCAATCAGGTCTGGTATAACCCGCAAAAGCCTATATCATTAGGCATGCCTGCACCTATTAAAGCTCTGTTCGATGGCCTTAATTCGTAGGTATACAAAGATTATTAATCGAGGTTGCTATGGCGCGTAAAGTTTTATGTCGCAAACTTAAAAAAGAACTCCCCGGGTTAGACATGCCCCCATTTCCTGGCCCTAAAGGTGAAGAGATATTTAGTTCTATTTCCAAAGATGCTTGGGGTGAGTGGATGACTCACCAGACAACCCTGATCAATGAATTACGCCTTAATATGATGGACGTATCAGCACGAAACTACCTATCAGAACAACGAGAAAAGTTCTTTAATGGCGAAGAAGTGGATCAAGCCGAAGGATACGTCCCACCGACCGAATAATTCCTTGACGAACAGCAGATCAAACGCTTTAATACGCGCCTCTCGCGCAAGCGTCAGAAGTGTTGTAATGCCCAGATAGCTCAGTTGGTAGAGCAAAGGATTGAAAATCCTTGTGTCCCTGGTTCGATTCCAGGTCTGGGCACCATATATAAAAAAGCCTCAGCTAATGCTGGGGCTTTTTGCTTTGTGGCGTTTTCCAATGGTGGCGAAGAAGAAAATTCTTAGGACTAATTTAAGTGTTCGCCATACCTGAGCAATAAGTGGGCTAGGGGCATGTGATCGACCCAGAGGATGGCACAAAAGGATTGAATCGAGAAATAGACTTAATGGCTAATCGGTAGATTGAGTTCGCCCATAAAAACGGTTCCATAAACCTTGATGTCTTTAATCTCTTTCGGTTCGACCCGCATCGGATTTTTATCCAAAATAACAAAATTAGCTTGTTTACCGACCTCAATAGAGCCAATTTCGTGTTCTAGATTTATTGTCCTTGCAGCGTTAATGGTGACTGCTTTTAGGGCGGTGTACACGTCTATTTTTTGATCAGCCGAATAGGCTATACCTTCTGAACCGATACGATTAACAGCAGTCCAGACCAAGGTAAGAGGCTCAATGGGCGCCATAGAAAAGTCTGAATGAAAAGAGACCGGTACGTTTCGGTCTGTCAGTGATTTTATGCGCACCAGATTATGCGCTCGCTCCTCACCCAAACCAAATTCGGCGTATTTATCGGCCAGCGCCCATAGATAAAAAGGGTTAACCGATGCTTCAATACCTAGATTGGCAATTTGTGCTGCCTGCTGGTCGTCAAAATAACCCATGTGATGCAAGGTGAGGCGGTGGTCTTGACGGGGATCGCTTTGCTGCAAGGCGGCCACTGTATCTATCACCTGCTGAATACCTTTGTCACCGTTAGCATGAATATGCAACTTATAGTCACTACGCCAGTAATCTGTAATCTGTTGGGTTAGATCCTTAAGTGGGGTCATCCACTCACCATGATGGCCATCTAGGTAACCGTCTTTCATTTGCATTAATTGTGAGTAAATGGCGCCGTCAGCAAATAGCTTAACTTGCTTAGGAAGAAATTGAAGATTGTTAGTGTTGTATTTTGACGGCAGCGTATCTAGCAAGTCCATAGCTTTTCTATTGTCGCCAAAGCTGCGATAGAGTTTGGTGCCGCTGGCAATAAGGTAAACATTAAACGGTGGCTGTTGGGCCATATAATGGTTTAAAAGTCCCAATTCTGCATTAAAGTCCGTCCCAGAGCCCGGTTCAGCAATGGTAGTGATGCCATTCTTTTGGATGAGTTGCGACATTAGATCAAGCCCCAGCATATATTTTTGCGCGCCAGCTAAAAAGGGGACGACTTTCGGCGCGATATTCATCCAACCACTTTCAAAGAAGTGGCCTTTGTCCCAATTAACCTGAGGATTGTCTTTAAACTCTTGTGCGTTAAGACCTATGAGCTCTATGGCCCTGTCATTAAAGAAAATCTCATGAAACGACCGATGGATAATCGCCACTGGCTGGTCGGGGGCTAAGCGATTTAGAAGCTCGCGACTGAGGTCACCGTGCCACAGTTGATGATAACCCCAAATCATAAATAGACTGTTGCTATCTGCATTTTCGCTGGCTCCGTTGCGATTAATACTCTCTTCTAGACGCTTCTTGTAGCCCGCGGGATCTCTGACCCCTTTTTTGGTGACGTTGGGAAACACCCAGTCGTAGGGAGCTATAATCTCATTAGGCAGGACTAGCGCTGCAATAGATGGATGTACGTGAGGTTCGATAAAACCAGGCATTAGGGTTTTACCTTTTAGGTCGAATTTACTGGCTTTAGCAAAGCGTTGCATAGCGTCAGCAAGGGTGCCAATAAAAACAATTTTGCCATCTAGCTCAGCCACGGCTTGTGCTTGGCTGAGGGATTCGCCGGCCATGGTGACCACATCACCGCCGTGATAAATAACGCCTACTGTATTTTCAGCGCTGGTGGTCGTTAATTGTTCCTGACTATCGCAACCGACCAACCCTAAGACAACGCAGAATACAAACAAAAATAGTGACTTACACCTTAGACCCACACTCTTCATAAACTCACTCTCTTAGTGTTTCTTATGTTTTTTAATCAGACATCAGACTCTGATGTTGATTGGACCTCTACACTTGGGTCTGCGTCTATGCGTTTACCTGCGCCCAGCATGACGCCTATCCAACGAGTCTCGGTTTGATTTTCTAAGGCGATTTTTAACATGATCGTGAGCGGAATCGACAGCAACATACCGACAGGGCCCAGCACCCAACCCCAAAGTACCAATGAAACAAACACCACCAAAGGCGAGAGATTAAGGCCTCGACCCATCCAGCGCGGTTCAACCACATTACCCATAATAAGGTTCACCGCTACAAAGCCTAGTAATGTTAGTCCTGCCTCAAATAGACCCAGCTGAACTAGGGCGAGTAACACAGCTGGAACTGCCGCGATAAAAGATCCAACTGTGGGTATAAAGTTAAGTAAAAAGGCAATAAGGCCCCATAACACGGCGTAGTCGACACCCAGCATGCTTAACCACACAAAGATAATTAAACCTGTTAAAAAGCTAATAGCAGCTTTGATCGCTAAGTAGCTGTGAACGCTGTCAGAAAATGTTCTCAGCCATTCATGCGAGTCAATGCTGCCTCTGGCACTGCGAAGTTTCTCGCCAAAACTCACATTTTCAGCAAGGATAAAGATCACTGTTAGCAGGATCATAAGGGTGTTCGTCATGACATTACCAAAAGATGCCAGTGTGCTACCGACTAGACCCATTACCGCACCAGGATCGAAGCTGCTGCCCCACTGTTCAGCGCCAATGGTGATGCCACGGGCACTCAGCCATTGCTGAACATTCTCACTCATAATCGACAGTTTATCGGCATATACAGGGCTATCTTGGCGAAAGTTATCAACAGATGAGCCAATCACTGCGGCTAAAATAAGGCCCACCGCTAAGACTAAACTAATAACCAAGAAAATCGCGATGCCTGAGGGGATACGAAAACTTTTCAGCCAACCTAAAACGGGTGACACAATCATGGCAATGAACACCGCCAACAAGAACGGCACCAAAAGGGGACCTGCCATCTTCAGCCCCGACACTACTATGACAAAGGCGGCGGCAACCACCAAAAATCGGGAGAATGGGGGCGTCTTTTCATTCATCAGGCAACTCCAGCTAATAAAAATTATTTTTTAAGGGTTACAACCAATATTCACTTGCGACTATAACATTACCACCCAGTCGCGTTGAACAGTCACAACGTCCTTTAGCGTGCGCTGTTACATCGCATTTTAGTGATAAATGAATGTAATTGATATCCAGCATCAACATCGAGTTAGGCAGTACATCAAGTGGCAATTTTTCTAATGGTGGTTGGTATACAGTAATCTAGGTTTTGACTATACTGCCGGCTTCCGTCGCGAACGGATGTTCTCAGGGCGGGGTGAAAGTCCCCACCGGCGGTAATCCTAGTACTTTAGGTAGCCCGTGGGCGCTTCAGGTACTCTTTATACTTGAAGGACAAGCAGATTTGGTGCGATTCCAAAGCCGACAGTTACAGTCTGGTTATGAGAATGAGGTATAGACTTTAGTCGAGTATCTACTCGGGCCTATAAAGCACTTAGTCTTAGCTTTGGCTAGATAATGCGTGTCTTCCCTTGTTTGCCCTCAACCCAATTTATTGGTGGCCTAAGCCCCTAAATTAAAATTGATTTGAGCCTTTTATGAATAAAACTAGTCAAGAAATAGTATCTCGTGGGCACATTGCCTTCGTTCAAGCAACCTGGCACAAAGACATCGTCGATCAACTCCGGGATTCCTTTAAACTGGAGTTTTCTGCACTAAGCGATAAGCAAATGTCGTTTTTCGAAGTACCTGGCGCCTACGAAATTCCTATTTTTGCAAAAGCCCTCGCTGAAACTGAAAAATACGCCGCTGTTGTAGCCGCCGGCCTGGTAGTCGACGGCGGAATTTATCGGCATGAATTTGTTGCATCCGCTGTAATTGATAACCTTATGCGAGTGCAGATGGATACGGCGATGCCCGTTTTTTCGGCAGTGTTAACACCTCAAAATTTTGATGCCGGTGAAGACCATACCGTCTTTTTTAAAGAACATTTTATTATGAAAGGGCAAGAGGTAGCCCAAGCTTGCGCGAAGACCTTAGCTGCCCTTAGCAAGATTGGCTAATCAAGCAGATTACATATGGCGCCTTAGGTACGGTGGCAATAGAGCATCATGGGAAAAACAGTAGCTTTAGCGCCACCGCAACGGTCACTGCCGTTATGATGGGCTGAACTAGTCCAGATCCTCGCGTCATAACTAGATTAGACCCAAGTCTAGCGCCCATAATCTGCGCTAGCGCCATAGGCAAAACGAGCTCCCACAACACAAAACCGTTGATAATAAAGATGACCGCAGACGTGCCATTCATGGCTAAGATCATTAACTTAGTCTCGGCGGTTGCCTTGATTAAATTATGGCCAAGCAACTACAGAAATAAAAATGGCATTATTGAGCCCATGCCTGGCCCAAAAAAACCTCCGTAGAAACCCATAGCAAGGGCCGCCGTGCACGCGAAGGCATTAAGTCCTAGTATGGGTGCGCTGTCTGTCTGTTTAACCTTCGGCGACATTAGAAAGTAAACTGCAATACCCAGTAACAAGAAGGGAATTAATCTGCTCAGTGTGGCTCCGTCCACGGATTGAACCGTTAAGGTACCCGCAATTGATCCTATGATCGCCACCATGAGAGGTTTTACCTCGAGGTGTCCTCTGCGAAAGAAATTCCATGTTGATGACAGGGTGCCAACTGTACTTTGAGCCTTGTTTGTTGCCAACGCAGTTAAGGGAGACAGGCCGACCCACAACAAAGCCGGTAGTGTTAGTATTCCACCAGACCCTGCAATTGATGGAATCAACCCAGCAAAGAACGCAACAGCGACCAGTATCGACTGGATTAATAAACTTAAATCTACCAAAAACTTTTTGTAAGTGAATACTTACTAACATAGTATAATTAATCTATGCTTTGCTTGGGTCCTTGCCGATAAATTGCTTGTAGTAGGCCATGATGAATGCTAAGTCCGCTTCGTTATCTCCCGTCGGTTGATATAAATCTCCAATAACCATCCGCTTGCCGGCAAAGTCAAAAGCAAACAGTAGTATCTGACAATCCAGGGTATCAGCTAAACGCAAGAAACCCGTCTTCCATTTCACCACCTTTTTTCTGGTTCCCTCTGGTGCTAACCCGATGACAATCCCACCTTCTTTTTTTGATAACTCTACAACACCCTCAACAATACCTTTGGGGTCGGCCCGATTTATCGGTATTCCGCCCAACCACTCCATAAACCAAATCACACCAGGTTTGAAGATAGTATGCTTGCCAAGCCAGCGTATACGTAGGTTTATAGCCAACACTGCAGCCATAGCAAATACAAAATCCCAATTCGAGGTATGGGGCGCGGCAATTATCAATATACGCTTAACATCGGGGATGCTGCCGTCAACACGCCATCCAAAAAGACTGAGTACTGATCGCCCGAACCAGCGGGCAAAGACCCCTCGGTTGCCACGAAGATGAAGAGGCACCTGGTCTGGGCAGGCTGGATATTGACGCTGTTGCATTAGGCTAACCTCTTAGTTTTTATTGTTTTTATTAGCTTAGTGTATCTTTTGAGGTTTTGTCACGATGTATATAATTAGGACAGTGGTCAGTTAGCAGTCGCAATTTCGGTCCAAGAGGTGTCTAACCCTTGCTAACCTAGTATTTATCACCGCTAGAACACTAAAAATCCAATCGATCAACTTATAGAAGTGAATATTCACTTACATTTATAGTTAGCTATAACGATAATCAAAATTGATCTTTATGTATACCCTGGAATTGATTGTAGTATTGCTTAATCGCCGCCAAGTCGTAATGATTGTCTCCACTAGGGTGGTAAAGATCGCCGATAATAATAGTCTTAGTAGGGAAGTTAATAGCTACCATCAGGATTGGGCAATCTAATGACTTGGCAATTCGCAGAAATCCAGTTTTCCATTTCGCTGCTTTTTTGCGAGTTCCCTCAGGTGTTATGCCTATAACCACACCTTTACCTTTTTGCGCCAACCGAGCAACTCTTTCAACTATCTGTTGAGGTTGGGTTCGATTGGTTGGAATGCCACCAAGCCATTCCATAAACCAAACAACGCCTCTTTTGAAGATTGTATGCTTAGCTAACCAACGCATCCGCAAATTGAGACCCAATATAGTTGCCATCGCTAAGACAAAATCCCAATTTGAAGTATGGGGCGCACCTATCACTAACAAACGCTTCAAATCTGGAATCTGACCCTCAACACGCCAACCCAGGATTCTAAGAACGGTACGACCCAGCCAACGTGAAAATATGCCCCGATTAGCGCGCAAATGCTCGGGCGTTTGGTCTTGATGGACAGTGGGTCGCTTGGTAGCCATAAATCAGTCTCCGCTAGCTAAAACAAAGGGGTAACTACAAATACTAGTGCTCTCGGGTGGCGCGAAATGCAATATCTGGATGACGCTCTTGCGCCAGAGCTAGATTTACCCTAGTGGGCGCCAAATAAGTCAAATGACCGCCGCCATCAAGGGCTAGGTTATCTTCTGCTTTATTACGGAAAGCTTCTAGGATCTTGTGATCATCGCACTCAGTCCACCGAGCGGTATGAACATTAACTGTTTCATAAATAGCTTCTACACCATATTCTTCACGAAGTCGGTAAGCCACCACGTCAAATTGCAGCTGTCCAACAGCCCCAACGATGACATCATTATTACGGAAAGGAAAGAAAACCTGAGTACTACCCTCTTCCGATAGTTGCCGAATGCCGTTTTGCAACTGCTTTGCTCTTAATGGGTCTCTAAGACGAATTCGCTTAAACAATTCGGGTGCGAAGTGCGGAATACCGCTGAACTTAAGTGTTTCGCCGTCAGTAAACGTATCGCCAATCTGTATCGATCCATGATTATGCAGCCCAATAATATCACCGGCTTCTGCTTCGTTAACAGAAATTCGCTCACCCGCTTTAAAGCTAAAGGCATCTGCGACACGCACATCTTTGCCGGTACGAACATGCTTCATCTTCATACCTTTGGTATATTTACCTGAGCAGATTCGCAAAAAAGCGATGCGGTCTCGGTGTTTTGGGTCCATGTTGGCCTGAATTTTAAACACAAAGCCACTAAATTTAGGTTCATCTGCCACAACTTCACGCTCTGCTGCCTGTCTCGGCTGCGGGGATGGAGCCCACCGCACAAAGTAATCAAGCATTTCACGAATACCGAAATTACCTAAGGCAGTGCCAAAGAACACCGGTGCAAGCTGTCCAGATAAAAATTCATCCATGTCGAAAAGGTTGGTCGCGCCCTTTACTAGCTCTAGCTCTTCCAAAACATCATCAGCATAGTCGCCCAGTGCCTCGCGTGCTTCAGGGGAATCTAATCCATGTACCTGTATGTCGTCGCTCAATGTATGACCTTTACCCTGCACATAAACATGAATCGTGTCAGTGTAAAAATTGTATACACCCCGAAATTCTCGGCCCATACCAATCGGCCAGTTAATCGGCGCAGCTTTAATTTTAAGCACCGCTTCAATTTCGTCTAATAAATCAATAGGGTCTCGAATATCACGATCCATCTTGTTAACAAAGGTTAAGATCGGCGTATCCCGTAAACGGCAAACGTCCATTAGCTTAATGGTGCGGGCCTCTACCCCTTTGGCGCCATCAATAACCATGAGAGATGAGTCCACTGCCGTGAGGGTACGATAGGTATCTTCGGAAAAGTCCTCGTGACCTGGGGTATCCAGCAAATTTACAGTGCAGTCTTGATACGGAAATTGCATGACAGATGATGTCACAGAAATGCCACGCTCTTTTTCCATTGCCATCCAATCGGATGTTGCGTGACGATCGCTTTTACGCCCTTTGACCGTCCCCGCCACCTGAATGAGATTGCCAAGCAACAATAGCTTCTCGGTAATAGTAGTTTTACCTGCATCAGGGTGCGAAATAATTGCAAATGTGCGTCTATCTGAAACTTGGTGACTCATGGTCTTCTTTGCGCATCTATAAAAGTGCGGCATTATAGCTTTGTCAGCGTCTTGGGTCAGCTACTAATAGCGTGGGATTAAAATCAATCTCATCTATTTGATGTCGCGTATAATGCGCAAGGAATAACCTAGCAAGCAGTTAACGTAAGACAGCATGCTAGTCACTCAATCTCATATTATTAAGTTATAGATACCAAAGGCAGAAAATCAGATGCAGTATAAGGGTCAAACAAAATACGACCACAAAGGTCCTGCACCAAAGCAAGGCGTTATACTTTGTAATTTAGGTACACCAGATGCACCTCAAACATCGGATTTACGCCGTTATTTAAAGCAATTCTTGAGCGACCCACGCGTGGTAGAAGTCCCACGATTACTTTGGTGGCTAATCCTCAACTTAGTTATTTTGCGCATTCGTCCGCGGCGTTCGGCCAAGCTCTACCGCAGTGTCTGGACTGATAAAGGGTCTCCATTACTGGTTAACACCCAAGCCCAAGTTGATGGGGTCCGGAAAATTTTGGCCGAAAAGCACGGCAAGGAAATACCTGTTGTTTTGGGTATGCGTTATGGCAACCCATCAATTGAGTCTGCGATAAACGAGCTCAGTGTACAAAATGTGCGCAACATTACGGTCCTGCCGCTTTACCCCCAATATTCTGGGGCCACGACAGGCTCCACCTTTGATGCCATTGCTGACGTTTTCAAACGCACGCGCTGGGTACCCGAGCTACATTTTATAGGCGGTTATCACCAGTCAGATGCATTTATTACTGCCCTATGCTCGAGTATTAGCCGGCATATCGACACCCACGGTCAACCGGATAAACTGATATTTTCATATCATGGGACCCCTGAAAGGTATCTCAAAAAAGGTGATCCATACCATTGCCTATGCCACCAAACTACCCGTATGGTTGCTGAGAAAATGAACTTGGTCGATGATTACATTATGACCACGTTCCAATCGCGCTTCGGCCGCGAACCTTGGTTGCAGCCCTACACTGATAAAACATTAAAGTCACTGCCAGATCAAGGTGTCAACCACGTGGCTGTCATATGCCCCGGCTTTTCTTCTGATTGCCTAGAAACTATTGAGGAGATCAATATTGAAGCGCGTGAAATTTTCTCGAATGCAGGAGGAAAGGAGTTTCATTATATTCCCTGCCTTAATGATGATTTAGAACATGTGGAAGCCCTGGCCCAGATCGTTGATAAATATCTCAGCATTTAGATTGCGACCCTGTACGTAGGGGTCCAAAATCCTTTTTCTATTGTCATTAATACACTGAAAGCTGGCTGCCACGGAAAATCAGGAATTATATTTACGCTAGACGTATAATGTTAAAAACAAAGACACCTAATTTTCCTAATGAAGCACTGTGTAGAAAATTGAAAAATATTAATATCAAAACCTATATGGAAACCGTCGGATTAGCCGCTCTGGAGTCGTCAAGAGCCATAGCCCGCGCCAGTACGGAGACCAAAAATAAAGCTCTAGCGTCTATAGCAGCGCGCCTTAGTGATGAGCGACAAAACCTGTTGTCGGCTAATCATACCGACATGGAAAATGGTCTTGCCAGCGGCCTAGATTCCTCTTTATTAGACCGCCTTGAACTTAACGACGAGCGTATTGACGCTATGATCGAAGGTTTACATCAAGTTGCGGCGCTTCCCGATCCTGTTGGCGAAATGACTGACCTAGGAATGCGGCCTAGCGGGATTAGGCTGGGAAAAATGCGCACGCCTATCGGTGTGATTGGCATCATTTATGAATCACGACCCAATGTCACTATCGATGCTTCGAGCCTATGCCTAAAATCTGGGAATGCCACCATCTTGCGCGGCGGAAGTGAGGCTATTCAATCTAATCAAGCTATTGCCAGCTGCATTAAAAAAGGCCTAGATGATGCTGGGTTACCACAATCGGTAGTCCAGGTTATCAATACCCCTGATCGCGAAGCAGTAGCAGAGTTAATTACCATGACCGATTATGTTGATGTGATTATTCCTCGGGGTGGTAAAGGGCTTATTAAGAGATTAATCACTGACGCCCAAGTACCTATGATTAAACATTTAGATGGCAACTGTCATGTGTTCATTGACGATCACGCCGACTTAAAAAAGGCTATGGATATTGCCATTAATGCCAAAACACATCGCTATGGCGTATGCAATGCTATGGAATCGCTGGTTATTGCAAAGTCTGTCGCTGAGAAAATATTACCTGAGCTCGCAGCGCTATATACCGAAAAACAAGTAGAATTACGAGGCTGTGAAAAAGCACGAGCTATTGTAACCACTATAAATGAGGCTAGCGAAGAGGACTGGGGCGAAGAATTTTTGGCACCAATTTTGGCGATTAAAATCGTAGATGGAATCAATGAGGCCATAGATCATATTAATCACTACAGCTCTAAGCATACCGAATCTATAGTTACTGAAGACGATGAGAATAGTCGCAGGTTTTTGACTGAAATTGATTCAAGCTCCGTGATGATTAACGCCTCGACACGATTTGCTGACGGCTTCGAATATGGTTTAGGCGCTGAAATCGGTATATCTACAGATAAAATTCATACTCGAGGGCCTGTTGGTCTAGAAGGTCTTACCTGTCAGAAATGGGTGGTGTTTGGCGATGGACAAATCCGGCAATAGTATGGCAGTAGCTATATTTGGCGGGACCTTTGACCCTATTCATAATGGTCACTTAACTATTGCTAGCGAACTGGCACAGTTACTCGATGTTGGTGAAGTAAGAATGATACCATGCGCCTATCCACCTCATCGTGGTGAGCCAAATGTGTTAACTGAACATCGACTCGCAATGTTGTCAGCAGCCGTAAATGATAATAACTCGCCACTGATCATTGACGATATTGAATTACGCCGATCAGCACCCAGTTATAGTATCGATACTGTTAAACTACTGCGTAAGGAAATTGGCGCCGATATTCCTTTATTTATGTGTATTGGCATGGATGCACTAAGTAAAATAGATAGCTGGCATCAATGGGATCAGATTTTAGATTTTTGCCACATTGCCGTTTCGTCACGACCCGGTTATAAACTGCCAGAAGTGGGTTCTCTATGTGAATGGATTACTCGTCATCGCAGCGACGATTTGAGTGAAATAAAAAAGAAACCAAGTGGACATGTCTATTTGTGCGACCTGTCCATGTTAGATATTTCATCGACTAACATTAGAGAAAAGATAGGCAAGGGGGATAATACAGCCCTTATGATGCCTGACTCTGTAATTAGCTATATCCAAAAAAACTGTTTATATGAGTAGCCCTGTACTATGAAAAAAGATCTCCACGAAATAATTATTACTGCTCTTGAAGACATTAAAGCTCAAGATATTGTAAGCATTGACGTCAAAGAGTTAACTGGCATCATGGACACCATGGTAGTCGCGAGCGGCAACTCTAGTCGCCAAGTAAAATCTCTAGCAAACAATGTTGTGGTCGATGCCAAAAAGGCTGGCTTCACTGTAATTGGGATGGAGGGTGACGACGTTTCAGAATGGATATTGGTCGATTTCGGCGATGTCATTGTGCATGTCATGTTGCCCACCACTCGGGCGTTTTATGATTTAGAGAAATTATGGTCTTTACGGCCAGATGATCGTCCTCTAAATGCAGATGCCGAGGCGATAATGCTTGGCTCGCCGCCCTTAGGTCAAGGTTAATTTGAAACTCCGCATCCTTGCTGTCGGCACGCGAATGCCTGCGTGGGTAGAGTCAGGATGTATTCAATATAGTAAGCGTATGCCTCCTGAGCTGCGTGTCCAAACCGTTGAAATAGCGCTTGGGCCTAGAGGCAAAAGCCAGTCATCGGGCAAGGCAACTGAAATTGAAGGCCAATCAATTTTAAAAGCCCTAGTAGATAAGGATTTTGTCGTCGCTCTTGATGTGTTGGGTAAAACTATGAGCACCGAAACATTAGCTAGTAACTTAGCCAACTGGCAAATGAATGGTCGAGATGTTAACTTACTGATTGGTGGCCCGGATGGTCTCTCGCCTGATTGCTTAGCCAGGGCTAATATGCGCTGGTCTCTATCGGATTTAACCCTTCCCCACCCTCTAGTGCGCATTGTACTAATGGAACAGCTTTATAGGGCATGGACGATTAATGCTAATCACCCATACCATCGTAATTAGGTGTTTGGATAAACAATCATGATGCATAAGGAAGCTTTCTCAGACCCTGCTCGCGAAAGAAGAATATTTGCTAGGCGGCTTATATTTTCCACGTTTTCTATGATACTAATGGGACTGGTCATCATTAGTAGATACTTTGATTTGCAGGTCAATCAGTTTCAAGATTATGCAACAGACTCTGACAATAACCGCGTTCACGTGCGCCCTGCACCGCCCACTCGAGGTATTATCTATGATCGTAATGGGGAGATTATTGCTGACAATAGACCCACCTCCAATCTCGCCATTATTCGAGAGCGCGCAGGAGATCTAGATCAGTTGATTCAAAAAATCGGCTTATTAATCACCCTTTCCGATAACGATATTAAGCGCTTTTACACTCGTTTAAAAAGACAAAAGCCCTTTGAGCCTACCCCACTAAAGTTTAATCTAACTGAAAAAGAACAGGCCATTTTAGCGGTAAATCAACATATCTTGGGCGGTACTAAAATAAGCGCCAGATTGACTCGA
Source organism: Porticoccaceae bacterium (assembly GCA_028822155.1). Taxonomy (GTDB): domain Bacteria; phylum Pseudomonadota; class Gammaproteobacteria; order Pseudomonadales; family Porticoccaceae; genus HTCC2207. Next base: position 25,929 of record JAPKEJ010000005.1, read on the forward strand.
TTTTACCCCAAGCATGACCTTTTCACTCATGTGGTCGGCTATGTTGGCCGGATTAATGAGCGTGAAAGCGACACAATTAATACTATTAATTACAGCGGCACCGACTCTATTGGGAAAACTGGTATAGAAAAATTTTACGAGAACTCTCTACTTGGTGATGTGGGCAGCGACCAAGTAGAAACCAATGCCAGGGGTCGAGTGATGCGGATTCTTGATCAAGTCAGTCCTGCCGCAGGTAGTGATCTCCAGCTACATCTTGATAGCCAATTACAACAGGTAGCCTATGAGGCATTTTCGGGAAAACGTGGATCGCTTGTGGCAATAGAAATCGACACAGGTGGTGTTCTCGCGATGGTTAGTGCACCAAGCTATGATGCTAATCCGTTCGTCTCGGGGATCAGCCAAAAAGATTATGATGCTCTTATCAACTCTCCAGATAAACCGATGTTTAACCGTTCCATTAGGGGTCAATACCCCCCAGGTTCAACTATTAAACCTTTATTTGGATTGATCGGCCTTCAAAGTCGCAGTATTACTACTACGACTAAGATAGAAGATCCTGGCTATTTTCTTATGGAGGGCATTGAGCGTCCTTGGCGTGACCATAATTCAGAACGTGGCGGCCATGGTAAGGGTGTCGATTTAGCAAAGGCAATCATCGAATCCTGTGACGTGTTCTTTTATACAATGGGCGTAAAGATCGGCATCGACACGTTGGCCGCCAACAGCCAATCATTTGGCTTGGGCCAAAAAACTAATATCGATTTACCAGGAGAACGTGCCGGTATAATGCCCTCCAGAATATGGAAGAAACGGGCTCGTGGCGCATCATGGTTTGATGGCGACACTATTAACGTGAGTATTGGCCAAGGGTTTATGCTTACCACACCATTGCAACTTGCTGTTATGACGGCTCGTATCGCCTCACGTGGCGACCTGATTCAACCGCAAATAGTTAAATCCATCGATGGTGTTGCAAACCCTAGGATTCAAATTGCCGAAAACCCTAATATTAGTGCGGAATATTGGGACTACATCCACGATTCAATGCGTGATGTTGTGCACTCGACTAGAGGGACTGCAAGACGCATTAGTAAGAATTTAACCTACACCATGGCCGCTAAAACTGGCACAGCCCAAGTCATCAGCATTAAAGCTACTGACGAGTATGATCGATCAAAAATTAGTGAGCGACAGTGGGATCATGCGTTGTTCGTCGCTTTCGCTCCGGCTAAAGATCCAAAGATAGCCATCGCCTTAATTGTTGAAAATGGCGAGCATGGTAGTTCTGCAGCTGCTCCTATCGCAAGAACCGTGATGGACGCCTATATCAAATCTACAACCATGGGAAATGACAGTCAGGACCTAGCAGCAACCAACGCCTCTTACTTAAAATCTTCGCGAGGTGCTAACACTTATGCAGAACAGTGATTTTGTCAGAAGAATGCAAAGCCCCGGTGGTGATCGAAAAAAGAGTGGGTCGATGCACATCGATTTCCCATTATTAGTATTACTGTGTGCGTTGTGTGTATTTGGATTAATGGTGCTATACAGTGCCGGCGGTCAAGACCTGTTCTACATAAAGCGTCAGGCAACTTTTATGGTTGTTGGTTTTTTCGTTATGTTTGCGGTGGCCCAATTTGAGGTTCGCTATTGGGAAAAGTGGGCGTTTGTATTTTATGGCCTAGGTCTATTCTTGCTCGTTGCCGTATTGCTCTTTGGCGTTGGCGCAAAGGGCGCGCAGCGATGGCTAGATATTGGTTTTACCCGATTACAGCCCGCAGAATTCATGAAGGTAGGAGTGCCTTTAATGTTAGCGGCCTATCTTAGTAAACGCTTCATTCCCCCAACCTTAAAACATATTAGCTGGGGGATGGTTATGATATTACTTCCAGCCGCACTAATTATGAGGCAACCTGACTTAGGAACCGCGCTGTTAGTCTTCGTGTCCGGATTTCTTACTCTATTTTTAGCAGGCTTAGGAGTGCGCTATTTAGTATTTACCTTTTTAACCAGCATTGCTGCTATTCCCATTATGTGGAATTTCGTCCTTCGCGATTATCAAAAGCAAAGAATACTGACACTGCTAACTCCTGAACAAGACAAACTGGGTAGCGGGTGGAATATCGTTCAATCTAAAACGGCTATAGGCTCGGGTGGTCTAAATGGTAAGGGCTGGACAGAAGGTACTCAATCACAATTAAACTTTCTCCCAGAGAGCCACACTGACTTTATCATAGCGGTCCTAGCGGAGGAATTTGGCTTAATTGGTATCCTTACTCTCCTTGCGCTATATGCGTTACTCATTGCTAGATGTTCATTTATAGCACTTAATGCTCAGTCGCAATTTGGTCGATTACTCGCCGGCAGCTTAGGCCTACTATTTTTTATCTATGTTTTCGTGAATATGGGCATGGTATCGGGTATATTGCCTGTAGTAGGCGCCCCACTGCCAATGATCAGCTACGGTGGCACCGCTCTTTTAACGCTGTTTATTGGTTTTGGCTTGCTCATGGCTATCAGTACCGAGCCTAACCGCATGAGGAAAAATTTTTGAAAAAAAGTCTTAAATTGTTGATTCTAGGTATGCTTTTGTCTGCACCTGCAACGGTCTTAGCCGACTATTCAAATCACCCTGAAGCCTCTGAATTTATAACGACCATGGTTGATGAACACCAATTCGAACAATCCCAAGTTGAGGAATGGCTGGGAAGCGCTGTGCACCAAAAAAGTATTGTAAAAGCGATGAGTAGACCCGCCGAAAAAGCAAAACCATGGCATGAATACCGTAAGATTTTTGTTACCGACAAAAGAGTTTCTAGAGGTGTTCAATTTTGGCAAGAAAATAACAAAACTCTAGAGCGGGCCGAAAAAGAATTTGGCGTTGATCCAGCTATTATCGTTAGTATTATCGGAGTTGAGACCAACTACGGGCGTAATGTAGGAAGCTATAGAGTCATTGACGCACTAACAACCTTGGCTTTTGACTACTACACATATACTGAGAAACGAGAATCTAGGAAGATTTTCTTTACCACTCAGCTTGAACATTTATTACTGCTCGCTCGCGAGCAAGGAAAAGATCCCTTAGCACTCAAAGGGTCTTACGCTGGAGCAATGGGCTGGGGACAGTTCATGCCTAATAGCTATCGCAACTATGCGGTGGATTACGACGGGGATGAGTTCGCTGACATCTGGACTAACCCCACCGATGCTATAGGGAGTGTGGCTAATTACTTTAACAAGCATGGTTGGAAATCAGGATTACCCGTTGCCACGCGGGCGCATATTGAAGACGCCCCCGATTCAGCTAAGTTTAACAAAATGAAGCGTCCCAAAACGACGATTGCCGAATTTATTGCACAGGGCTATACACCCACTGACCGGCTGGCTAATGATCTCACTGCATTTCCGTTACGTTTTGAAGCAAAATATGGTCAAGAATATTGGCTGGGCCTGCACAATTTTTATGTTATTGGCCGCTACAATCCTAGGGCAAAGTATGCCATGGCCGTTCATCAATTGAGCCAGCAAATTAGAACCAGCCGCTGTGAATCAAAAAACGACTGTTCATAACTTTTTTGTCCTCAGCGGTTATCTTAGAAAATTTTTGCATTAACCGCTACAAATAACCTTTTCAGGTGCCCATCACTGACCGTGGAGTGCTAAACTTACCGCTTACTTTTATTGACAACATGGTGTTCTAGCTATGGCTAAGAAATGGCTCTTATCTGCTCTATTAATCGCAATCGTGATCTCTCTGGTTTCTCCCGCTTACAGCCAAATACTGAGGCCAGCTGAACCAGAAATTGCCGCTAAAGCATGGATATTAATTGACGCGACTACCGGCAAGGTATTGCTAGAAAGAAATGCAGACGAACAATTACCCCCAGCCAGTCTCGCCAAAATGATGACCACCTATATTGTATCTAACGAGATCGCTGCACAACGGCTTAACGAAGAAACTGAGGTCCTCATTAGCGACAATGCTTGGATTCTAGGTGGCGCTAAAACTGATGGCTCAACTATGTTCCTCAGTCCACGCACCAAAGTATCGGTGCTTGATCTCATGCACGGCGTTATCATCCAGTCTGGCAACGATGCTGCTATCGCCTTAGCCGAACATGTTGCCGGCAGCGAATATGCCTTTGCCGATATGATGAATCAGCAAGCAGAGATATTAGGAATGCGTAATACCGAGTATTTAAACGCGACTGGACTCCCGGCAGAGGGAATGGTTACTTCAGCACGTGATTTAGGGATAATTGCAAGCGCTATTATTCGCGATCATCCAGAGTACTATAAGATTTATGCTAAAAAATACTTCGAACATAACAATATCAATCAACCAAACCGTAACCGCCTATTGTGGCGTGATAATAGCGTTGACGGTTTAAAGACTGGCCACACTCGTGAAGCTGGTTATTGCTTGGTTTCGTCCGCCAAACGTCGAGGAATGCGCCTTATTGCAGTGGTTATGGGCGCCAACAACGACGAATCTAGAGCGCGAGAATCACAAAAATTGTTGTCATATGGATTCCGCTACTATGATACAAAAGTAGTCTACTCAGCCGGTGACATACTAAAAACGGGCGCCAAGGTCTGGTACGGAGAAGAAGAATTTTTAAATCTGACCATTGCTGAAGATGTGACTCTAACCGTTCCTCGGGGTTCTGAAAAAAATCTAAAAGCCAATATTTTAGTCAGCGGCTTGATCAAAGCTCCAATATCAGCAGGCCAAGAACTCGGGCAACTGCAAGTTAGCTTGGATGGAGAAGCCCTAGTTGACATCCCATTGGTCGCAGAAAAAAGCATTCCAAAGTCAGGTATCTTTTCGCAACTGTTTGACTGGATAATTCTTTTATTCACTCAATTGCTGTCGTGAGAGCATGTCCATGACTAAACAAGAACCGCCAAAGATCGAGTTCCCTTGTGACTACCCAATTAAAGTTTTAGGGCAAGCGCATACTAGCTTTAACGAACACGTGCTTACTGTAATGGACAGTCATGCTCCGGGGTTTGACCGTCAGAAGATTACTATTAGAGATAGTAGTAAAGGTAGCTGGCAAGCGATGACCGTTGTTATAACGGCCACTGGGAAACCTCAGTTAGAAAGTATATTTGCGGCATTGAAAAAAAGCCCGCGAGTTAAGATGGTGTTATAAAAATGGTACCTGAAACGCCTTTGATTATTCGCCATTTAGGTATTCAGCAATACAAGCACACCTTTAATACGATGAAAAAATTCAACGAACAGCGCAACGTGGCAACCGCAGATGAAATATGGTTTGTCGAACATTATCCTGTTTTCACTCAAGGCCAGGCTGGCAAAGAAGAGTATATCTTGGTCCCCGGCGACATACCTGTCGTAAAAAGCGACCGTGGTGGCCATGTAACTTATCATGGTCCCGGACAAATCACCGCTTATCTGCTTATTGACTTACGCCGCTTAAGTCTCGGTGTTCGACAGTTGGTTAGTCTCATTGAGAAAGCTGTGGTCGACACTCTAAAGTGCTGGGATATTTCAGCCTCTCCTCGACGTGAAGCTCCAGGCGTTTATGTCGACAATGGGGAAAAGATTGCCTCTTTAGGATTGCGTATCCGGAAAGGTTGTAGCTATCACGGCCTCAACTTCAATATTAATATGGACATGAGTCCTTGGCAGCGCATTAACCCCTGCGGTCTGGGTGTTGTTATGACACAGGTTGCTGATTTAGTGGATCCTGCTCCCGACATTAAAGTAGTAACCGGAAAATTAGCGGAATATTTAACTACTGGACTCGGTTATAATAACTCCTCTGCAAGACAATACTTACCTAACGGTAGCGATTAAGGAAGAAGCCTAGCCATGTCATTTGACACAATACCGCCACAACGCACGCGACGATTACAGAAGGGCGAAAAGCTCCGCAGTGCGGACAAGGTTGAGCGAATTCCGGTAAAAGTGATCCCGACAAATCAGATTCAGCGCAAGCCAGAATGGATGCGCATCCGTCTTACTGCATCCCCTAAAGTTCAGGAAATTAAAAATATTTTAAGACGCCATAAAATGGCCACAGTGTGCGAAGAAGCAGCTTGCCCAAATCTTCATGAGTGCTTTAGCGGCGGTACAGCGACATTTATGATCATGGGTGAAATATGCACCCGACGTTGCCCATTTTGCGATGTAGGCCACGGTAAGCCCAACGATCTTGATGCTGACGAACCTAAGAACTTAGCTGCTGCTATTCAAGAGATGAGCTTAAAGTATGTGGTGATTACTTCGGTGGATCGAGATGATCTTCGTGATGGTGGTGCTCAACATTTTGCAGATTGTATCCGTGAGGCTAAATTGTTATCTCCTGGCTTACAGGTAGAGGTGTTGGTCCCTGATTTTCGTGGTCGTATGGCTCCAGCGTTGGAAATACTCTCCGCAACCCCGCCGGATGTTTTTAACCATAATATGGAGACTGTGTCCCGGCTATACCGAGAAGCTCGCCCAGGGGCAAACTATGCTTGGTCGCTTAAACTTCTAAAAGAATACAAGGCACTAAATCCACATATTCAAACCAAGTCAGGCCTGATGGTAGGTCTAGGTGAAACCAAAGATGAGCTTTTAAGAACATTGGATGACCTGCGTGAGCACGATGTTGACATGCTTACAGTTGGCCAATATTTGCAACCATCGATCAGTCATCTGCCTATAGATCGTTTTGTTCACCCTGATGAGTTCGCGGAATATACGGCTTACGCTAATAGTATTGGATTTAAACAGGCCGCCTGCGGTCCTCTAGTCCGCTCTAGCTATCATGCTGACAAGCAAGCGAGAGGCGAGGACGTTAGTTAGTTTACATGACCACTTGAAAGCCAGTATTGTGTCTGACTAAAAGCACTCTGATAGACCTAGTTACTCGTCTGACCAAACTTCACGAACCGGCTCACCAAAATCATCATAAATAAGCTTTTTTGTTCGCCGTTTGTGAGTCTTGGCTACTTTTGGGGAAGTCTTTTTGGCTTTCCGACTATCTAAGGCCAAGACAACGTCATTAATGTAAGTTCTAGTTTTTGGCGGTTCGCTGCTTACGAAAGCTGATCGACCTCGCGGCTTATCCGCTGGTTCCCCTGTGTCCCCAGCAACATGTTTTTTGATTTCGCCACCCAGCGATAAGAACTCCTCCGTCTTGCGACGTAGCTCTCTGCGAATAGCGTTTTTACTAGATCCTGAAGTCACAATTATTTTTCAAGGTAAAATCGACTTTTCAGTCTAACAAAATGCGCTATCTTTTCACACAAGCAAAGGGATAAACCCGTCATTTAATCAAATAAGTCGAGTTGTAAGGCTAAATCTTGCTGACTAGTGTCAATGAACCGCACCCCCAAACCAATCAATCTTACCGGCCGATTGCCGCGCTCCCAAGCCTGATAAAACAAATCTTCAAAACTTTCCACAGGTAAGCCTTTGGTCATCTGACGCTCAACCGTGGTGCTTGTGAAATCATTAAATTTCACCTTAATAAATTGCTTAGTTACTAAATAATCACTGTCGACTCGGCGCAGGCGGCTGCGTAATTCAAGGAGTAGGTCGGCAATTTTTGGAACGCAAACCGACTGACTGGGCAAATCATCAGTGTAAGTATGCTCAACGCTAAGGGACTTGCGGCGGTTATTAGCGTTAACTTGGCGATTATCCTTGCCAAAACTTAAATCGTGAAGACGTTTACCAAAGGTACCAAATTTATCCACCAATTCGATGAGAGATTTCTGCTGTAAATCACCACAGGTTTTAATCCCCAGCCGCTCAAGTTTTTCATTAGTGACCTTGCCTACACCGAATATTCGCTTAACCGCCAGTGTTTTCACAAAACCGTCAACATTGTCAGGCGTAATAACAAATTGCCCGTTGGGTTTATTTAAGTCACTGGCTACTTTCGCCAAAAATTTATTAGGTGCAACGCCTGCCGAGGCAGTAACCCCGACTTCCTCAAAAATCAATTTCCGTATTTGCTCAGCAATTAAAGTCGCACTGCCTTGAAAATCACTGCAATCAGTAACGTCCAGATAAGCCTCATCTAGTGATAAGGGTTCAACTTTATCCGTAAATCGGTAAAAGATTTGGCGTATTTGTTGGGCGGCTTCACGGTACTTAGCCATGGTCCCTGGAATGACCACAAGATCAGGGCATAACCGAAGGGCATGCGCTGTGGGCATCGCCGACCTCACACCAAACCGCCGCGCTTTATAATTGCAGGTCGCTACCACCCCGCGTCGATCCGATTTCCCACCTACGGCCACTGACAAATGCTGCAGCGATGGGTCGTCGCGCATCTCGATAGCAGCGTAAAAACAGTCACAGTCACAGTGAATGATTTTCTTCAATTACATGGCCTTTGTTATCTTTCCCCACCATTAAAAAACATGACAAGAGCCCCTGTATGGTTGGTCAGGAAGCTTCATCTTCAAACTGATGATCGGCAACACGAAAACCGAAACGTTTTGACACAATACCGGGTATTAGGAGCATTGCAGGGGTTAACAATAGGGTCAGAATCGTGGAAAAAGCAAGTCCATTGACAATCGCACTTGCCAACGGCTGCCACCAAGAGGCAACCATGCCACCAATAGTGTAGGTGCGATTGACGATATCGATGCTAACACCGTTAGCAAGCGGCAGTAATCCAACAATAGTCGTCACCGTTGTAAGCATGACTGGTCTGAATCGTGATTTTGCTGCTGCCAAAACTGCTTCTGACGAGGTCAATAAGCTATTGTTTCGTCGCAGGTAGTTATAGGTATCAATCAAAACGATATTGTTATTAACCACTATACCTGCCAGAGCAACTATACCAACACCGGTCAGAACCGTACTAAAGGGGGCTTGAGAAGCTATTAGGCCAAGTAAGACGCCCGCGGTCGACAGCACGACAGAGAAAAGAATAAGCCCTGCCTGGTAGAAACTATTAAACTGCATGACTAGCATGATCAGCATTAAAGACATGGCCAATGAGAATGCTGTCGACAAAAAGGCTGCTGCGTTGGCCTGTTCCTCATTTGCACCACGGAAACGTATTTTTACTGACGAACCAAAATTTTGCTGATCTATCCAGGCGCCAATTTCCCTAGTTTGATTGTCAGCCAAATATCCATCTTTTGAATTCCCTAGAATCAGTACCGTTTCGAGCATGTCGTATCGTTGAATGGCATCGACTCTAGGTTTAGCTACTCGTTGACTGAAGCTACTTATGGAGACAGGCCCATTGGGAGTGTTGACTCTTAGGTTATCTATAGTCGCTAGCTGTCGATCCTGTTTCGGGTAACGTAATCTAATCTCAACTTCACCGTCTGCATCATCTGGCCGAAACTCACCAATTATGATGCCGCCGGTAACCATCTGCACCATATTACCTACATCGGCAACATTCACGCCCAGCATGGCAGCTCGAGCTCGATCGACTTCAACCTCCCACTGAATACCGGCTAATGGCAGAGTGTCTTGCAGATTTCTAATTCCCTCAACGTTGCCGTCAATCCACTGCCTTATTTGTGAAACGGCTTTATATAAAGCCTGACGATCTGTTGACGAAACCTGAATCTGAATGTCTTTACCTGTAGGCGGCCCAGTCTCCATCTCCTGTCCTGTGGCATAAATACCTGGCAAGCCCCTCACCCGCTCTCTAATTTCCGCAAACACCACATCACTACCTTTTTCTCGCTGCTCCCTAGGGAAGAGCTCTACTAAAAAGGAGCTTATTTGATCGCGACTCACATCTGTACCATACACAGTAGAACTGTCGTTACTGCTATAGCCATATAGGTTATTTACACCTTCAATCTCTGAGACAATTTCATGCACCTTGAGCGTAATTTCTCTCTGTTCATCAATAGATAAATTTCCCTGGGCCCGCACCTCTAGCATGCCGTATTGGCTCTCTATTTGAGCAAAGAAATCTTGTCCCCCGTTAAACTTTCCATATGCAAAAAAGATCCCAACGATCACTAGCATTGTTACCATGATAAATTTAATCGGAGACTTAATAATTGGATTTAGGGCCTTCAAATAAATATCTATTAAAGGCTGAAAAAAGGTTTTTGCCGATTCTTCTGATTGATGATCTTCGGGGAGCGTCTTCCCTTTACCACGACGTCGAGCAAGTGCAATACCCAAAGTAGGCGCAAAAATTAGCGCGTACATTAAAGACCAACCCAAAACGGCAAAGACCGTTATGGGTAAATAAGACATAAAGTCACCAGAAACTCCTGGCCAGAATAGTAGGGGTAAAAATGCGGCTAAAGTAGTACCTGTAGAGGCTATCACCGGAACCGCCATACGTTGCACCGCTGAAATATATGCATCCCGAGTAGAAAGCCCAGCTGCTGCCTTGGTACTAGCAAATTCCACCACTACAATAGCACCATCAATCAACATTCCCAGCGACAGCAATAGACCAAACATCACCATAAAATTGAAGCTGTAGCCTAACGAATTGACGACAATTAGTGCACCCAAGAGACAAAATGGAATGCCGAATCCCACTAACAAACCAGACTTGACACCTAAAGTAGCGACCACCAATATCAGCACTAAACACATTGCTGTAATAATATTGCCCTGCAGCTCACTAATCATGTCATTGGTCATCACAGAACTGTCAAAGGTATAACCTATCTCCATCTCAGCGGAAAAAAGATTCCGCGACTGCGTCACAGTTTCTCGAACTGCTTCCACGGTCCTAATTTCATTAGCGGTAATACGCTTTCGTACATCAAGGGCAATTGTTTTTTTACCATTAAGCAGGCTGTAGCCGCTAGGATCTTTAAAGGTACGGCGAACATCGGCTACATCACCTAGAGTTACAGCACCATCTGAGTTATTGCGGATAGGTAACGTGCGAATATCGGCTGCCGTTTCGATCAACGCGGGCACCTTAATGCCAAACCTGCCCTGGGCAGCGTCCATCTCTCCCGCCGGAATCAATAAGTTATTGACCCTTACCGCTTGGACGATCTCGTCAATTCTTAAGCCATATTGCTCTAGCCGAGAGGGGTCTATAACGACATCGACAACCTCGTCACGATGCCCTGATATACCAGCGGTTAAGACATTAGGTAGCATTTCCAACTGCCGCTGATAATATTTTGCGGCTGAATATAACTCTCGCTCCGTTACATTTTCTCCAGAAAAAGTAATAATAATTGTCGGCTCAGGACTGGGGCTGAGCTCGTTAACAATCGGTTCTTTTGTATCTAAAGGGAACTCGGCTTTCGCCCGATCTACGGCCTCACGTACATCAGCTACCGCGTTTTTAATATCTTCACTAGATTCAAATTCCGCGGTAACAATCACCATACTTTCTCGAGCGGTAGCTTTAATTTCCTCTATTCCATCCAGTGTTTTTAACTCCTTTTCTATAGGCCTTATAAGTAATCTAGCACCGTCTTCAGGGGAAATTCCATCATGCCGAACCATTACCATAACCACAGGCAATGTCACGTTAGGAGTCATTTCAACTGGCATAGATACACGCGACATAAATCCTGCGACAACGATTAGCAGCATAATAGAGAGCGTTGCTCTAGTGTGATTCACTATAAGTTTAAGAAAATTCATTAAATTGAGATTCCGCTCTATCAGTTAGCTTCGGCAACGACAAAAGAAGGATCAACACTTTCGCCGTCAATAATATAATTTTGGCCTACTGTAATCACTGAGACGTCAGAGGGTAATCCTGAGACCCAAATCCCGTCCCTTGATTCGCCCAAGCTGGAGACTTTTACCGAACCAACTAAATTCCCTTTCAGTAATACTCGCACCACGGTCTGGCCAAGATCATTAAGTAAAACACTGCTGGCAGGGATTAAATGCGCATTGACTCCATTAAGAAGTATATCTAGGCGTGCCGAAAGACCAGCCCTTATTGACCGATCAATATTACTGGCAGTCGCCTCTAAACGATAGTTGCGGGTCGTCTGGTTCGCTTCATAAGCTAAATAGACTACCGTGGCGGAGACTGCTTGGTTATCACCCAAGGTGGCTAATGCGGAACTACCTATATCAATTCTGTTAATGTCATGCTCACTGACGAGCGCAGTTATCTTTATAGGATGCAGTTCAACAACAGAGGCGCATAAGCTACCCACAACAACATAGTCTCCTACCTCTACGGGCCTATTTTCGACAATCCCAGCAAATGGTGCCGTCACCTGTAGGTTATTCACATTAAGCTGCGCGCGCTTAAGGTTAGCCCTGGCTGTTGCTAGCCTTGCCTTAGCCTGCGAAATCGCCAAGTCAGACTGATAACCACCTGTTTTAAGCTTTAAGGCCCCTCGGTAGGCTATCTCCGATTGTTCGAGATTTGCCTTGGTTTGATCTAAACGCAAGTATCGGTCCTCTGCGTTTATTTGGCATATCGCATCGCCCTCATTGACTGAAGCACCCTCCGCTACCAACACCTTGGAAATCTGACCGGCAACCTGCGCTAAGACATTAACAGTTCTATTTGACTCAGTGTGGGCCCTCAGTGTTAGTTTAGGTTTGAATAACTGCTTAGAATATTGAGCCACCTGAACGACAGTCAGTGGCGCTGAAGGTAACTGCTGAACCTCGGCCGACTTCGGGAAGGTCAAGAACCCACTCCCAAACCAAACTGAAAGAAAGACGATAAAGATGACTGCTAGCCGAACATTGTTATTCAAGATAATCCCTTTTCTAATCAAATAAAGTAAGTGGTGCTTAAACTAAGTCAAATCACCATTACTTTAATGTTGGGGTAAAACGCTCAAAATCAAGGTTCTCCCAGTAAGCCACCTAACCTTTCTACGATACTATTATCTGTGTCGCTGTCGATCTATACAAGGATAGCTATCGACTAGCTAGTTTCGCTGCCCCGTACTTTTATCTACTAAACGATAAATTGCATCAGCTTCTTTACGAAGGCCATTGAAATTCAGTTTAAATAATACAATCAAGGCAGACTTTAAATAACCCCGCTGACAAAAAAATTAGGCTACTTATAGATACAATTCTATATGATTCTTTCTTAGTCAATGATGATCGTACAATCTTTTTAGCCGCCTATTGAATGAACTTAACTCTATCCTCTTTTTACTTTCCTCCTTTGAGGGTTAATTACGCTAATTTTTACTGCTCGAACTCAATATTGCTATGAAAAATAGGTATTTTTTTATATTTTTTTGATAGAATGCGCGTTCCAAAATAAAGGGGTTTTACATGAATAGTCCACTACTTCCACCGCTGTTGGGCCTTTTTGGCATGATCGCAGCATTTATTGTTTACTTGTTGGTGATGAAATATCCCGATGGTGAAGACAAGGTCAAAAAAATCGGCGACCAAATTCATAGCGGCGCACTTGCTTTTATGAAGACAGAATATAAATACCTACTCGTTTTTATTAGCGTTCTTGTTGTACTTGCATACTTATTTTTAGATCTCCAAACAGCTATTGCTGTTGTAGTTGGCGCAGCATGCTCCTCGCTAGCGGGCTTTATTGGAATGTATGCAGCCACTAAGGCAAATGTCCGGACTGCTACAGCTGCTCAGCAGGATGGCGCTGCTGCCGCTCTATCAGTATCTTTTTATGGTGGTTCAGTCATGGGCCTATGTGTCGCTTCGCTCGGCTTAATAGGTTTAGGTGGTTTGTATTATTTTTATGCTGCTGGCGGTAATCCTCAAGTTCATGCCTTAGAAGGCTTTGGCATGGGCGCCTCAGTGGTCGCTTTATTCTCTAGAGTGGGTGGCGGAATCTTTACTAAAAGTGCTGATGTTGGCGCTGATTTAGTAGGCAAGATCGAGGCTGGAATTCCAGAAGACGACCCAAGAAACCCAGGAGTGATCGCTGATAATGTAGGCGATAACGTGGGCGATGTCGCCGGTATGGGTTCTGATATTTTTGAATCTTATTGTGGAGCGATGATCGCTTCAATCGCTATTGCATACACTATGTACATGGCAAATAAAGGCATTGATTCAGATGCTGTAGCAACTGCACTCAACTTGATGTCTCTTCCATTAGGACTTTCTTCTATTGGCTTAATAGCCTCTATCGTAGGAATTTTTATCGTCAAGCTTCAATCATCTAAGGCCCCTGCTAGCGCTCTTAGATCTGGAACTTTACTGGCACCTGTCATCTTTATAGTTATGGCTCACTTTTTAATTCAATCTATGGGACTAGATATTGCTGTTTTATGGTGTGTTGTTTCTGGGGCTGTAGGTGGCGTATTAATCGGATTAATAACTGAATATTATACTGGTGGAAAGCCCGTGCAAGAGATTGCCGAGTCGGGTGAAACCGGAGCGGCGACAGTATTGATTTCAGGGTTATCTGTTGGAATGCAATCAGTTGTTATTCCAATTCTCATTCTTGCGACCATTGTTCTCGTGTCTACTACAATAGCTGGCGGTGCAAGTATGCCTGCCGTCTACGGCGTTGGTATTGCTGCAGTTGGAATGCTCTCCACTGTTGGCATTACAATGGCAATTGATGCTTATGGTCCAGTTGCTGACAACGCTGGCGGCATCGCTGAGATGGCTGGGATGGGAAAGGAAGTACGTGACATCACTGACTCTCTTGATGAACTAGGCAATACAACTGCCGCTATTGGAAAAGGCTTTGCAATTGGCGCGGCAGCGCTAGCAGCACTAGCGATAATATCTGCGTATTCAGCGCAACTTACGATTGCTCATGGAACCGATTTCACTTTGTCTCTAACCGACCCTAGGGTTCTTGCAGGAATGTTTATAGGTATCTGTATTCCATTTTTAATATCATCTATAACTATGAAAGCAGTGGGTGACGCCGCCTTTGAAATGATTAATGAGATCAGAAGGCAATTTAAAGAAATCCCGGGACTCATGGAAGGTACTGCTGATCCAGACTCTGAAAAATGTGTTGAGATTGCAACCGAAGCGGCCCTAAAGAAAATGATGCTACCCGGCGTTATTGCAGTTGCTATGCCAGCCGTAGTTGGATTTGGTTTGGGCGCAATAGCCTTAGGAGGCATGCTAGCTGGAGGCCTTTTGGGCTGTGTAGCAATGGCCCTATTTATGGCTAATGCCGGTGGTGCTTGGGACAATGCTAAGAAGTATGTCGAAAAAGGCAACCTAGGCGGCAAGGGGTCAGATACCCATGCAGCCGTTGTTGTGGGCGATACCGTTGGAGATCCATTTAAGGATACCTCAGGGCCTGCGATGAATATTTTAATTAATGTGATGGCTATGGTGAGTCTTGTTATCTCATCGCTACTTACTCCTACCGGAATTTTCTTTTAAGTATCTGTTAATCCGACTAATCCGGAGAGGTATCTCTTCTCTGGGTTAGTTTCTTAAAAGACCCTAGGAACGACCGCGTAGGTTATAACTATAGTCTGGGGGATATTAAAATCCGATTAGGCTTGGCCATAATCTTAGTTTGTACGCTAATACTAAAAACCCCAGCAGATGCTGGGGTTTTTAGTATTAGTACTTTATCTTAATGGTTTATCAAGTCTTCAAATAAGTCGCTGCTATCTAGATCGTGCTGACGCAAAATATCCCGCAACCTTCTCAAACCATCCACCTGAATCTGTCTAACCCGCTCTCTAGTCAAACCTATTTCCAACCCAATCTGCTCCAAAGTTGCTTCTTGGTGGTGCATTAAACCGAATCGTCTTATTAATACCTCTTTCTGCTTTAAAGGTAATTGCTCTAACCATCCAACCAAGACCGATGATAAATCATCGGTCTCTACACTGCCCTGAGGGCCTAATCCACTCCGATCAGGAACAGTATCAACAAGAGACCTCTCTTGGTCCCCAACCGGCGCATCAAAGGACGACGTCCGCTCACTCAGGCTCAATATTTTGAGCACATCCTTAATGGGTTTATTAACCTCTTTCGCTATTTCCTCAGCCGTTGGATTATGATCCATTTTTTGTGCTAATTTACGCGATGCGCGCAAATAGACATTTAATTCTTTAATAACGTGCACAGGTAACCTAACCGTGCGTGTTTGGTTCATGATAGCTCGCTCAATCGTTTGGCGAATCCACCAGGTAGCATAGGTTGAAAAGCGATAACCCAACTCGGGATCAAACTTTTCGACAGCGCGCATTAAACCTAAGTTTCCCTCCTCAATTAGGTCGAGTAGTTCCAGACCACGATTAAGATATCGACGCGATATTTTAACGACTAAGCGCAGATTACTCTCAATCATTCTATGACGCGATACCGCGCAACCCTTATTTAATTTACGGGTATAGGCCACCTCTTCGGCAGCAGTTAATAAAGGGGAGTAACCAATTTCTTTTAGGTAGATAGTCGTCGCATCGATGGCACGACGAGCTGGGATTTCATTTGAATTAACCTTCGGATCTTTAATAGCCTGTATTTTAGGCCCACCCAGAAGTACATCCTCGACCATTTTATTTGCAACTCCTTTGCAATTTATTTTTAATTAACAGCAACCCTCCGTGTCGCCAACCCTATTCTTATTTTTACGCCAACAGGTCTACATTATTTTATATATTTCAACGGATTGACTGGATCCCCATCTTTCCTTATTTCAAAGTACATCATTCCATCAAGGCCAAGCTTTGAAATTTCATCCTTATGCTGAACAGATTGTCCTACTTTAACTAGTAGTTTTTCATTATTAGCATACGCGCTTAACAACATATCACTATGCTTTATGATAATCAACTTCCCATAGCCACGCAGGCCTGAGCCTGCATAGACAATATTACCTGGGGCTGCGGCATGGACAGTCGAACCAGCAGCTGATTTAACCTTGATTCCCTTTTGTAATTTTGCGGGACTAAAGCTCTCTATAACCTTTCCTTTTGCTGGCCATTTCCACTCTAAATTTTTACTATAAATGGGGGCTTTTACTTTCGTTTGACTGGCTGAAGCAAGTTTTTTAGATGTCTGAACTGATTGACCCTGAGCGATTGTGAGCGTATTGGTATCTAGGCTAATAATTTGACCAGGCTGCAATAAAAATGGCGAGTCCAACTGATTAGCCCGAGCAAGGGACTGCACTTCAACATCATATTTACTGGCAATTGAAAATAAAGTATCTCCTTTGGCGACCCTATGCTGTTTAAGCGAACTATCAACAGACCTAGGATTGCCAGCAATCAAGGTTAAAGTTTGACCGGGACTGATAAGGTAGGATCGATCAAGATTATTGGC
This sequence comes from Porticoccaceae bacterium, assembly GCA_028822155.1. Classification (GTDB taxonomy): domain Bacteria; phylum Pseudomonadota; class Gammaproteobacteria; order Pseudomonadales; family Porticoccaceae; genus HTCC2207. The sequence goes on from JAPKEJ010000005.1 coordinate 43,090, forward strand.
CTGAGCGAGCATGTCTACCTTTAAGTCGTAACGCCAAGCAATAGAGTAGAGTGTTTCTCCTACTTCGACCTGATGAGTTTTTATTCTAATACTCGGCGGTTGGGCGCGATTAATAACCGATGCAGGCGAACTAGCGCACCCAGCAATAATCAGTAAAAGCGATAATAATAAGGTAACGTTTGTCAAAACAATATCCTTAACTAGCAGGATCAGATTTAATTTTACCTGCGTATTCCAAAACTAACACGAGAGCCAGACCTAGGAAAAATGTCGCCAGGCAAATCAATGTTTGTGGATCTTGGCCAGCAATGGCGGCAAACTGATACGGCAACAGGTTACTGGTGGATTGAACTATACCATCGGTCGAATCAACAACCTGTTTCCATGGCCAAATTACATTAAGACTACCCACTAGAAAACCGCACATGACCGCAATTACTCGGTCTTGAAAATAAGCTAGCAGCCAAGAAAGTAATCGGCTAAACAGCATTAGGCCAATAATACCGCCACTTGCAAAGGCTATTAAAATATCAATCTGGAAGTTAGCAATAGCTCTAATGAAAACAGGGTACAGCCCTAATAGAACAAGGATAAATGATCCTGAAATACCCGGTAAAATCATCGCACAAAGCGCTATGGATCCTGCGAAAAACATAGTAGTAAGGTTTCCCTCTAAGACCATCGGGGGGGCGTTTGAAATGCCGAAGGCAATAGCGCAGCCGATAAGGAAGCAAACCTTTTCTAAACCCCTAGATAGCGGATGTAAGCGCAAGAGATAGATCACCGAACCGACGATCAATCCAGTAAAAAATGCCCATAGAGGCAAGGGGTATGCCTCCAGTAGGTAATGCATAACTCGCGCGAGAGAAAACAGGCTAGTAAGTATGCCTCCAAGTAGCACAGTGATGAATGTGCCATTAATATGTTCCCATGCGGCCAATACGCCTTGATGCCTGAGAACACTAAAAGTTCGCAAATTAATGGACTTAATAGTGTCAATTAACTCCGAATAGATACCGGAAATAAACGCAATTGTGCCACCAGACACACCGGGTACAACATCCGCCGCACCCATAGCTAAACCTTTAAAGAACAACACAATATGGTGACGCCAGTTATTCATAGCACATCCTTTATTGACTGCGAGCCAAACCACTTAGGAGAGGAACGAACTTTACCTTTTCAACAACCTCTTCATCAAAGTCATCCGAATCACCAAGCCGCCTAACAACTCGTAAATCCTGAGTATCACCAATGCCAACAGGAATGACTAATACGCCATCCGGAGCGAGCTGCTCTAGTAATCCGCGAGGAATCGATTGAGGCGCGGCCGTAGTAATAATGCCATTATAAAGCGCGTGTTTTTCCCAACCAAAACAGCCATCAGAAAGATCTGCCGTAATATTACTAAGTCGGAGCTTTCTAAACCGCTCCTTGGCTTTTTTTAATAATGGTTCAATTCGCTCAACGGTATAAACCTCATCAACTAATTGAGCCAAAATAGTAGCTTGATAGCCTGAACCGGTGCCGACTTCCAGAACTTTTTTAAGTCGACCTGCGGAAACTAAAATCTCCGTCATTCTGGCGACAATGTAGGGCTGAGACAATGTTTGTGAAAACCCAATCGGTAAAGCAGTGTCCTCATAGGCACGGTGGGCCAACGCTTCGTCTAAAAATATATGTCGAGGCGTTATGCGCATGACATCCAAAACTTGCTGATCTGTAATGCCCTGCTCAATCAATCGATTAATTAAGCGTTCTCGGGTTCTCTGAGAGGTCATTCCAATACCCGCTAATTCAATCGAATTCACCCATTTCTCCTACACTAAAACTCACCGAGTGCGGCCACACAATAGCTGCAGCCTCGTCACTAATCTTTTGCCAATATATCATACGGGGGGTTCAGTTGGGCGGTATAATTCAGCGATTTCTCTCAATAAGACCGTCGCGTAACAACCTTTGGGCAGACTAAATTGTAACTTTAATTGATCCCTTTCAATCCAGTCGCTTACTATGTTTTCGGGTCGCACCAAAACACTTCGACGCTGCTGAGTTAAACCCGCGTGTTCAAGCGCATAACACCAATTCTCCCACGGCGCTAAAACCTGACTTTCAATTTCACCAATCACACCGCCAACCGATGATCGTCCTCGCCCCCACAAAGGTCCGGTGTCACCGCCTTCTGCAGTCAGGTACAGCTGATTTTCGTTGATCCGTTTTTCAACGACGAGGTTAAATAGCCAGGAACGAGCTGCAGACAGATATAAACCAGTGCCATGCCGATTCCCTTTTAGCTTGTCCGCACTGATTAATGCTTGAGCCTCACCAAGATTATTGCCTTGGTGACCGAACCGTTGCTCACCAAAATAATTAGGCATCCCGCATTTTTGTATTACATGTAAGCGGTCTTGCAGCGCTGTCGCGTCCGCCGAGAAATTACGCAGAATAATCTGGAATTTATTACCCTGGTGCATCCCTCTTCGCAGTTTCTTAGTATGCCTAGCCGCGCTTACGATCTGGAAATCGTCATGCTTCAAACAGCCTAAATCTAGATCGCGTCCTGGTAGATATAAACTGAACCATTGACTGGTCACGGCGTACCGATCTTTGAGTCCACAGAAACCAACATCATTGCGCTTTACGCCAGCTAGTTGCGCGAGTAATCCTGCCACCCAAGAGGTATTTTGATCTCGCTTGCTGATGAGTAGCCATAAATGCTCACCCTCACCGGAGGGTTTAAGATCCATGATTTCATCGACTATAAAATCCTCTGGCCGACTTCGAAATAAGGCCGACGCTAATGGCTTACCGTGCAGATAAGGGAGTCTATTGAAATTAAAATTATTAGTTTTAATAAGTCACTATCGCCCGTAAAATCAAGCGCCTGAGGGCATTAAGAGAGCCGTAGCATAGCAGGCTATACCTTCTTCACGTCCAATAAAACCGAGCTTTTCAGTAGTGGTCGCTTTGATGTTTATTTGTCCATTATCACAACCTAAAATAGTCGAAATGTTTAATTTCATTGCTTCTAAATATGGCGCCATTTTAGGAGTCTGAGCCACAATCGTAAGATCCGCGTTACCCAAGGAGTAACCTTGCACTGACATCATTTCAACAACCACACTCAATAATTCTAGGCTATCACTACCACGATATTGCTCATCCGTATCTGGAAAATGATGGCCAATATCACCCAGACCAAGGCCGCCAAGAAGGGCGTCAATCAAGGCATGAACAAGCACATCACCATCTGAATGAGCTTTAAATGCTCGATCAAAAGGAATGCTCACACCACCCAAAATTAATCCAGTACCCGATCCAAAGGCGTGTACATCATAACCCTGCCCTATACGCATGACTGTCTCTCCTGATCTTGCAAAATTGCTTCAGCGATCATTAGGTCTTCTCGGCGAGTAATTTTTATATTGTCCTGCCGACCTTCAATGACGACCGCCTGATTACCTGTGTGTTCAATCGCCGAGGCCTCATCAGTGGGCTCTAAATTATTATCGAGCATATTTTGAATAGCTTCTCTCAATAGTCCGACTCTAAACATTTGTGGTGTTTGCGCTATCCTGTACTGAGTTCTATCAACGGTTTTAGTGACGATATTGTCACTAGTCACCAACTTTAAGGTTTCATTAATTGGTGCCGCAAGAAATCCACCGACAGGATGCTCTCGTAGGTCATCAATCAGCTTATTAATATCCATGCTGGTTATACAGGGTCTTGCCATATCATGGACCAAAACCCAGTCATCAGGATCAGCATCCTGCTGTATGGCCACCAAACCATTTAATACAGATCGGGCACGTGTTTCACCCCCAGGGATCAGCTGCACTTTGGGGTCACTGGTTGCCCGCACCCTAGACCAATATCCTGAACTGGGGTCGCAGGGTGCGACGATACGCTTAATTGAATTAATACCTATGAGTCGGGACAGAGTATGCTGTGCTACTAACTCCCCATGAAGTTGATGAAACTGTTTTGGAATATCTGCTGAAAATCGCCGCCCAACTCCTGCCGCGGGAACAATAGCCCAATAATTTGGCGAAGGTGTGATCATGGTGAAGCAACCTCTTTAACATTACTCTGTTTCGGGGCGATAGCCTCTTGATCCGTCACTAAATAAAATACTTCGCCGCCCTTTATCATTCCCAGATCTTTTCGTGCTTTTGCCTCAATTGAATCAAGGTTTGTTTTTAAACTTTCAACCTCTTTGGCTATGAACGCATTACGATCTCTCAGCTGCAGATTAACTCGCCTTTGGTCTTCCAGCTGTTTGTCCAATTCAGCTTTGTGCGCCAGACTTCCTTCGCCCACCCATAATCGAGTTTGCAAACCCAACAAAAGAATCAAGAGTACTATCAGTAACCAACGCATATTGACATTCTATTCTATTCGGCTACGGCCAAGTTAGAGGCCTATGCTTTAAATTCGGCGCGACCATTGTAAGGAGCAACACTATTTCCCAGCTCAGCCTCAATCCTCAATAATCGATTATATTTGGCCACACGATCGGATCGGCACAAGGATCCCGTCTTAATCTGGCCCGCGGCAGTCGCCACTGCCAAGTCGGCAATAGTTGTATCTTCAGTCTCACCCGAGCGATGAGAAATAACAACGCTATAACCAGCCTGCTTTGCCATAGCAATGGCGTCTAAGGTCTCAGACAGGGTACCAATTTGATTGAATTTGATCAAAATAGAATTGGCAACACCCATTTCAATGCCACGGCTTAAAATCTTGGTGTTGGTAACAAACAAATCATCACCCACTAACTGAACTCGGTCTCCAAGCTTTTCAGTTTGGTACTTCCAACCATCCCAATCAGATTCATCTTGGCCATCTTCGATTGAAATAATAGGATACTGGTCGCATAAGTCGGCCAAGAAATCACTAAATCCTTCAGCACTGTACACCTTACCTTCACCGGCAAGATCATACTGTCCATTCTTATAAAACTCTGAAGCAGCACAATCCAGCGCCAGAGTTACATCAGTTCCCAAAATATACCCAGCAGCCTGCGTGGCTTCTTTGATGACTGCCAGCGCTTCAGCATTGGACGATAAATTAGGCGCAAATCCTCCTTCATCCCCTACCGCTGTGTTCAATCCCTTAGCGCTAAGCACCTTTTTTAAAGAATGGAAGATCTCAGCGCCAACTTGCAGCGCTTCGGCGAAACTCTGCGCAGAGACTGGTTGAACCATAAACTCCTGAATATCAACGTTATTGTCAGCATGCTCACCGCCATTAATAATATTCATCATTGGCACCGGCATACTATAAACACCAGGTGTACCATTTAATTCCGCGATATGAGCATACAGCGGCATATTTTTGTCGAGCGCCGCAGCTTTTGCCGCAGCTAAAGAGACTGCCAAAATCGCATTGGCGCCCAACACAGCTTTGTTTTCTGTCCCATCAGCAGCAATCATTGCACCATCAAGCGTACGTTGATCGCTTACGGATGTTCCTACTAGCAAGTCTTTAATAGTGGTATTAATATTATTAACCGCTATTAATACGCCCTTTCCAAGGTAACGACCTTTGTCGCCATCTCTCAATTCCAGTGCTTCTCTTGAGCCGGTAGAGGCTCCAGAAGGTGAGCAAGCGGTTCCTACAATGCCATTTTCCAATATTACATCTGCCTGCACGGTGGGGTTTCCCCTCGAGTCCAATACTTCAAAGGCACGAATGTCTGTAATATTACTCATAGATTTGTATCTCCATAACGGGTAGTTAGACTCTAGGCTGGAGTCTTTTTAAATGATTTTTGGCATCTTTGCAGTTGCCTGCTGATGATCAACAAACGTTTATATAATATTTAAATCCGGTTGCGATTTAATTAGATCATCAAAAGCTTTCATCTGTGTTAAAAAAGGCACCAATTTATCTAAGGGCAGAGCACTTGGTCCGTCGCATAAAGCCTTTTCAGGGTTCGGATGGGCCTCGAGGAATAGCCCAGCAATACCAACCGAAATACCAGCACGTCCCAGCTCTGCAACCTGATGACGCCGCCCTCCAGAAGCCGAACCCATTGGATCTCTGCACTGCAACGCATGGGTGACATCAAAAATTAAGGGTAAGCCGCCGCTGACTTCTTTCATGGTCCTAAATCCGAGCATGTCAACAACAAGATTATCGTAACCCATGCAGGCTCCACGCTCACAAAGCATTACCTTATCATTACCGCATTCTCGGAACTTATCCACAATATTACCCATCTGACTTGGACTTAAAAACTGCGGCTTTTTAATATTGATAACAGCATTGGTCGCTGCCATAGCTTCTATTAGATCAGTCTGACGAGCCAAAAATGCCGGCAGCTGGAGCACATCACAGACTTCCGCTACTGGCTTTGCCTGAGCGATTTCATGGACATCGGTAATTAAAGGAACATTAAATGTTGTCTTGATCTCTTGAAGTATTTTTAATCCTTCATCTAATCCAGGACCTCGGAACGAGTGAATAGACGAGCGATTAGCCTTATCGAATGAAGCTTTAAAGACATAAGGGATTCCCAACTGTTCAGTCGCCAAAACATAAGCCTCGGCAACCTGCATCGCCATATCCCGAGATTCTAGAACATTCATGCCTCCGAATATTACCATTGACGCATCATTAGCCACGTCGACATTTCCTACTTGGAGCCTTACCGATGTCATATCTTTACTCCTCATTCGTTATTTTTGCTGCTGGAAAGCTATTGCAGCACTAACAAAATTCTTAAAGAGCGGATGGCCATCTCGAGGAGTTGAGGTGAACTCTGGGTGAAACTGACTAGCGAAAAACCATCGATGTTCTGGTAACTCGATTGTTTCCACTAGAGTCTTGTCAAAGGATAGTCCTCCAACCACAAGACCGGCTTCTTTTAGCTGTGGCAGATAATTATTGTTAACTTCGAAACGATGACGATGACGTTCCTTAATCTGCTCACTGCCATACATGGAGAGAGCATTTGAATTTGGCAATAGGTGACAAACTTGTGCGCCCAAACGCATTGTGCCACCAAGATCTGAATCTTCATTGCGCTGCTCAAGATTACCCTCTTCGTCAACCCACTCTTCAATTAAACCGACCACTGGATATTTAGTATCTGGTTCAAATTCAGTACTATTAGCGTTGTCTAGCCCGCAAACATTTCTGGCATATTCGATAACCGCGACTTGCATTCCTAGACAAATACCTAAATAGGGAATGTTGTTCTCACGAGCTATTTTGACCGCATGAATTTTACCCTCTATGCCTCTAGTGCCAAATCCACCCGGCACCAAAATAGCATCCACGCCTTCAAGTAATTCATGATTTTCGTTAAGCTTTTCAGAATCAATATAACGAATCTTAACTTTAGTTTTATTGTGAATTCCACCATGCACTAGAGCCTCAGTAAGAGACTTGTAGGCATCTAGTAAATCCATGTACTTGCCAACCATAGCGATAGTAACTTCGCCCTCAGCATGTATTTGATTTTTAACAACCTGATCCCACTGCTGTAAATTTGCAGCTGGTTTTGTAATATTAAAACGATCCAGTACAAACTGATCAAGACCCCATTCATGGAGCATTCTAGGAATTTTGTAGACAGTCGACGCATCCATGACCGGAATCACCGCGCGCTCTTCAACATTCGTAAATAAAGATATCTTTTTACGCTGTTCCTCTTCAAGAGCAACTTCAGATCGACACAACAAAACATCTGGTTGCAGCCCAAGAGAACGCATCTCTTTGACCGAGTGTTGAGTTGGCTTAGTTTTAGTCTCTCCTGCCGTTGCTATATAGGGCACCAAAGTCAGGTGTATTAACAAAGAGTTCTGATAGCCTAACTCACCTCGCATCTGACGCACTGCCTCTAAAAACGGCTGAGATTCTATATCTCCTACAGTTCCACCTATTTCAACAACAGCAATTTCATGGTCACCCGCGCCAGCGACTATACGACGTTTTATTTCATCGGTAACGTGAGGAATAACCTGAACGGTCCCGCCGAGAAAATCGCCCCGACGTTCTCGACGTAAAATAGTTTCGTAGACCTGTCCAGTCGTGAAATTATTATTTTGGGTCATCTTAGCACCCAAAAATCGCTCATAATGCCCTAGATCAAGGTCTGTTTCTGCACCGTCTTCAGTCACATAGACCTCACCATGCTGATGAGGGCTCATCGTACCTGGATCAACATTTAGATAAGGATCGAGCTTGAGCATTGTTACATCCAAGCCTCTCGCTTCAAGCACTGCACCCAAGGAAGCTGCTGCAATACCCTTTCCCAGGGAGGAAACAACACCGCCGGTAACAAAAATAAAACGTGTCATAGTACCCCTACGAACATTAGAGTTAGTCTAGAAAGATATCTTACGAGGTCGATTGGCCGCGAAATTGGCCGATGCCCATCCAAGTTAAGATGGTGTAATAGATTAACAGAAAGGTAATTGGTATTCTACAAAGAGTTGGCATGCCAATGGATTTTAATACTCTTCTCACTTGGCTTCGCCTGCCATCCGTCGCAGACCCAAAAATTACCTACAGCAACAAGCTGCTTATCAATAAAAAATAGAGGTGTTCGATCACGCCACCAGGGTTCTACGTTAAATTCTTGTAGCAATTTTTTAAGACTATTGGAGTGCCCTCTACCCGCCGGTTTGCAGCGTTCGCCGCCTTTCCTAGTGGTAACAGTTAGCGTTACTACCAGCTCTGCTCGGAGACCATCGCCAACAGTTTGCTCAGCAGCTAAATGACTGCCGTCTGACAAACTAACTGGATTGTCGACTTTCCAAATTAAATCTTTTTGTTGGCTGACAGGGGAATCAATCTCATTCGAAACGTTGAGTAAATATAACCGATCTCGAAACCGACGATATTGGCCATTACCTAAAGATACCTTAGGCACACTGTCCTGCCGAGCGTGTATCAATGCTACCAGCACCTCATTAATAACTTTAGCTCCAGGGGAATCAAGCCCTTTAAGCTGCGGCCAATAACGTAATATGTTCTTTTGTTTGAGTGGCGTAAGATTATCAAATAACGGAATAGATAAGGACCAACCCGCTCTTTCCTCTGCTGGCTGAAGCGTTGCGAGAGTTTCAATGGCAATAGCTTCTGCTAACTCGTGACTTTCAGCACTTAACTCTGCCACGGCACGGAGGCGCTGTCGATAATCTGGCCATTGATGCGCAAGCACTGGAATCAGTTGATTACGCAAATAGTTGCGCTCAAAAGCATCGACGTCATTGCTCTCATCTTCAACCCATTCAAGATTTTTGTTATGGGCATAAGTGATTAGTGATGATTTAGGCCAATTCAATAAAGGGCGAATTAAGCGCCCTTGCCCAACTTTTCTAGTCACAGGCATGCCGGACATACCTTTGGCCCCTGAACCTCGCATAAGTCTATATAACAGGGTTTCGGCCTGATCATCGCTATGGTGCCCAAGAAGTAAAATGCCGTCCGGATTTAACAAGTTCTCAAAAACTTGATATCTACTCTGACGAGCCGCGTCCTCCAAACCTTTTCCACTGGCAACAACCCTTACCGCCTCGCTATGAAGGGCAATATTCCGACTATTACAGAAATCTTCGACATGGGCCTGCCATGTATTGGCCTTAGGTGACAAACCATGATTAATATGGACCGCACAAAGACGCTCAACAGGAATAGTTTCTGTCAGAAGTTCTAATAATACCGTTGAATCCAACCCACCACTAAACCCCACCAAGATCTGTGGTGCCTTCTGGAGCTCATCCATTATTGGCCCAACAACCAGGTCAGACCTTAATAACTGCATTTTTGTCACTAGCCTTGGTCCTGTTCGGCAGCTAACTGCTGTTGCTGGTAGCGGTTAAGTTGATGTCGAGTTAAAAGAGTGCAGTTTTCGGTGACAGGGTCAAAAGTAATCACAATATCACCGCCATTTAGCTGGCGACGAACCTGACTAATTTTATTTTCAAGGTTAACCTCCTGATTACCATAATCGGTACCCTCACGAAGAATATACTCTTCAATCACAGATGTAAGAGTGCCCTCTGGAAGGCGTTCAGGCGGTATTTCAATCATTCTTTGGGTTTCCTAAATCTTAGAGTCATACGGTCACTCTCACCAATCGTCAAATACTTCTCACGATCTTGCTCCCCTAATGCAAGACTGGGCGGTAGAGTCCAGACACCTTCTAAATGATCTGCTGTATCCTTGGGATTAGCATTAATTTCCGAAGACTGCTCAAATATAAAGCCCGCCCGGCGACCTAACTCGACAACAAAATCTTGGGTCATATAACCGCTTTTTTGCATTGTCTTTCTATCAGTCCCCGCAGGCGCACGATGTTCTACAACACCTAAAATACCGCCAGGTTTTAATGTTTTGAAAAATAAAGCAAATGATGTAGCTTCGCTAGCAGTACCTAGCCAATTATGGACATTTCTAAAAGTAACCACCGCATCCGCACTACTGTCCCCGGTGTTTAAAATTTGGTTAGTCGCATCGAAAATCCGCATTTTGACATTGCCATAGAGTACCGAGTTTTTTGCAATTTTCGCGGCAAACTTACTTTGAGAATTGCGGTAATAAGCGCGCTCTGCATTGGGGTCGTAGTGAGCAGCAAAAAGTGTACCGGTTAAGTACTCGGCCAAAATCTCTGTATACCACCCTCCTCCCGGTGAAATTTCAACCACACTCATCTCTGATGTAATACCAAAGAAATTCAATGTTTCGGTAGGGTGACGAAACTGGTCTCGCGAGGCATCTCGCTCTGCATAAGCTGTCATTGGGCTCACTAACATAAAAGTCAATACTATGGTCTTTAAAAATAACCTGACCTTTGACTGCAATCCACTACGTTTATATGCTCTTAAAATCTCTATTATTAGGCTCATCAAACCACTCCTTTTAAATGTTTTATTCTAGTTTCCATCCCTACTATGATCACTATAACAGTGCCGGTTAATAGTGCCATAACAAACAACTCCACTAAGTATTAGAAAGGCTTCATTTTGACAGCTACAACGTTTAAGGCGGCCGACAAAAACCTTTAGCAGAGACTTAGCTAGCCTGCTCGAGAACTTATCGGACGATCTTATGGTTTAAACAGGAAAACTGTTAGCTACAACTTTAATGGCCAACATATTTAATAACCTCACCGCGCTCCCTAATTAATGTAAAATCGCACTCAAGGACAATTCTATTATCCAAAAGAGCCACCATGCTTGATATCGTTCTCTATCAACCTGAAATTCCACCTAATACGGGTAATATTATTCGTCTCTGTGCGAACACGGGTTTTCGCCTGCATCTTATCGAGCCCTTGGGGTTTGAGGTAGATGATAAACGTTTGCGACGGGCCGGGCTAGATTATCGTGAGTTTCAAACCCTTCAGATTCATCCTGATTGGCCATCATACCTAAGCACAGTAAATCCCAAAAATATTTACGCTTTAAGCACAAAAGGAACTGTTAACTATTCGTCTGTAGCTTACCAGCCAAATGACACTCTGCTATTCGGCCCCGAAACAAGAGGCATCCCAGATGACATAAGGGCCTCGGTAGGAATAAATAATGTACTACGTTTGCCTATGTACTCTTCGAGTCGAAGTCTAAATTTATCCAACACCGTGGCCATTGTGACCTATGAAGCATGGAGGCAGCTAGGGTTCGATGGCAGCAATTAAACTGCAATTGATTTAATAATTTTCTAATCATTAAACTACTAGTATCATAGACAACGTACTACGCCATTCAACAGTAAATTAATTAACCAAAACCCTACCGATATGCACCGCGAGACAGACTACAGATGACAATAAAAATTGGTTTATTTTACGGAAGCACAACTTGTTATACCGAGATGGCGGGAGAAAAAATTCGCGACGCCATAAATCAAAGTTATGGTTCAGATGTAGTCAGTATCCATGATATTTCATTAGACTCGATCCAACGCATGACTGAATACCAATATTTAATTCTGGGTATTCCCACATGGGACTTTGGTGAACTGCAAGAAGACTGGGAAGAAATCTGGGATGATCTCGACAAGATTGATCTCAGTGGTATATCTGTCGCTCTTTATGGACTTGGGGATCAAATAGGTTATCCCAAATGGTTCCAGGACGCGTTAGGATTTTTATGGGCAAAAGTAATTGCTCAAGGCGCCAGTACAGTAGGATCATGGCCCAATGAGGGGTTTCGTTTTGAGGAATCAAAAGCCCTGACAGCTGACGAAAAATATTTCGTTGGGCTACCGCTAGACGATGAGAATCAGCTGGAACTCAGTGATAGCTACATAAGCCAATGGTGTCAACAGATAATGCATGAGTTTGGTCTTAAATAGTGTCTATTATTACTGCCGACATCGAGTGGCGACAAGGGTTGCCCTACTGCCCTCTCTTCCAAGAATTTTACATTTCACCCTCTGACGAGGCAGGTTCACATGAGTCTGAATTTCTCCAGAAAAGTGATTTAAAGCAAGTTTGGCAAAGCCTAAACCAAGACTGCCCCTCATTCACTATCGCTGAAACTGGCTTTGGCGCAGGGCTCAACTTTCTTTCTTGCTCTGATTTATGGCTAGATGTCGCTCCCCAAAGTAGCGTACTCGAGTTTTTTTCTGCTGAACTATTTCCGATTAACAAAGTCGAGTTAGCAAAAATATTATCTCTGCGCCCTCATGCGTATACTTTATCCAGCGAGTTAATCGAAAATTACCCAGTACCAGTGGCCGGCATTCATAGCCTCGAATTATTTCAGGGTCGGATAAGACTGCATCTTATGTTTGGTGATGCTAATGAGATGTTTAGCTCAATTAGCCAAAGCGCCAACCAAGAGCAAGCTTATTACAACAGGCACCCAGTAGACCTCTGGTTTTTAGATGGCTTCGAACCCGCTAATAACCCAGCTATGTGGAGTCCTCAGTTGATGACGACTATCGCCTCTCTATCTGATAAAAATACCACTGCACTGACGGGTAACATTGATAACAAAACAATCTCAACAATATCCGATAACCTCCAGTCGGCTGGATTTTTAGTTCAGCCAATTGAAGTTAATGATCTACAAAAATCAACATTAAAAGCGTTATTTGTCAGTGAACAATCTCAGCCGTTTAAGCTTAATAATACATCCGGTGCAATCCAGTGGCATCTAGATAAGTTAGTTCGCCCACCCTCAGCCAGAGATCAGGAAGTCACCATCATTGGCGCAGGCATCGCAGGCTGCACCACTGCTGTGGCCTTAACTAAACGAGGTTTTAAGGTAAAGATATTAGATCGGCACACTTTGGCCGGTCAAGGTGGTTCGGGCAATAGTCAGGCGATTGTCTACCCAAAGCTATCGCTCCGAGATGATGTTCTGCCGCGCATTAATCTTCGCGCGCTAATGTTTGCAAGCCGCTACTATGCGCCGTTTTGGAAGCGTGGCCTAGGACAGCAGTGCGGGGTTATCTCTCTACCTGAAAATCCTAAAATTGCTGAAGACTTTATACAAATTAGTCATCGTTTTTCAGATTGTGAAGATTTTGTTCAACTTTTGAAAAATGATCAACTCTGCTATCACAGTGGTATTTCGCTAGAGTCCTCGATAGGTTTGTTTTTCCCGCAATTAGGCTGGTTGCCGCCTGCGATAATTTGTCAGCAGCTTCTCGAGGATTACAAAATACCATTGATTAATGCTGATATTGACCATTTTGAACACCAGCTGTCTGACAATAGATGGCATCTGTTTGATACCTCAGGAAAGCTAGCTCATAGGACTGATATTTTGGTAGTAGCTACAGCATATGGCTGTGAGAAGTTTGAGCAAACTAAAGCACTACCAGTTACTCAACTCAGAGGCCAAATTAGCAAGTTGCCTGCTGGGGCTAAAACAAAGTCTTTAAAAACCATAATCTGTGGTGATGGCTATATTACCCCTGCCCTAGATAACTATCACAGCTGCGGAGCGACTTATAATAAAGGGATTTTTTCAACTGATTTACGCGCTGAAGATCATGAGATGAATATAGCACAAATGCGGCATACAGACTCGGGGCTTGACGATGCGTTAGAAAACCTTAATGTCACAAATATGCAAGGTAGAGCGAACTTTCGCTGTACCACTAAAGATTACTTACCCATCGTTGGGGCAGTACCTGATTTTTCATCAATGATTGAAGACTTTGGTTTTTTGCGGCGCGACGCACGAGAAAACTCGATGATAAAGGGTACTTATTTGCCCAACTTATACATTAACTGCGGTATGGGTTCTAGAGGACTTAGCTATGCCCCTTTTACCGCTGAGCTTTTGGCCTCTCAAATAAGCCAGCAAATACCTTCTTTGGAAAGAGAGCTGATTCAAGGAATGCATCCTGCAAGGTTCTTAATTCGCGACCTAAAAAAGAAACGCCTCTAACCAAATAGGGTAGTTAACTAAGCCGCTGACCTAATGTAGATTGGTGAGCGTATATTTAAACGTATTAACCAAAAAAATTGAGAACGGAATTATGTTAAATTTAAAAATTCAATCAACTACTGGAGTGATTTTATTAGCCGGCATTTTGTTCTGCGCTGGCTGCACAGAAGATCCATCAGTAGACTCTAAAGGTATATCTCAAAATACAGACAACTCTCTAATAAAGGCGTGGAGTGGCCTCCATAATGGCGTCCCAAGCTTTGATCAAATGTCACTAGGAGACTTGAAACCGGCTTTGAACCAAGCAATGGCCTTAAATTTAATAGAGATAGAAAATATTGCTGCTCAATCAGCTGCCCCAAATTTCGACAATACAATAGTCGCTCTTGAGCGTACAGGCAAAGTTCTCGATAGGGTTTTTACCTATTACGGAATATGGTCATCGAACTTATCTTCCCCTGAGTTTCGGGACATTGAACAGGAAATGGCTCCCATAATGAGCGCCTTCTTTTCGAAAATTAGTCAAAACCAAGCTCTTTTCGAGCGAGTTAAAGTAGTTTACGAAAACTTAGATTCAAGCAAACTTAGAGCAGATCAGAAGCGTCTAGTTAAGCTTACTTATCTTGGTTTTTCTCGCAATGGGGCCACGCTTTCCATAATAGATAAAAAGCGCTATACAGAAATTAACCAACGTCTAGCGGCACTTCATACTCAATTTGGCAACAATGTGCTGATTGATGAAGAAAACTATGTGGTCTTTGTTAGTGAATCCCAACTTGGTGGGTTACCCGCTTCTCTGGTAAATGCTGCCGCTGCCGCTGCGAAAGAATTAGGCAAACCCGAGATGTATGCTATCACCAACACTCGATCATCAATGGCGCCTTTCCTAACCTTTTCCGAGCAACGTTCACTGCGTCAGCAAGTCTGGAGTAACTACTATAGTCGTGGTGACAATGACGACCAATATGACAACAATGAAATTATTGCAGAAATCTTAAATTTGCGACACGAACGTGTTGGACTATTAGGCTATGACAACTATGCTCAGTGGCGGTTGGAAGATAGGATGGCTAAAAACCCTGAAAACGCCATGGCGCTTTTAGCCGCCGTATGGCCTTCCGCGATTGCTCGAGTGGCCGAAGAAGTCGCTGACATGCAAGCTATTGCCGACGCCGAGAATGCCGGTATAAAAATCGAACCATGGGATTATCGCTACTATGCCGAGAAGGTTAGAAAAGATCGTTATGATCTGGACTCAGACGAAGTTAAACAGTATCTGCAGCTAGATAAACTCAATCAGGCAATGTTTTTTGTCGCCGGCGAACTATTTAATTTTACCTTCACGCCCGTCGCAGAAAGTAGTGTTCCTGTATTTCATCCCGATGTGAAAGTGTGGGAGGTAACCGATAAGACCAGCGGAAGCCATGTTGGGTTATGGTATCTGGATCCTTTTGCGCGCAAAGGTAAACGTTCTGGCGCCTGGGCCACCTCCTATCGCAGCCACACGACCTTTGAGGGCAATAAAACCGTTCTAAGCTCAAATAATTCTAATTTTGTTAAGGCTCCGGTCGGTCAACCTGTTCTGATTTCGTGGGATGATGCCACCACTTTCTTTCACGAATTTGGCCATGCACTTCACTCCCTATCTTCCAGCGTTGAGTATCCCAGTCAAAATGGCGGCGTCCGTGACTACACTGAGTTTCAATCTCAGTTGCTCGAAAGATGGTTGATGACTGACGAAGTGATAAACAACTATCTCGTTCATCACCAAACTGGTGAGGCCATCCCAAAAGCCCTAGTGGAAAAAGTTAAAGCGGCCGCGACCTTTAACCAAGGGTTTGCAACAACCGAATATCTGGCCAGCGCAATTATGGATTTAAAGTTTCATACCACTGACCCAACTGGCATAGACCCTGATTTGTTTGAACGTAAAACGTTAGCTGAATTAAACATGCCCAAAGAATTGGTTATGCGTCACCGCAGTCCACATTTTGGTCACGTATTTTCCGGAGAAGGTTACTCAGCTGGCTATTATGGCTATATGTGGGCGGATGTACTCACCTCGGATGCTGCAGAAGCCTTTGCCGAAGCCCCTGGAGGATTTTACGACCCAGACGTCGCAGCTAACCTAGTCCAGCATCTCTTTACACCCAGGAATTCTGTTGACCCAAGCGAAGCCTATCGATCGTTTCGCGGCCGCGATGCAGATATCAAACCCCTGATGCGTGATCGAGGATTCCCGATTACTAATTGAGCTTAGGTCAATTTTGTGGCGACGCGATCTGATTTCGTCGCCACAAGCCTAAGGGTATTACTTTGCCTGGACACCCACACTAACCCGCAATCCGTGTCTATACATAAGATTACTTTCAGCCTGATCGCCCATTTCCGCAAAGACATCAGCTAATCTTAAATAGGTGGCAGCATTTGGTTGTAGCCTGAGAGCAACCGAAAAATAATCTCGGGCTTTCCCCCAAAATCGTAGTTGGCAACAAATACTCCCTAGAGCAACTAACAAAACGGCGTCTTCAGGATGATCCAATAGCCACTTTTCTGCCGCTAACAACTGTTTCTCTGGCGCAGAGGTCTCCAGCTGCCCAAACCGTTCAACTAGCTCAGGATGCCAATGTTTGTTAATCGTTTTGACCATAAGTAACTGCACTCTATCGGTGTCATTCACTTGCTGCAAAGCATCAAAATAACCACAAATTAACTCCGCATCATTACGTAATCGTTTGGGTATAAGCTCCCAAAGATCCCCCGCCTGGTCTTTTTTCTCCTGAAGAGTAAAGTCAGGATTTGGGGTGAAATTAGATAATAAATTAGCGTACACATCCTGCTCCAAAGCCTTCATATTAGAGGGATTTATGGCCTTATAATAATTTAAATCATGCAGAAGCTTTTGCAGGGAGGACCAGTCCCCCATTAAATAATAGGTGTCAGAAAGCAAGCGGAGAACACCGCGATCCCCTGGTTTTCTAGCTGCAATGGGCTGTAATAACTGAACCGCTTCTTCGAGCTGTTCATTCAGAATAAGCATTTCAGCCAAAGTCTTATCGGCAAGTGCTTTAGCCTTTGGATGACTCACCTTAAGTTGTTCTAGTAATATACGAGCCTGATCAATTTGATTATTTTCTGCTGCTGCTCGGGCCGCAAACAGCAAGTTAACGTCAGGCATCGAAGATCTGCCCGCTCCAGATAACAGCATTTCTGAGGCTTGCTTCCAGTCATGATCAGCAAACAGAATCAATCCTTGAGCTGTTTTGTTTCCATGCTGCTTACTACGCCTCAACACCCACCATTGACGTAAACCTCCAGCGTCACTAAGCCACTTAAACAGTAACAACAACCAAGCGCCTAGAGCTGTCACCGCTAGATAGAGCAAAATACCAACCCAAATGGTCATCTCAATAGTAGTGTTATTAAAACTCAGTAAAATATAACCGCTATCGCTTTGCATCACCCAGATACTCGCTGCACCAAGCAGCAAGGCCACAATCAGGGCAACCAATAACCTTCTCACGGCTGACTTCCCTCATCCTTTAACACTGTCTGATCATCGGCGCTGTCTAATAAGCGGTTTTGCCTCGTAATGATTAAACTTTCCAGAGCATTCGTTGACCGATCAATACTAGGCAACTGCTGCACAACATTTAAGTTGCTAAGCTTGATTATGCGTCCTTGTAATTCTTTTGATCCGGCATTAAGTTGGAAATAAGTATCCATCCATTGCTGAGCATTTTGTAGGCTAATGGCGTACACCGCTGACTCTTCTCGAAGCGCAGCGTTAGCAGCCTGCTGTAACAATAACCGTAGGTTACTGCGCACGATAGATTCTTCAGAAGATGATAGTATTGACTGAATCGGAATATCTCTGTCTGTCACCTTAACTAGGCCGCTGAAGCCTTCTATAAAGTCGTCAAGCAATGACATCCACGATGAATTTTTATCGGCGGAAGCTGCGTCTGGGTAAACCCCCAGCAATTCTGCTCCATCGACTCCTGAAGTCTCTGCTGGAATAACTAAATCAAGTAAATCAAGCTGGCTAATCTGATTAGCCAAGGCATTAATCTCTAGCACAATACCCTCCACATCGACTGCACCTGCTAATCTAAGCGCCATCATATCTTCAGCAACAGCAGCCCGTGCTGATAGTAAATCTGACTGCTCTAGGTTACTTAACAGCTCGTCCACCTGAGCAAGCAGTGCCAGAGGATTCTTGGTGCTTCGTTCTGTTTGTAATCGCTGGTTGGCTAGGCGCGCCAAGTATGCAGCTTCGGCCAAATACCAGTCGCTGCGTGTCGTGGAACCTAACTCAGCAAGTCGTGCGCCCTGGCCATTAACCTGTATTTGCAGATCATCCAGTCGCTTGGACAGTGCTTTGATATAATCTGACTGAATGTCTAAAAGGGAATCGCTATCGGTGAAGTAGTGGTTTGACTGCTCTAGGTGATCATTAAAGTCGATACCCAGACGCGCAGATTCTTGCTGTTGCGATTGTTGTTGCTGCCATTCACTCCAACCGAGCCATCCGGCACCAACCAAAATAGACAACAACACTACTGCTGCGGCCCATTTTAGTAATGGAAAACCTTGGTTTATTTTAATGGGCGCAACGGTTCCAGTTTTGGGCGTCTTCACGGGTTTATCGTCTGCCTTAATTTTGGATTTAGGCTCTGGCTTATCACTTGCCTTAGATTGCTTAGTTGTTTCTGTCACCCTTTACCCCTTCCAAACGTCACCAAAGCGTATCTTAAAATACGCACTACTCTGTATTTAATACAGATAGTTTAAAATACTTTTTGCAAAGCACCATACATTGATTCTGGCATCGCGCTATCTGCCACTGTGATAGAACTATAACCTAGACTCTTTGCTATCTCAGCCACACGATCACTTGGTACCACAACAGGTAAATCCCTAACCTTTTCAACCCCACTAAGCCCGCCAATGGGCCCTATAGCCTCGAGTAACTCTGCGCTGTGGACTACCAAACAATCTACTTCTGTTAGTTGCTGACGTGTCACTTCAACCTGTTTTTGATCAACAACCCGTCGGTATAGATCACAATACTCTACCGTAGCACCTCGAGAATGCAAAGCCTGCTTAAGAGTTTCACGCCCCTGTCCTCCACGAAAAATAATCACGGACTTATTATCCAAATTTTGCAGCTCAGATAAAGCCAGCAAGCCCTCACTAGTGATCTGGCTTCTAGGGTAGTTTGCAGAATGAGTATAGTCACCAACCACCTGGGCAGTTTGTCCGCCAAGTGCAAAATATTTCATACCTGTTGGTAGCATTGGCCAATACTGATCCAACCATGTTATTCCTATCTTCGCGGCATTAACGCTAATAAAAATAGCTATATCAAATTGATCAAAAGCTAGTATCTGTTGTTTAACTTTCTGGCAGTCAATCATCGGCTCTATAGTCATAATTGGAGTATGAATGACACTTGCTGAACCCTCCTCAAGCAGGAGCAAAAAGTCGTCCTGCTGTCGGAGAGGCCGCACCACTAGAACTCGCTTATTAAACAAGCGGCTAGCTTTCATAGACCTCGGCCAATATTTTCCCTGCCCCCTGAGACAGCAAATCTTCTGCAACTTGGATACCAAGCTCTTCGGGATTATCTCTATGTCCTTGAGCCTGTGCTCGCAAAATATGGCTGCCGCTGACACTACCCACTAAACCTCTCAAACTGAGGGTTGTAAGATCATGATCAAGTTCAGCAAAACAAGCTATAGGAACCTGACAACCTCCCTGTAAGTGTCGATTAGTGGCTCGTTCTGCTAATACGCAGATCGCAGAATCGATATGGTTTAACGGGGCTAACAATCTCTGGGTCCGGCTATCATCACTACGGCACTCAATACCCACCGCGCCTTGACCTCCAGCGGGAAGAGAAATACTAGAGGCTATTTTTTGAGTAATTCGATGACCCATATTGAGACGTATGAGACCAGCACTAGCCAAAATAATCGCGTCGTACTCCCCTGCATCCAATTTAGCCAACCTAGTATTAACATTGCCACGTAATTCTCTCACCTGGAGATGAGGAAATGCAGAGCGAACCTGACATTGGCGGCGCAGGCTAGAGGTGCCAATAATACTATTACTAGGCATCTGCGCCAAACTATCGAAGCCATTAGAAACGAAGGCATCGGATGGGTCTTCCCGCTCGCAGATGACCTCCAATCCCAGACCTTGAGGAAACTCCATAGGCACATCTTTCATTGAATGCACCGCAATATCCGCAATATCCTCGAGCATGGCTATTTCTAATTCTTTAACGAACAGACCTTTTCCTCCGACTTTGGCCAACGGCGTATCGAGCAACTTATCTCCGCGCGTCGTTATTGCCACCAACTCAATCTGAAGGCCAGGATGATGTCTCTGCAATTCGCTCTTAACAAACTCCGCCTGCCAGAGGGCCAGAGGGCTTTTTCGCGTTGCTATTCGAAGGATACCTGTCACTTAAATGGCCTACATAAATCAAGTAGCCGTTATTATCGACGATTTATCAGCTTTTGTCAGAGATCAATAGAAATTAGATTATCAGAATCCACTTAACCTCTGGCTAAGCCAATTTTCATATGGATAACCCAAGTTTTAACTTATTAGTCCAATGTTTGGCTATAATTGTGTCCTTACAGTTTACAACTAGGCAATAGTAGTTATGAGTAAATCAAAAAACGGTTCGCCAGATAAACCTGATAGCGCAAAAACCAACCAAGCATGGGGCGGTCGGTTTAACGAACCTGTGGACGATTTTGTGGCACGCTTTACTGCTTCGGTAAATTTCGATCAGCGTCTTTATCGTCATGATATTCAAGGGTCCATTGCTCATGCGTCTATGCTAGCTGAGGTTGAGGTGCTAACCATCACCGAGGCAAGTGAGATCATCAGCGGACTTCAAGCTATTGCAAAAGATATTGAAAGCGGCAACTTTGACTGGTCAATCACTCTTGAAGATGTACATATGAACATTGAAGCGGCACTGACCGCGAGAATCGGCAGCGTTGGCAAGAAACTCCATACCGGCCGGTCTAGAAATGATCAAGTAGCGACCGATATACGTCTTTGGTTGAGAGATGAAATTGACGGAATTTACGTTCTTTTAAGTGCCTTGCAAAAGGGCATGATTGAGCTTGCCTCAACTGAAAGTGACACCATTATGCCCGGGTTTACTCACTTACAAACTGCTCAGCCTGTCACGTTTGGCCACCACGTCTTAGCCTGGAACGAAATGCTGGAACGTGATTTTGGGCGTCTGCAGGATTGTCGTAAACGACTCAATCAGTGCCCATTGGGTGCTGCTGCGTTGGCTGGTACTACCTACCCTATTGATAGAGACTACACTGCAGCACAACTCGCTTTTGATAAGGCCACTGAAAACTCACTCGACTCCGTCAGTGACCGAGACTTCGCCATCGAATTTTGTGCTTTCGCCAGCATACTGCTAACCCACATGTCACGCATGTCAGAGGAGCTCATTCTTTGGACCTCCGCGCAATTTCAATTTATTGAACTACCCGACCGTTTTTGCACCGGCTCATCTATTATGCCGCAAAAGAAAAACCCGGATGTACCTGAATTAGTGCGCGGTAAAACCGGTAGAGTAAACGGCCATCTGATAGCGCTGCTAACGCTAATGAAGTCACAGCCTCTGGCTTACAACAAAGACAACCAAGAAGACAAAGAACCTTTATTCGATACAGTAGATACTGTTCGCGACTGCCTGCGCGCATTTTCTGATATGGTGCCTGCCATTCAAGCCAATAAAGTCGCTATGTACGAGGCAGCAAAACGCGGATTCTCCACTGCTACTGACCTGGCTGATTATCTCGTGGGCAAAGGCATTGCTTTTCGCGATGCTCATGAGATTGTGGGTAAGTCTGTCGCTTATGGTATTGCCGAAAATAAAGATTTGTCAGATATGACAATTGACGAGTTACGCGTCTTCTCAGAGTGTATTGAAAATGACGTTTTCGACGTGCTAACTCTGGAGGGATCTGTTGCGGCGCGAGACCATATTGGCGGTACCGCACCACAGCAAGTTAAAGCTGCAGCCTTGAGAGCACTTAAAAAAGTAACGGATCGCTAGTTAGAAATCAAACTGGATTGATTCAGATGACTGCACCTGACAGACATCAGTAAGCATGGCTGAAAGTAGCTCGCCACTGACAGTGTTGCGCCATTTTATTTCGTTATTAAATTCCTTTAACTTAAAGTGAAATCCACCAGATTGCGCTGCCAGCCAGATTTCCGCCATAGAAGGTTGTCTAGATAAGATAATCTGAGATCCGTTCAGGTCACAAGTTAGAGTGAGCATGCCTCCACTATTTTCATAATCAATATCAACACCGCTTTCATCGATAGTTTCTTCAATGTCAAACATTAGGTCATCAACGATTTGAGTAAATTCTGCTTCATTCATTGTGCTCAATCCAGTCTGTTTTTGTTCCAAAAGTTAGATCGCCAGTATAATTGTTTGGGTGTAATCCGCCAGTGCCGTTATACTTAACCGCTTTAATAGGGGCTTTTAATGAACTACACCCGCACTGCATATCTATTTTTAACGCTAATGCTGGTATCTATTGGTGGATGTGGCAATACCGGTGACCTGTATCTTCCCGAAGATTCATTGGAAACATACACATCAGACAACCAACAAACAGAATCCTGAGTCACTATGCACAGTACTATTAGCCGTAATAATGGCGATCTTTTTATGGAAAATATCGCCCTCAATGATATCGCTAACCAATTCGGCACCCCTTGCTATGTATATAGCAAAAGAGCTATTGAACTCAATTACAATGCCTACGCAGCAGCACTAGGTGACTACCCGAATTTGATTTGCTACGCCGTAAAATCGAACTCAAATATTGCCGTATTGCAAACCCTTGCCGCCTTAGGTGCCGGTTTCGATATAGTGTCAATCGGTGAGCTAGAGCGAGTATTGATGGCTGGTGGGGATCCGAAAAAAGTCGTATTTTCTGGCCTTGCGAAAACCGCAGACGAAATGAGCCGGGCTTTGGAAGCAGGCATTCACTGCTTTAATGTTGAATCGGAGTCAGAACTGGTGCTGCTTAATGCCACAGCCGCCCGTCTATCGATTAATGCGCCTGTTTCTATTCGCGTTAATCCAGACGTGGATGCCAAGACGCATCCCTACATTTCTACTGGATTAAAAGAAGATAAATTTGGCATTGATATAGATCTAGCATTGGGAGTCTATGAACGTGCGGCTCAGATGGACAATATCGACCTAATAGGTGTCGACTGCCATATCGGTTCTCAGTTAACTGAAGTGAAGCCATTTATTGATGCTATGGTTCGGTTGTTAATTCTTGTTGATCAGTTGGCTGAGGAGGATATACCGCTAGCGCACATAGACATTGGTGGTGGTCTTGGTGTCCGCTATCAAGATGAGCAAACTCTGTCAGTGGGCGACTATATGACTGAGTTACTTCCACTATTGGCACAACGAGATGAAACTCTCATCTTGGAACCGGGTCGTTCAATAACGGCAAATGCCGGGATTCTCCTTACCCATGTGCAATACCTTAAGTCTAATGATCACAAAAATTTTGCCATTGTTAATGCCGCGATGAATGATATGTTGCGTCCATCCCTCTACCAAGCCTGGATGGATATCCAATCAATTTCAACTCACCCTGATCAGCAGGAAAAGATTTATGACGTAGTAGGTCCTGTGTGTGAAAGCGGTGACTTTTTAGGTAAAGATCGCCCATTATCGATTAGTGAAGGTGATTGTCTCTGTCTTTTTTCTGCCGGATCTTACGGCTTTGTCATGAGTTCTAACTATAATAGTCGTCCTCGGGTAGCAGAAATTATGGTTGACGGTGAACAGGTACACCTTATCCGTCAGCGCGAAACGCTGAAAGACTTGGTTAGAGGAGAGCAACTTTTGCCGGCCAGTTGACCGTCAATTTGCTAAAAGAGAATATTATGCTGATGAAGTTCACTAAGATGCACGGTCTCGGCAATGACTTCGTCGTCATTGATGCTGTCACCCAAAATGTGCGCGTCACAGCGTCGATGGCCCGGCGTCTTGCAGACAGACATTTAGGTATTGGCTGTGATCAGGTGCTTGTTGTTGAGCCGCCTTCAGATAAGACCCTAGACTTCGACTATAAAATATTTAATAGCGATGGTGGAGAAGTTGAACAGTGCGGTAATGGTGCTCGATGCTTGGCGCGCTTTATTAGGGATCGTAATTTGTCAGGTAAAAACACGATTCAAGTCAAAACTATGAATCGCATTATCTCGCTAACCATTAATAAAGATAAGTTGGTTTCAGTTGATATGGGTATCCCTGCTTTAGAGCCGAGTGATGTGCCCATCGTCGAGAGCACAAAATTGACCACCTACGCTATTAATATTAATAACGAGCAATTCGATATTTCTGCGATTTCCATGGGTAATCCTCATGCGGTTCTTTTTGTAGATAATGTTGAGAGTGCGCCTGTTAGTAAGATTGGCCAAGAGTTACAAAGTCATGCCCAGTTTCCAAAGCAAGTCAATGTAGGGTTTGCTCAAGTCATGAATCGTCAGCATTTAAAGCTTCGTGTTTATGAACGTGGGGCAGGTGAGACGCGCGCCTGTGGCACAGGCGCCTGCGCAGCAGCAGTCGCTGCAATCCAACAAGACTTAGCAGACTCTCCTTTACGTATTGCGTTAACCGGTGGTGATCTTCAGATAAACTGGCCAGGAGAGGGCCTGCCCCTTATTATGACCGGGCCGGCCGTTACTAGCTATCATGGGCGAATTAAAATATGAGTACCGACAAACCAACCGACATAAATGTTAAGCAGGTACGTGGTTACCTTCGAGATCATCCGACTTTCTTTGATGAAAATCCAGATATCCTTGAAACCATGATCGTGCCACACAAGCCTGAGGGTGCAATATCCCTCATCGAACGACAGCTAGCTGTATTACGCAACCGTAACAGTGATATGCAAGAGCAACTGGACAGCCTGTACAGTACTGCTCAGGAAAACGAGCTCATGTTTGAGAAAACCAATCGTTTAGTGTCGGGCTTACTCGACGCCAATAATCTCGGCTCATTAGTCGAGTCTTTATATGACAGTCTTAGTAAAGATTATGGTATTGAAGCCTATAGCCTGACCCTTTTCGGTGATGAAGTGAACGTACCTAAAAGTATGGCTCAAATCTCAAGCTCGGATGAAGCCCATAAGGGTGTCGCTTCGATCTTATCCTCCCCTAGGGCGCTCTGCGGTAAATTAGGTAGTTCTGAAATGAACTTTCTATTCGGCGATCATCAAAATACCTTAGCCTCTGCGGCCGCAGTGGTTGTGGGTCATGATCACAAGTTGGGTATTTTAGCGATTGGTAACAGTGACCCCTATTTTTATCAAAATGACATGGGTACAATATTTCTAGATTATATTGCCGACGTACTCAGCCGTTTACTCCCTCAGCACTTGCGGCCCATAAAGAAAAAGAAATAATCAGCCTTTTTTGGGGCTTTTATTTTTCACAGTTTTCTTACCGTAGATATTCTCAGAAGAGCCTGCCTTGGTTTTTTTAATCTTGGATTTAGGCTTTTTAGCTGATGCCTGATTACCGCGCTCATTTGAAGACTTGCGCCGTCCTTTTTTCTTTTTGCCATGTTCGGCAGCCAGTTCATTGGCCTTAGCAGAGACTTTGGGGGTTTTTGTGTTTTTTCGTTTTCCTAGAGGTTTAGCGCCCTCGCTTCCAACTTCAACTAATTCAAAGTCGATCTTTCTCTCTTCTAAATTAACCCGAACTAATCGAACACTAAGCTTTTGTCCCAGACGGAATATCCGTCCTGTTCGCTCACCAACCATCCGGTGATGCGCCGCCTCGTGATGATAGTAATCCTTCGGCAGTCCTGTCACATGAATTAATCCCTCGACATAAAGGTCATCTAGCATCACGAATAAACCAAATCCGGTTACTGCGCTAACAACTCCGGTATATTGTTCGCCAACCCTCTCCATTAAATATTCACATTTAAGCCAATTAACCACGTCCCTAGTGGCCTCATCCGCGCGACGTTCAGTGACCGACAGATGCTCTCCCACCTGATCTAACCGCTCAGTGGCATAAGGGTAGATAATCGCCTGATCTAGAGGCTTAGCTCCCGCAACACAGTGAACATTAGGTCGTTTTTTCGGACTGCGTATTAAATAGCGAATAGCTCTATGTACTAATAAATCAGCATAGCGTCTAATCGGCGAAGTAAAGTGAGTATAGGCCTCAAACGCTAAACCAAAGTGACCTAAATTGTCAGGCTGGTAAACCGCCTGACTCATAGACCGCAATAACACCGACTGAATAACCGATGCATCATCACGACCTTTAGCCGAGCGAAGCACTCGTTGATAGTCTTCTGGCTGCGGGTCCTCTCCACCCCCTAAACCAATACCTAACTCAGCTAAGAAGTCCCGTACTGACTTCAGCCGATCTTCACTGGGGCCCTCATGCACCCTATAAAGGGCTGGGATATCGACTTTTTCAAGAAACTTTGCCGAGCATACATTGGCACAAAGCATACATTCTTCGATTAGACGATGGGCCGCAGTGCGTTCAACCGGAATAATCTGGCTAATTTTTCGTTGGCCATCGAATAAAATTCGAGTTTCTTGGGAATCAAAATCTATGGCGCCGCGCTTGGCTCTGCGTGCATGGAGAATTCGATATAAGTCATGTAAGGCATCTATCTGCGGGGTAATAGATGCAAACTGTTTCCTAATACCAGAATCTTCAGTGCTTCCTTGCTCTGCAATAATCTGTGCAACCTGGGTATAGGTCATTCGCGCATGCGAATACATGACCGCTTCAGAAAACTGGTATCCCGTAATATCGCCTTGGGCATTTATCTGCATCTCACACACCATGCACAATCGGTCTTCCGCGGGATTGAGCGAACATAGACCATTGGATAGCTTCTCTGGCAACATGGGTACGACATGATTGGGGAAATACACTGAATTACCCCGTTCGGACGCCTCTAAGTCAAGCGCCGACCCGACACTTACATAATGAGATACATCTGCGATGGCAACCATTAATCTCCAGCCGCCACCAGACTGTGGCTCACAGAATACAGCATCATCAAAATCTCGGGCATCTTCCCCATCAATGGTTATTAGTGGCGTCGCTCTTAAATCGACCCGAGCGTTGGTGTCTGTAACCCGGTCAGGAATTTTGGCTGTTTGGGCAATAACTTCGTTGTTCCACTGATAGGGTATGCCGTAATTACGGATTGACATCTCCACTTCGAGACCGGGATCAAGGTGCTCGCCGAGCACCTCATTAATCGACCCTACAGGTAGGTTTTTACGAGATGGCGGCTCTATAATGTCAACCACAACAATTTGACCCGGTTTAGCACCCTTAAGCTTATCCGCAGGAACCATGATGTCTTGGCTTATTCGCGGGTTATCCGCGCGCACAAAATGAATGCCGCTTTCATTAAAGTAGCGACCTACTAGCTGCAAGGTGTTTCTCTCTACCACGTCGACTAAACTGCCCTCAGGGCGGCCACGTCGATCCCAACCAGCGATTCTCACCAACACAATATCGCCATCAAATACGCGACGCATCTGGGTACTAGAAAGATAAATATCTTCGCCACCACCCTGAGTCGGCTTAACAAAGCCATACCCTTCTGGATGTCCAATAACTCTACCCTTAACCAAGTTAAGCTTATCGAGGGTTCCGTAACCATCTCGGCGGTTTCTAGCCACCTGGCCATCACGTTCCATTGCTCTCAAACGCCGGCGCATTGCTTCAACTTGCTCTTCATCTTTAAGATTCAAAGCCAAACAAATTTCTTGATGGGTCAGTGGACCAACACTTTCGCTGAGGTACTCAATGATAAATTCTCGACTAGGAATAGGCTTTTCATATTTATCAGCCTCTCTCATAGCAAATGGATCGGGATTGTTGGGTTTTTTTCGCATATTTTTTAGTCGAACGTAGGGTGAAAATGAACGATAGGAGATTACGTTAGCCTAACCGCACTCCATCTGCAGTTAGTCTATGCTTTAACCGTCTGCGAGTAAAAGGAATTATGTTGAGTATGTTGGTAATTTGCTAAGGAATAGGGCTCATAAAGCATAGTATCGTTCATACAATAAGCATGAGGTCAGTATGTATTTTCCATAAATATTCACATACAAAAAAGGCGACCTTACCAGTCGCCTTTTTTGTTAGAAAACCATCAGGGTCTAACCTAATTTTTCCTTAATACGTGCAGATCGACCTGAACGCTCACGCAAGTAGTATAGCTTGGCTCTACGAACCGCTCCTCGGCGTTTAACTTCAATGCTGTCTACCAAGGGGCTATAGGTTTGGAAAGTACGCTCCACACCAATACCATTAGATATTTTACGCACAGTGAAGGCTGAATTGAGCTGGCGATTACGCTTAGCCAGAACTACACCCTCAAAGGCCTGAAGACGTTCACGCGCACCCTCTTTCACTTTCACCTGAACAACCACGGTGTCACCGGGGCTAAAGTCAGGAATTGTTTTACCCATCTGCTCTTTTTCAATCGCAGCGATAATGGACGTTTTGTTAGTCATTTCTTGCTCCTCAATTTTCATTGGTTGGTGGTATACCACCTGATTTAGAGCTCTGTACAGAGAGGATGGACATTATCCTTTGCCATCATCTGCCAGCGCAGCACTCACTTCCTTGAGTAATGCCTGTTGCTCTTTAGTAAGCTCCAGGCGATCCAGTAATTCGGGTCTTCTTTGTTGAGTCCGCACTAACGATTGCTGCAGTCTCCAACGTCTAATCTTTTCATGGTCACCTGAGAGTAAAACCTCCGGGACTCTTTCCCCCTCGTAAAACTCAGGGCGGGTAAAATGCGGGCAATCTAACAAGCCCTGGGCAAACGAATCTTGGTCTGCCGAATCTTGATGTCCAAGCGCTCCCGGGATTTTCCGAATCAGCGCATCCAACAAAACCATTGCTGGTAACTCTCCACCACTGAGAACATAGTCTCCAATAGACCATTCCTCATCAATCTCAAGCTCAAAAAGACGCTCGTCTATGCCCTCATACCTACCGGCGATTAAAATCAAATTTTGCTGCTCAGCAAATTGATTGACCGCCTGCTGGTCTAAAACCTTGCCTTGGGGTGATAAATAAATCACCGATGCCGCCCCATCCATCCACTGTTTAGCTTCTGCAATGGCCCTTCGCAGAGGCTCAACCAGCATCACCATGCCTGGGCCACCACCGTAAGGTCGATCATCAACTGTTTGATGTCGGTCCTCAGTAAAATCTCTCGGGTTAAAGCTAGCAACCTCTATTAACCCGTTTTTGACGGCACGCCCGCTTATCCCATAAGCAGTAACCGCTTCAAACATTTCTGGAAACAGGGTAATTAATGCAATTTTCATCAATCTTACCTCTGTTAAAGGTATAGACTTAAAACTGCGGATCCCAGATTACGTTGATCCTTTTAGCCTCTAAGTCCACGTCCCTCACAAACTGCTTGGTATAGGGAATGGCTCGTTCTTCGCGATCAATAGCAGCGCTATCCCCTTTCACCATTAACACGTCATTGGCACCGGTCTCCATAAGAGACTTTACTACCCCGAGACTGTATTGTTGATTTTCAAAGTAGCTAACAACTGACAGTCCCACTAACTGGTGCCAATAAAATTCTGCGCTGTCTAAGCTAGGTAGAAGCTCTTGCTCTATTAAGATGTCCTGATTGCACCATGCTTTGGCCACATCACGGTCATCAACATCTTTCAGATGCGCCACAAGACCATCAGCGTGACGTTTCCAATCATCTACATCTAACTTCTGCAACCCCTGATCAGTATCAATCCACCAGGGCTGATAATCTAATAAGGCTTCCACCGGATCAGTGTATGAGAATATTTTCACCCATCCTCGCACACCAAAAACAGTTGTTATGCGACCCACAACCAGCATTTCTGACGCTTTTTTGCTGCTAGTCATAGAGACACCTGCACTTATTAAGCTGCTTGTTTAGCGGCCTCTTTAAGAAGCGCTGAAACGCGATCACTAACCTGAGCACCTTGCCCCTGCCAGTAACTAGCCCGCTCCAGATCAACGCGTAAACGTTCCTCTGCACCACGGGCAATCGGGTTAAAAAAGCCAATACGCTCAATGTAACGAGCATCACGAGCTTTTCGTGAATCAGAAACCGTAATATGATAAAAGGGGCGTTTTTTTGCGCCGCCACGAGCCAATCTAATTGTAACCATTTACTAAAATCCTGTGTTCGAGTGGCATTATCGCCAATCTCGATGCTTTTACGGGAGAATCTTTTACCTACAGACTCTCCTGAAAGGCGCGGTATGGTACGTCAAAAGAGTTTAAAATGAAACTAGTTTTAGGTAAAAATTTACCTTTAGTTGTCTAGCCACTTAGCTTCAAGAAACCTCTTCGAGGCCACTCAAAATCGAGGGAACCCTCCAGGTGGATTACCCTCTCCTGACCCCATCATTCCGCTCATGCCGCGCATCATATTTTGCATGCCTTTACCTTTCATTTTCTTCATCATCTTGCCCATCTGCTTATGTTGCTTAAGCAGTCGATTAAGATCCTGAATACTAGTCCCAGAGCCCATGGTTATGCGTCGCTTACGAGAACCATTGAGGATATCAGGGTTACTGCGCTCTTTAGGCGTCATTGAGTCAATAATGCATTCCATGCGCTCAAACTGATTAGACGCATTCGCCTGCTGCGCCATTTGCGCCATATTCCCCATGCCCGGCAGTTTGTCCATTAGCCCTGCCATACCGCCCATGTTTTTCATTTGTTGCAGCTGATCACGCAAGTCTTCCAAATCAAATCGCTTACCCTTTATCACTTTCTCGGCAAGTTTTTCGGCTTTTTTCTTATCAACTTTTCGTTCGACATCTTCAATTAACGAAAGTACATCGCCCATACCCAGAATTCGCGATGCAATACGCTCAGGGTGAAAAGGCTCTAAAGCATCTGTTTTTTCTCCGACGCCAAGAAACTTAATAGGCTTACCGGTAATATGCCTAACAGACAGCGCCGCACCACCGCGGGCATCACCATCAACTTTTGTTAGGATAATACCTGTGAGCGGCAACGCTTCATTAAAGGCCTTGGCTGTATTAACAGCATCCTGTCCAATCATGGCATCAATCACAAACAGGGTTTCCACTGGCTTAGCAACCTCGTGGATCTCTTTAATCTCTGACATCATCTCGCCATCGATATGCAACCGACCTGCAGTATCAACAATTAATACATCAACAAATTGAGTTTTCGCCTCAGCGATAGCAGCCTTAACGATAGCCACCGGTTTCTGATCTGGCTGGCTTGGAAAGAACTCTGCACTCACCTCTGCGGCCAGCATTTTAAGCTGCTCGATCGCCGCAGGACGATAGACGTCGGCAGAAACCACCATGACTTTCTTCTTCTCTCTCTCTTTTAAGTAGCGAGACAACTTTGCGACCGATGTTGTTTTACCCGCGCCCTGTAAACCAGCCAGTAAGATCACTGCTGGTGGTTGGGCGGCTAAATCAAGGGACTCATTACTCTCCCCCATCACACTTTCAAGTTCATTTTGCACAATTTTTAGAAATTGCTGCCCTGGGTTAAGGCTACTATTAACTTCTTGCCCTAGGGCTCTATCCTTTACGTGGCCCACAAAATCTTTGACCACCGGCAGCGCAACGTCTGCCTCTAAAAGAGCCATGCGCACTTCACGCAAAGTTTCTTGTATGTTTTTTTCGCTAAGACTAGCCTTACCAGATATCTTTTTTAGACTTTGAGCGAGACGATCACTTAAATTTTCAAACATGGCCATGCAAATATTCCTTAACGATTCTTCTTAGGTGGATATTATAGCAATAATTAACCATCGCCCTTCACCCTATGCGTCGAATATGCC
Source organism: Porticoccaceae bacterium (assembly GCA_028822155.1). GTDB lineage: Bacteria > Pseudomonadota > Gammaproteobacteria > Pseudomonadales > Porticoccaceae > HTCC2207. Next base: position 75,391 of record JAPKEJ010000005.1, read on the forward strand.
ACACTCTAGCAACATTTTTCGCGAATTCTAACTATGCTTGCATCCGTCAGTGGCTTTACCGCAGTAGCAATTTATTTAGGAGGATTTATCTATCTCCTGAGACAACTGCTCAAAAGTCCAAATTTTAATCCCTCGCTGTTGAACGTAATGGCCGCAGCAGCCATAGCAATGCATGGCTTCTCTGCCGCGCGTTTACTATTTGTTGCTGATGGCCTAGATTTAAGTTTATTGAAAATCGTCACATTAACTTTCTTGGTTATTAACCTAGTAGTGTTCATTAGTGGCCAAAAGAAAGCTCTTCACACTATGTACCTGCTTTTATTTCCAATTTCTGCGATTAGCCTAGTCGCAGCCCTGTCTACGCCAAGTACCAAGGTGGCCGAGGTTATGTCGCCCTATATCCAAGGACACATATTAATATCCATACTGGCCTATAGCTTTTTAGCTATCGCAGCCCTCCAAGCCATCCTCACCGGCTATCAAAACTGGCAACTAAAGCACAAGCAGCAAAATTTTCTTATGCGAGCGTTTCCACCGCTGCAAACTATGGAAAAATTCTTATTTGATCTTATTTGGGCGGGGCAGATTTTTCTAAGCCTGTCTCTTATCAGTGGTTTCCTATACTACGAAGACCTATTTGACCAAAAGCTTATCCATAAAGTCACCTTAAGCTTGATCGCATGGAGTGTATACGCTGTTTTGTTATGGGGTCGTCATAATCGAGGCTGGCGTGGAAATAAGGCTATCAGCTGGAGCTTGGTCGGTTTTATTGCAATTTTGATGGGCTATATCGGCAGCAAAATAGTATTAGAGTTCATATTAGTTTGAGCTTAATGGCCAATCTAAATCAAAAGCTGGTTGCCAAAACTAAAAAAGTAATTCAACATAACCGACCCTAATGTTAATGGATACCAATACTTGGACGGTTCATACCCCCTAGCCTTGTGGGCAGCACTAATAATTCTGCTACTTATATCGGCTTTTTTCTCCGGATCAGAAACCGGGATGATGTCTCTAAATCGCTATAGGCTTAGACACCAAAGGAAAAAAAGCGCAGGTGCCCGTAGAGCGGCAAAATTGCTGGCAAAACCAGATAAACTGATTGGCCTAATATTAATAGGCAATAACTCAGTAAATATTCTCGCTGCGATCATCGCTAACATGCTAGCTATCCATTACGTTGGCAAAGCGGCAGCTCCATGGGTGGCAACGGCATCCTTGACTATCTTAGTGCTGGTTTTCTCAGAGGTCACCCCAAAAACTATTGCTGCGCAGAACCCAGAATGGTTTGCCTTTAAAGCGAGTCACATCCTTAAGCCTCTTCTACAGTTGTTCTCCCCACTTGTCTGGATGGTGAATACTCTAACTAATGGAATGGTGTCGCTACTGGGCTTCGATCCAAACAAGGATCGGGATGATGGACTAGACTCAGAGGAACTCAAGTCATTAGTCGACATCTCAGGCCATAAGCTGTCAGCCAGCCACCAAGAGATGCTAAGGGGAATCCTAGACCTCGAAAATGTTACTGTCGAAGACATAATGATACCTCGTAACGAAGTAAAGGGCTTAGATCTAGAAGAAAGTATCGATGATCTAATGACTTCAATCCTTGATTCAGAATACACACGGCAACCCATCTATGAAGGTGATATCAATAATATAATCGGTATCTTCCATGGCCGAAAAGCTAATCACCTTTTGCGATCAAAAAATGTAACCCATAGCACTATTAAACGTTTTGCTGAGGAAGCCTACTTTATTCCCGAAAGCACGACACTGACCAAGCAGCTACTTAATTTCAGGCAAACTAAGAATCGATTTGCTGTAGTCGTAGACGAATATGGCGAAGTGCAGGGTCTGGTAACCCTCGAAGATATTCTCGAGGAAATCGTCGGAGACTTCACTACTAATACCGCCGATGAGGTGGAGGAAGTCGTCGCTAAAAACGATGGGAGTTATGAAATTAATGGTGCCGCCACCGTTCGAGAGATAAACAAAGCCACTGGCTGGACTCTACCCACTGATGGGCCAAAAACGTTAAATGGTTTAGCCTTGGAACAATTAGAAAGTATTCCTGATGGCAATGTCAGTTTTTTGGTCGAGGGTTATCGGTTTGAAACCGAACAAATTAATGGCACGATGATCAAAAAGATCAGGGTAACTCGCATGCGTCAGAAAAAAATACCTGAGGACTAAACCGGTTATTTTTTACCGCTGCGTTCATTGCACAACAACAAGACATACCTTTTTTGTTCTGCGCCCAGATAGCTCCACCCGCGAATCTCTTCAATTGTTCTGAAGCAACCTGTACAAACATCATCATCGTTAAGCGCGCAGATAGACACGCATGGAGAAACGATAGGTGGCTCTAACATCAACGCTCAACCTTTATTAAATCAGTGCCCATCTTCTCAGCTTTTTGCACATATATTTGAGCTCCAGCAAGCATATGTATCCGCATATTCTCTTCGGTTTGGCGGATAATCTTACCCGGCGAACCAACCACCATAGAGCCGTCGGGAATAACAGCACCCGCCTTAACTAGGGCATTTGCCGCTATCAAACAGTCACTACCCACCACTGCTCCGTCAAGAATAACAGCCTGAATGCCAATGAGGGTCCGGTCTCCTATTTCTTTGCAGTGCACCATTGCCTGATGCCCGACGGTGACATCTTCCCCAATTTTCAACGGTTGACCGGGGTCAGCATGCAACACTGCACCATCCTGAATATTGCTGCGTTTACCTACTTCGATATAATCGCAATCGCCCCTAATCACAGCGTTAAACCATACACTGGACTGTTCTTTTAAAATAACTTTGCCCATCACATCGGCGCTTTCCGCTACAAATGCTGACTCATGAATGTCTGGAGTGTCCTCACCAATGCGATAAATCATTGTTTTTCTCTCTTTCGTAATTCATCCACTTTTTCAAAGGTCGGATAATCTAAATCAATAGACGCGCCTAAGGTGTCGTTAAGCATATCTGTAATCACTTTTAAGGTGAAGCCCCAAATTTTGTAGCTCTCATACTGAATAAAGGGAAAGCGTATTACTGCTCCGCCGTCAGAGTTATCTATTTTCATATCAAAATACTGATACTGGGTAATATCCATAAATAGCCTTAAAGGCACATCAAAAATAGCCGCAATTTCACCGGGTTCCGGGGTCAGAGTCAACTTACCCTTCGCAATCACTACATAAGGAGTTACATGGACATCGCGGCGTTTTGGTGATGCCGTGGGTAAGGTCGCCACGGGCTCGACTGAGTTGCAATCCAGCCCGACTTCTTCATAAGCCTCACGCAACGCGGTCTGTAACAGATCACTATCTGTTTTATCCCACATGCCCCCAGGGAATGCCACCTCCCCACTATGACTATTTAGGTGCAATGCTCTTTGGGTTAGGACTACTTGAGGATTATTAATATCACCATGCAAAATAACCAAAACAGCAGCCGTTGTTTTAGCTTTATTGGGTCTAGGTTCCAACCTTTTTAATGGAAATTTGACTAACTTGTTTGCAATAGAGGTAAGCATTTGTGCATTATACGCAGTCAAACTATATTACTGAGTGTTTCATGAATTTTTGTTCTAATTGCAGTAAGGCAGTCATCCAGAAAATACCCGAAGGAGACAATCGTCTGCGCCATGTATGTGAGTCTTGTGAGACTATTCATTACCAGAACCCTCGTGTTATAACTGGTATTTTACCCATCTACAAAGATCAAATCCTGCTTTGTAAGCGTTCTATTGAGCCTAGGGTGGGCTATTGGACACTTCCCGCTGGGTATCTAGAGAATGGTGAGTCCACACTTGAAGGGGCCATGCGAGAGTGCTTCGAGGAATCCTTAGCTAACGTCGTTAACCCTAATCTTTACGCTATTTATGATATCCCACAGATCCATCAAGTTTATGTTTTTTATCGCGCGGAGCTCGAGAAGCCGATATTTGGGCCCACCTCTGAGTCCTCCGAGGTGGCATTATTTGATGCGGCTGACATTCCTTGGAATGAACTTGCATTCCCAATGGTCGAAGCCACTCTAGACCATTATTTAGAGGATCGTGAAACAGGCGAGTTCACTGTTATACGCGAGGATATCAGACGCCCTTGGAAGAGCCGTCACAATCCTTCTTAGCTAATATAGTATCAGTCAATGATTGAAAAAAAGTATGCCTCTCCATCGGCATTTTCTTTTCACCACGCCTTTGCTCATTAGGACCCAGCCCGAACTCTAGCAGTTTCTTTTTCCGAGCATACAATCGTGTGCCAAGCATGCCGTCCCAAATAGACAATACACTGCCCAAATTCGAATTGCTGTTTCCAACACTATGATGAAGTTGATGCTGAGCCGGACTAATAAAAATCTTTTCGAACCGACCAAATGAAATCCAAATATGTGAATGCCGTAGATTCGCAGCCGCAAAATTAAACAAAAAGCCAAACATATCAACACCCAGAATTTGCAGACCAGTAAGCCTTTGCGAGAATAGCCAGACAAAAACGCCACTGACTAACCCAAATACGATTAGACTGCGGGCAAAGTAAAGAATATGCTCAATAGGATGCACTCTAAATAAGGTCAACGGAGTTAAAATAGTCGCACTGTGGTGAGTCCTATGAAAAAACCACAGTGAGTCGAACCTATGCATACAAAAATGCAGACAGAAACGGCTCAAATCTTCGATAATAAAGAATACCGTACTGAACAGTAAGCCAATCCAAAACCAGCCAAGCTCAAACTGAGGGGCATCTCCGAAGGTATCTTGAAAGAATGCGCCCACTAAGATAGTAGCTGCCAAATGACTACCAAATAGCGGCATCAGTAAGGATATTTTTACGATGCTATTGATGAGCATTAAATAGACATCAAATATACTTGATCGTGCAAACCAATAACGTCGATCAAATAATTTTTTAACCTGCCCTGCAGGATCAAATCGTCCCTCTTGGATAGAGACCGCCAGAGAGGCCACAACCAGCGCACTGAGTAGATATAGCCAATAGACGCGCTTACCCGCATCCATAAAAAAATCAGCAGGGGCTGTTAACACCTCAAGCACAGTAGTACCCCATAGTTACCAAAGCCTATAGGTAAGTTGCCCAAGGACCATTCGCGGCAGATTCGGTCGAGCTGCATAAGGTCGATGAGACACGATAGCAGACTCATTAGTAAGGTTGCGAACCATTAGCTTAAGGTTAAGTTTATCACTGACGAACCAAGTTCCAGAGACATCTAGCACCGCAAGACTCTCTGTCTGCTCGCCAGGAATTAGGTCACCAGTGCCGGGTGTCTCTCGCATCTCATGTTGATATTTAAGCGCTATATTGACTGACCATCGATCACTCTCTAAACCCACTTGCCAGCGGCCGACATGCTCAGGGATGTAAGGAAGCTGATCCCCTCTCCTTACTAATCCCCACTGTGAGAAGCTTGAAAAGAATTCATCCTGCCAAGCTGATTCGGTGTAGGTATAGTTAAATTGGGTGGTTAAATTTAATGATTCTTTGAGAGGAATTTGGATTTGAGAATTTATCTCTACTCCAGCAATTTCCACAGCGCCCCCATTAAACTCTTGGCCAACCTCGCAATCCGAATCAGAGGCACGACAGCGACCAAGAAAATTACTATAGTCACTAAAGAATCCTATCACCTCAGCTGAAATATCATCAGTTGCATATCTCAGCCCATACTCTAAGTTGACGGTCTCTTCTGGTTCTGCACCGTTTGACCCAGGACCCGCAGGAGAATACCCCGCATGTAGACCTGCCAGGAGACCTAGAGAATCGCTCAATTGCCAATGAATACCAATGCCTGGCGTAGTCACTTTCTGGCTATTGGTATTTTGTACATCAGACAAATAATTATCTACGCTTCCGTCAATATCCTCATGCCGCAAACCTAGCGTTAGAGTCCAGTCAGACCATATTATTTGGTCGGATATGTATAATGCTAGAGCCTCTGTTCTTGCATAATTATTAGTCTTTAAACCCCTGTCGATATCGTCCGAAATCAAAACGCCAGAGCTCATTAAGAAACTCCGCCTATAGTGATTGCGACGAACATCATCTTCATGTAATCGAAAACCCAATTTGATTTGGTTATCTAGACCCAGCCAATTAGCGCTCTTGAGCAGTTCAAACTGGATTCCTTGGGAACTATAAGCGCGATCATTTTCTGTAACATCAATAGACAAATCTTTGTTTTCTGAAACACTCGAATCAAGAGCACCTGTCAAAACATAATATTCACTCAAATATTGATTTGGTGCTCTTAGGACATCCTGAGGCTTCGGGCCATCAATGAAGCCGTCAAACTTATTCCAAGAACGATCAAACTCATTAAAATAAACTTTAGTATTAAGCGCAGCACTGCTACTTAAGGTAACAGTATGGTTAAGATGGAATTGTCTATGCTCAGACTGAAATCGATCTAATTGAGAGGCGCTGTACCGTCGTTCTGGTGTATTTTCAAAGTCTAAATCAGTCAATCCCAAATAAGTTTCATCAGAATCTTCATCCGCAAAACCTAGCTTTAGAGTCAACACTTGGGGTAGCGAAGTATCAAATTCCCAGCGAACTTTAACGTTGAAATCATTGCGGACAAAGCCGCTATCGCCACCACCGTCAATCTTTTTGAACCCGTCACTGGAATACCGCAAAGCATCAATCAAGACTCCAGCATCACCTATCATAATACCTAGGCTAGCATTTAATTTTAGGTATAGATCAGTACCAGTGGCAAAGTCTAGTTCTGCATGGCTATTCATTTCAACGGGCCGCGTAACAAGATTGACAGCACCGCCAACTGTATGGGGCCCATACTGGATTGCCGCCGGTCCTTTTAGGACCTCTAACGCACTTATTCTTGATGCATTAGTAATATAATAAGCGGCTGGGGCCGAATATGGTGCGGGCGCAATGAGAACACCATCTTCCATCAATGTAATCTTTTGACTTCGATCCGAGGTAGCACCTCGAATACCGATATTAGGCCTTAATCCATAGCCATCTTCCTCGCGAACATATACGCCAGGTATGCTACTGACGATTTGATTCAAGTCACTATAGGCATGCTGCTGCAATTCTTCTTTGCTAATCTGTACCCCAGAGCCTGGGAGCTTTAACTTCGAAGCCTTACTACCAATAATCAAAACTTCTTTAATCATCGGACTATCAAAGTCATCAGCCACTGCCATACTTACTTGGCAGAGTACTATAAAGGTGATCAATGCTCTTAAGGATTTAGTCATTATCAGATTGCACTCTTCCAGGTATCGCTACTCCAACAATAGTAACAAATTCTATTTTCAAGTCATCGGTCACTTTCTTGATTAAACCAGCAACAGAGCATGCCGAATAGCTACTCTGACTATCTGGATTCGCAAAAGCATTTATGCAATCAGTGTCTGTTCCTGCAGATTCAAGCTTTCCTATCTGATCAACCAGAGAGTCCGTCGATCCATTGATCCGTTCATTAACATCCGCCAACTGAGTTTGGAAACGCTGAGTAATATCAGCGAACCCCTCATCGACAATCAAGTCATCAAAGCCCAGCCCTTCGCCACCATTAAAAATGGTTAAAAACTCATTGGCATTAATCTCAAGGTTACGCAATGATGTTTCACTGTAAGGCGACTCTATTAGCTCAGAACAGGTAAGAGAAGTACATTTATCATCAATGCCAAGAGGTATTGTTAGTTTCTGTGATTTACTAAAAGTCTCGATATAAAATAATGCATCGGTCATCAACTGGAAATTATCGCCGAGCTGAGTAGGATCTAAAAAAGCATCCCTAAAAGACTCAGCCTCAGACGTCCAAGAATCATGTATTAAGGTCGATGCCACGGCAATATCTTCTGATAGCATTAGAGAAAGAGAACATCGCTGCGTCTTGCGCGCAGAATCACTTAATTCATTCCAGCCAGAAGTTGTTTGAACCTGGCTAGCGCAGCTATGATTTAAGTTCTCATTGAATAATAAGTACTCTATTGCACCCACACCTCTCTGATTAAATGCACGATTTACGACGTTATAGTCATCGTCGTTAGCCAGAATAACAGCTTGATCAATACCGCAGGTTGCAGTGGTACCGTTAATATATGAATGCACTCTATTATGTAGTGATTCTTCATTGATTTGCGCAGGTCCAAAAATATGCATTTCTGTTTTTTGAACCTCATCCATCAATGATCGCCAGCCTACTTTAGCATCAGCTTTTGCTAATGCTTCGGCATCAGTGCCAATAGCGCTACAATAAGTGGCCAATACTCCTGAATCCTTAGCAAAAGCATGGGCAGAATCAGCTGTATTCTTGTAATTGGGAATCACAATAGTATCCACAATATTCGTCATTAACGCGCTTCGATCAAATTCTGTTGTAGACTCATCACTTACTGAATCATCACTCGTCGAGTCCTGATTAATAACTAATGCCGATGTATCTCGCGAGTCATCTACACAGCCAGCGGCTAAGGCTGCTAGCAGACAAACGATCAACGGGTTGAAACGAGCCATTTTTTCTTCTCCAATAAAAGGGGCTAACCGAAGCTAGCCCCTATAACTTTCACGTTATCTGCCCACCCTAATCGGGGGCATGTTGTTGATTACCAACCAGCAACATTTTCCGCATCAAAACCATAGGCAGACTGAAGCGTATCCCTAGCAGCAGCAAGTTTAGCAGTATACGCAGTAATTGAGGCAGTTGTATCAGTCGCAACGACACCAGCCTGACTTCCGTCCGCTAACATAGGCGCATCGCCCAAGTCGGCGAGCATAGTTTTTAAATCCGTCAATGAAACTGAAGTTACTGCTTCGTCACGGAATGGCGAGAATGGACTAAACTGCAGGCCAAGAGCAAAGCCTTTCATTTCGGACCAATGTTTGCCCAAATCAGTGAAATTGCCTACATCAGCAAACTTACCATCAGTAAACTCAGACATGTCAGAGGTAACGTCATTGATGTAATGGACCACAGTCGCAGCGATACATTTCTCCCATGTCAGTGCAGCTGTTTTTATGTGTGCGGCCAATGCTGATTCTTCATCACCAGTCATAGCGCCGACATTAGCCGCATTACTGATAATCTCTCGGCCAGCCAAAAATGCATTCATAGCCTCAGTAGAAAGATCGGTTGGATTTGTATTGCCTGCAGTACCTGCATCACGTTTAGCACAGTTTTGAGAATTACCAAAATTAAACTCACTACGCGGGTCGATTAAACCATTACCATTAGTATCGTGATAGCCATTTGACCATCCTTCTCTGCCACTTTTCGCGCGAGCTTCTAGGTCGGTATAGGCGTTGTTATCACGCGCCGCACCATAATAACCGAAGGCCTCATCAAAGTTGTGCTCGCCTGCGGAATAATTTTTGGTACCTTCTTGCTCCTGAATCTCTGTTGCAAAGGAAGCTTGGAAATAGTCATTAGTCCCTTGTGAGAACGCTACCGCACCAAGTAGAAATTTTTGCAACAGCTGACGGATGTTGCGGCCGTGAGCATCGTAGTGAACACTCGTCACACTGGCCTCTCCGCTAACTGTTGCTACTATGACAGAAGTTCCATCCGTAGCCTGTGATGCCAACTGCGCAATCCATGAATCGACAAGATCAATTGGACGTGAACCTACCGCAAGATCAGTTCCGAAAAACTCATCTCCAATCAACTTCGATGTCTCTCCACCGCCTTCTCCATTGCCACCTGCGATCTTGCCGTCGAGGTTTTTCCCACCAGACACAGCGCCATATGTTGCTGCATCATCAACATCGCCGCCATCTGCTGCGCCATTCTTTAGCATGAACCCCGTTAGCGCAGTATCAGCACCATCGCCATTCATATAAAAATCAAGATCTGTAAGATACTCCGCCTCAGTCTTTCCTTGCTCGCTCATGGCGCTCATATAATCTACCATTCCCGAAATCAGGAGCTGACGTGCTGATTGTCCTGTATAACTTACTGAGTTTGAGTCCGCAGTGTAAACAGAGTTTTTGAACTCATATACTATTGGCATTGGATCACACACATCGCCGGAGTTATCAGCATCAGTATCAGCCTGGTCCGTATTTTCGACCGCTGGGCAATTATCACCATTATCACCAATACCATCACCATCAGAATCTGTTGTTTCATTTGGATCATCAGGGAAGGCATCAGCATTGTTACCAACGCCATCTCCGTCAGAATCTGTTGTTTCATTTGGATCAT
>JAPKEJ010000033.1 GCA_028822155.1 Porticoccaceae bacterium
CTAAGGCCGCATTAACAGGGATATATTAAATAATGACCGTGATGGCTAATCCTACCCCTCCGTCCAATAAAGCCGGCGTGTCCCAAGATGCCTCGACTGCAGAGCTTGGTATCCCAGCCTATAAAACAATGGAAGAGTTTCTAAAAACTATCGAAAAACGGGCCTTTGCAATCGCAAAAATAAGTACCAGTCGGCACGATGATGCCTTAGATATTGTGCAGGAAGTCATGTTTAAGATGGTTGAAAAATATAGATCCAAACCAGCGCAAGAATGGCGGCCGCTGTTTTACCGTATCTTGAATAATAAAATTACTGATTACTATCGACGCAAAGCGATGGAAAATAAGCTTTTTATTTGGAAAAGTTCAGATAGCGACCCAAATGATGATTACTTTGAACCAGACATAGAGAGCAGCACAGAACGGCGCTCAGAGGACCCGGACGAAATGCTGATGCGCCAGCAACGTATTGACCGGTTGGCCCGAGGTGTACAAAAGCTAGCAAAACGACAGAGAGAGGCTTTTTTACTGCGTAGTTGGGAGTGCCTAAGTACCCGAGAAACGGCCTATGCAATGGGCTGCACCGAAGGTAGCGTAAAAACCCATTATTCTCGAGCACTAGCAAAACTAAGAGAGCAGTTAGAAGGATACGATTATGACTAACATCAACCAGAACAAACTAACGGAAGATTTCACCTATCTCGAAGATAGCACGTCAGTGAAGGATACTTTCCGGTTAGCTAACGCAAGAAATAAGGCCCTTAGAGGCCAACGCTCGAGTTCAAATACCTGGTCTTGGCTCGTTCTCGGCTCATCTTGCGCTGCCCTTGCGATCATAATGCTAACGCCGTTGAGCATAGAGACCTACCCTCTCACCGATACGACCTTAGCCATTAATCAGCCCGAAACCTTTGCCACTCTCGCTAGTATTGAACAAGATGAGAATCTTGCCTTTTATTATTGGCTCGATATATATGATGAATACGAGTAATACAACGCCCATAAAAAAGGCCCCTATAAGAGGCCTTTTTACTATAAGCAGTGCTAACCAAAGTTTAGAGCGCCGCGTCTAGCTCAGGAAGTGCAACAAACAAATCAGCCACCAAACCATAGTCCGCTACCGAGAAAATAGGTGCTTCTTCGTCTTTGTTAATGGCAACAATGACTTTACTGTCCTTCATGCCTGCCAAATGCTGGATCGCGCCTGAGATACCTACTGCGATATACAAGTCAGGAGCAACAATCTTCCCTGTTTGACCAACCTGCATGTCATTAGGAACAAAGCCTGCATCAACTGCCGCACGAGATGCACCAATTGCAGCACCTAACTTATCCGCAATGCCATGTAATAATACAAAATTGTCTCCGCTAGCCATACCACGGCCACCTGAAATAACAATGTCAGCTGCCGTAAGTTCTGGACGATCTGACTTAACTACTTCTTCAGACACAAAACTAGATTTACCTGCATCATGAGCGCTCGCCACGGCCTCAACTGAAGCCGACCCACCTTCTGCAGAGGCGGCGTCAAACGCGGTACCACGAACAATTAACACCTTAATGGCGTCGCTGCTTTTGACCGTAGCAATGACATTACCTGCGTAAATAGGTCGCTTAAACGTATCGGCATCAATAACATCAGTGATGTCAGATATAGCCTGGACATCCAGTAAGGCCGAAGCCCTAGGCATTATATTTTTAGCGTTACTCGTAGAGGTTGCCAAGATATGGCTATAGCTCGTTCCTAGCTCTGCGATCAAAAGCGACACATTCTCAGCAAGCGCATGGGTATAGGCAGCAGAGTCAGCAACTAGCACTTTACTAACACCGGCGACTAGCGAGGCTTGCTCAGCAACAGCAGAGCATGACTCTCCTGCAACTAACACATGGACATCACCACCAATAGCCACACCAGCGGTCACTGAATTCAGTGTCGCTACGTTTAAGTTAGCATTGTCATGTTCAGCAACAATTAAAATACTCATGAGATCACCTTCGCTTCGTTTCTCAGTTTATCAACTAGTTGGGCCACATCTTCAACCTTTATACCTGCCTGACGTTCAGCCGGAAGCTCGACGCCTACCAAAGTCACTCGAGGCGATGTATCAACACCTAAATCAGCTGGTGTTGTCGTATCAAGGGTCTTCTTTTTTGCCTTCATGATATTCGGTAAGGATGCATATCTTGGTTCATTAAGACGGAGATCAGAGGTTACAATGGCCGGTAATGATAGAGATACAGTTTGTAATCCACCATCCACTTCGCGGATCACGCTAGCGTTGCCGCCGTCTATAGTGATCTCTGATGCAAAGGTGGCTTGTCCAAAACCGGTCAATGCACCAAGCATCTGACCTGTTTGGTTATTATCACCGTCTATCGCCTGCTTACCCATAAGAATAATCTCAGGCGATTCAGAATCACAAACTGCCTTCAAGCACTTGGCAATCGCTAGAGGTTCCATCACGTCGTCTGTAAGGACTAAGATGGCTCGGTCTGCTCCTAGCGCCAACGCTGTTCGCAGCTGCTCTTGGCATTGTTGTGCACCGACAGATACTGCAACAACCTCAGAGGCAATACCCTTTTCCTTTAACCGAACAGCTTCTTCTACTGCAATCTCGCAAAAAGGGTTAATCGACATTTTGACATTAGCCAAATCGACGCCAGTACCGTCTGCTTTTGGCCTAACTTTGACGTTGTAGTCCACAACGCGCTTTACGGCTACCAAAACTTTCATTGGTCATCCTTTTAAATCAAGTAGTAGGAATTTTAAATAAGCGCCAAGATAACGCCGGGCTCGAATTTTCAGCCCAGTATTTTGCCTAAATAACACAAAAAAATCAACCAACTATAGTGCCTGTTACGACCCGCTGGTCAGCTTTAACGACATGTATAACCTAGCAATTTCGGCTATTTATAGTGAATATAGTTGAGCTGTTATGATCAATGAAATGTTATAATTAGAGTAATAAACATCATTTGGAGTCAGAGTTTTGGAAAGAGAATCAATGGAATACGATGTTGTTATCGTTGGTGCAGGGCCGTCGGGCCTAGCGGCCGCATGTCGCCTCAAGCAGTTAAATCCCGAGATTACTGTCTGCGTGGTTGAAAAAGGCTCTGAAGTAGGCGCCCATATTCTTTCTGGTGCGGTTCTTGAGCCCCGCGCCATGAATGAATTATTTCCAGATTGGAAAGAGCGTGGTGCACCACTTAATATCGAAGTAAAGAAAGACAAATTCTTTTTCTATACTGGCGCCAAGAGCGCAATTAAGCTCCCTAACTTTTTCATCCCAAAACCTACTCATAATGACGGCAACTACATCGTCTCAATGGGTAATGTCTGTCGCTGGCTAGCTGATCAAGCGGAAGCTATGGAAGTCGACATTTATCCAGGTTTTGCTGCCGCTGAGGTGGTGTACAACGACGATGGGTCTGTTAAAGGTATCGCTACAGGTGATATGGGCGTTAGCCAAGATGGTGAGCATAAGGCCAGCTATGCCCAAGGTATGGAGCTACACGCTAAATACACCCTATTTGCTGAAGGTTGCCGAGGACATCTTGGAAAGCAGTTAATACAGAAGTTTGAGCTAGATAAAGACTGTGACCCTCAACATTACGGCCTTGGCATCAAAGAAATTTGGCAGATCCCGCCGGAGCAACATGACGAAGGCTTAGTTGTCCACGGCCTGGGATGGCCTCTGCAAGAAAGCGGCACTGGTGGCGGAGCATTTCTTTATCACGCAGAAAACAATCAGGTATTTATAGGGCTTATCGCGGACTTAAATTACAGCAATCCGCATATGAGTCCATTTGAAGAGTTTCAGCGCTGGAAGCATCACCCTGAGACACTTAAGTATCTCAAAGGTGGTTCGCGACTAACTTACGGCGCTAGAGCCATAGTCAAAGGGGGACTCAACTCCCTACCTAAGATGCACTTTCCAGGTGGATTGCTGATCGGCTGTGATGCCGGCACCTTGAATAGTGTCAAAATCAAAGGTAATCACACTGCCATGAAGAGCGGGATGATTGCAGCTGAAACTATCGCTGAAGCAATGAAGCAAGGCGATTCGGCACCGGCTGATTTAGAAGCCTATAGTAACGCCATGAAAGCGTCTTGGTTACACAAAGAGCTTTATAGCTCACGCAATTTTTCCGGCTGGATGCATAAATTCCCACTGCTTATGGGCTCAGCTTTTGTGTGGATCGAGCAGAATCTCTTTCGAGGACACCTACCCTTTACTCTACGCGATAAAATACCAGACTACGCCACCATGAAGCCGGCTGCAGACTGCAAGATGATCGACTACAAAAAACCAGATAACGTTATTAGCTTTGACAAAGCCTCTTCTGTGTTCATGTCTAACGCGAATCATGAAGAAGATCAGCCTTGCCACTTAACGTTAACTGACCCCGAGTTACCCATCACCTTTACCCTCGGCGAGTACGACGAACCAGCGCAGCGATACTGCCCAGCTGGGGTCTATGAGGTAGTTAAAAACGATGATGGTAGCGACCGATTTCAGATCAATGCTCAGAATTGTGTGCACTGCAAAACCTGTGATATTAAGGAACCAAGCCAGAATATTAACTGGGTAGTGCCGGAGGGTTCTGGCGGACCTAATTATCCCAACATGTAGGAAAGAAACCGTTCAAAAAAGGGTGAGTTATTCTCGCCCTTTTTTATGCCCGACAAATCATCCAGCTGAAAACTACGTCGATTTACCGAGTAAAAACTGATGCCCCATGCTGCTTACATAGACACCGTTATCCTCGCCCCCCGAGGAAGCTTCCCCCCAAGCCACCAGCTGGTAGAAAGCAGACCTGCTAACTAACGCCCAAAGATCCCCGCGTATTTTCACCAAGGGTGTGGGCTGATCTGATTTTGACTCATACTTGATGATCAACGGGTGGTCGCCACTGAGAATAATGGTTTCGTCATTGAGCGTCGTACAGCTGATCGCTTGATGGTCATCGCGAATATCCCTGGTCACTTGGGTAATAAAAAAGGGAGCTACTTCAACATTGATCTTCCATTTCTCAACCGGAGTAACCAAAAAATATTCATTATTTTCAAATTTTAAGATGCTTGAAAAAAGCTTAACCATAGCGGGACGCTTAATTTCTCCACCATCGTGAATCCAGCGCCCTTCTCTATCAATCCGAATATCCATGTCACCCGAGTCTTTTGGGTTCCAGAGATGCACCGGTGGTAGTTTCGTGGCAGAATCGCTTTGAAGCGCAATAAGATCGGCAAACAGCGTACCGAGGGTGTCCGATGATTTCATTTTTCGGGCTTGATCTTTTTATCGCCAGCCTGATGGTACTGCCCGCGATTACCCATCGTCACTCCGATGCTAGTAATAAAACCCAAAAGCTTGCTCATATCTTCAACTTGACCCCAGCTCTTATTAAAGCAAAGCTCTACCGCTCCCTGAGCAAGCGCCCAGCACGACAAATAATGGTAATGAGGCGGGACATCTTCAAGAATACCTTCGCCAATCAGTTTCGTAATAACACTTCCCAAAGCATCCTCATGGGAACGTCTTATCTGAGAGATCTCGTCTAACTGAGTGCGCACATCATCGGCATCGGTCAAACGATCTTCCAGCTGCTGTACTAAACGGTCACGCTCTGGCCGAGCTAATCGAGATTCAAAATAAGCCTTTGATACTGCCCCTGGATCACCTTTCTCGGCTTTTTCTAACCCTTCAGCTAGGCGCTTGGCTATACCGCGCTCGTAATCAAGCATGATACGGACCAAGATTTCATTTTTAGTTAAAAAATGTTTATAGACTGTACCCTTCCCAATACCTGCCTTAGTGGCAATTTTAGATACTGTCACGCCATCAATATTTTCTTTGATCAACAATTCGAGCGCAGCATCTACTATCTTCTGCTCACGGGCTAAGAAGAGTTTCTTTTTCTCTCGAATTCGATCACTACTCGATGTTCTTTCCGGCATCAGATTTCTGTCCTCCGTAATATCTATTCTAACAGACCAACATCCCGCAAACATATTATGTCAGATTTTTAGATCCCTATCGCTCGCTCGAATAAACTCTCGCTTTAAATCATCATATGTATGGACTGCTGGAAACTGGGGAAATTCGTCAATAACATTTTGAGGTGCATGAAATAGAATTCCGGCATCAGCTTCGGCAAGCATTGTTGTGTCGTTATACGAATCCCCAGCGGCAATGGTTCGATAATATAGGCTTTTGAGTGCGACAATCGACTGTCGTTTCGGATTAGATTGGCGCAAGTGATAGTCAATAACAGAGCCGCTATCATCACATTCTAACTTATGACATAACAAGGTGGGATAGCCTAGAGGCTTCATCAGCGGGTTAGCAAATTCATAAAAGGTATCTGAAAGAATAATTACTTGAAAACGTTCTCGCAGCCAATTAACAAAGTCAACGGCGCCATCGAGGGGCTCTAGCGTAGCAATTACATCCTGAATCTCGTGTAGACCTAAACCGTTTTCTCGAAGTAAATCTAGCCGATATTGCATCAACACATCATAATCGGGTTCATCTCTCGTCGTTCTCTTTAAAGCGTCTATACCGGTCTTTTCAGCGAAGGCGATCCAAATCTCGGGAATCAAAACCCCCTCTAGGTCTAAGCATGCAATTTCCACAGAATATCCTTAATAAAAGCCAGATTCGCACTCTACTGAAATTGTAGTAGCGGTGCAATGCATAGGGAAATTTAACCTCATATTGTCTAAAAGGTGATCTGCCTTTATGAACTGCAACACAAATAAACGGATCTTATTTGTAATCTAGCAGGTAGGGATGGCAATATTACTAAAATAATTCTCTTGAGCCTCGGGAGTCGCCAGGGCCATAACCTCATCGACGACCTTGCGAGTAAGGTGCGGAGCAAAAGACTCAATAAACTCATACATGTAGCCTCGCAAAAAGATGCCCTTTCTGATGACAATAGAGGTCAGGTATACATCCAAAAGCGAAGGCGCATTTACTGGAATCAAATCATGATCATGGATTTCGTCATATGCTAGATTAGCCACGAAGCCGACACCAAGACCTGCACGCACATAGGCTTTAACAACGTCAGCATTTCCTGCGGTGAACACAATGTTTGGCCTTAACCCCTGTCGTAGAAACGCTCGACCAGCCTCAGTCTTGTTGACCGCATGCGGTCCAAATACGTGCGCAAGAAGCGGATACTTGGCAATATCGTCTAGCGTTGCTTCAGCTAGCTGAGATAGCGGATGGCCCTTAGGTACCAGAATGACACTGCTATAGTCAAAGCAAGGCATCATCACCAAATTATGCTGAAGTACTAGTTTTTCTGTGATTATTCCGAAGTCGACACCGCCCTCTGCCGCTGCCTCACAAATTTGATCCGTTGTACCCTGAATCATATTGAGCGTAATTTTTGGATACTTACCAATAAAGCCTTCGACCACAGATGGCAGTATGTAACGCGCCTGTGTGTGTGTTGTCGCAACACCCATGGTTCCTAGATCCGGGCTTTTGAAGTCCTGAGAAAGCCGCTTAATCCCTTCGACTTTGCCAAGAATCTCACCCGCCAACTCAAGTACTTTTTCCCCTGCAGGTGTAACCTTAGTCAAATGCTTGCCACTACGATAAAAAACCTCCAAGCCCAACTCATCTTCAAGAAGCCTGATTTGCTTGCTAACTCCAGGCTGAGATGTATATAACGCCAACGCTGTTGCCGAGATATTTAAATCATTTTGGGCTACTTCCCAAATGTAACGCAACTGTTGAAGCTTCATAATAGCTCTCTCAAGTAAGAGACTCTAAAACACAACTATATACCCTAAAGGTATAAAAATAGTAGCTTAAATATCAATAGGTGCGGGTCTGCACCGTGAATAGATCTATCATATGCTTCTTATAAGAGACCGCTAAGAAATCGCCCGGCAAATAAAGCGAACAAAAATACGTAGAGTAGGTAGTACCAAAAAGAGTGTTTAGGCCGGACCTTTTTCAATAAACGAGAATCGGCTTCTTTTTTCAATTGTCGAATATCAACTTCTACGTCTAAAAAATGTTTGTCTTCACCGCCTAGATTTTTCATGTGAAGCTGAAGTATCTTCTGGTCGGACATACCTTTATATTTGTTTGACCTAAGCCGCTGAGGTTTAGACATTTTAAGCTCTGACAACCCAAATCGTGAATTGCCTGAAATACCCGCCACTCTTACTCATTAGATACGCCGTGCGGCACATGCCCCGTGGCCACATATTCTCTAGCCGAGCTACAATGTGACTGCTGATCGTCAAAGAATACATCTGCCCCAAACGAATTGAGAAAATCACCTTTACTTAGGCCACCCAGAAATAAACTCTCATCGATGCGCACATTCCATTCTCTTAGAGTACGAACCACCCTCTCGTGAGACGGCGCTGCTCTAGCTGTCACCAACGCTGTGCGGATAGGACAGTCGCCTGCACTAAACTCAGCCTGGAGACCCTGAAGAGCCTGCAAAAACCCTTTAAAAGGCCCTGCATCAAGAGGTGTATGCGCTGAGGCTTTTTCATTTTTAGTAAATGCTTCAAGCCCCTGCTCTTTAAATATTCTCTCTGAGGCGTCAGAAAAAAGAACCGCATCCCCATCAAAAGCAAAACGTAGCACTTCGCTGTCACTAGAGCCCTTTTTAGACGGCAGTAGCGTCGCCGCAGCAACGCCATTATTTAAGGCGCTACGAACATCCTCGGGATTGGTCGACAGAAAAAGGTCACAGGCAAAAGCAGAGACATAACGATAAGGTGAGGTGCCACCAGAAAACGCTGCGCGCGAGATGTCCAGCTTATGATGAGCAATAGAATTGAATACTCGTAAACCAGTATCTGCAGAATTACGAGAGAGCAAAATAATCTCGACCCTGGGATCTCCACCTAACTTATCGTTGATCCCCAGTAATTTAATCGCCAGAGGGAATGCTTCCCCTGGCTCTAAAACATTATCTTCGTGCTGACGTTGATACTCGGCATAGGCCGCAACACCCTCTTTCTCATAGATACTATGACTCTCGCTCATATCAAACAAAGCAGTGGATGAAATTGCAATAACCAGTTTCGGCTTTTTACTGGAGCTCATAAGATTACTGACCTTGGGCAGAATTCTCTGTCTTAGTTTTTTCAAGCTGCTCCTGATCAAAGTACTCTTTAGTCAGCTTAAACACAATTGGGGCAAGTAAAATCAGAGCAATAAGATTGGGTATCGCCATTAATCCATTTAATGCATCGGTCATTTTCCACACCAGCTCTAGGCTCATCTGTGTACCAATAAAAATACCACAGACCCAAAGCACCCGAAATGGCATTATCACCTTGGGTCCCAGTAAAAACTCAGCACAGCGCTCACCGTAATAACTCCATCCCAGCATCGTTGTGAACGCAAACAATACAACACAAAGTGACAAAACAATATCGCCAAAGGGTAATGCTCCCGTAAAGGCCGCCAGGGTCATAGCTGCGCCCTGAGGTTCACCATTCCAAACGCCTGTCACGATCAGAACTAAACCCGTCATCGTGCAAATGACTAAGGTATCTATAAAGGTGCCTAACATTGCTATAGTGCCCTGTCTGACTGGGCTATTAGTCTCTGCCGCCGCATGGGCTATGGGCGCTGACCCTAGCCCTGCTTCATTAGAGAAAATACCCCGTGCAATACCCATACGCAAAGCCAGCATAAGCGTTGCTCCGGCGAATCCACCCGATGCCGCAGCACCGTTAAATGCACTGTCCACCACTAAAGCAACCGCCGCAGGAATGTCAGAGGCATGTGTTACAAGAATTACCAGTGTCGCAGTCATATAAAGAAGAGACATAAACGGCACAAGCTTTCCCGCCACCGTCGCAATGCGTTTAATGCCACCCAGAAGTACGACTCCGACCAGCGCAGCCATAATCACACCGCTAACAATCGTCGGTACATTAAAATTAGTTTCTAGCACCTGAGAGACCGCGTTGGATTGAACGGTGTTGGCCAAACCGAAACCCGCCAAAGATCCGAACAGAGCAAAGGCCATTGCCAGCCACTTCCAGTTCGCACCCAAGCCATTTTTAATATAGTACATAGGGCCGCCCACTTTACGCCCAAATTCATCGGTTTCTCGGTAGTTGACTGCCAGAACCGCTTCTGCGTATTTAGTAGCCATGCCAACGAAAGCAGCACACCACATCCAAAAAAGCGCTCCTGGCCCACCCAAACCAATGGCAGTAGCCACACCGGCTATGTTGCCCATGCCGATGGTTGAAGACAATGATGTCATCAAGGCATTAAAGGGGGTAATTTCGCCTTCACCAGTGCCCTTTCGACCTTTAAAAAGCTGACGAAATGCATAGGGAATATGGCTTATAGTCATTCCTTTAAGGCCGATAGTAAGGTAGATGCCCGTACCCAATAATAGCGTCAACATCACTGGACCCCAGACAAAACCATTTACGATATCAATAATTTGCTCAAACATACCCATCCCTTTTTATTAATATTAGAGGCTGCTCTAAACCTGCGGACAATTCCTCTAGCTGCAAAGTAATGACCCACGCAATAGTTCTATTTGGATAGTCACTCAGGGCTAACGCACCTGTTTAGAGGGCTTGCAATGAGACCAATGAGAACCCATCCAAAATCTAAAAGTCAGATAGCCTTGATAGTACCCTTAGGCAAAACTGCATGAACAGCAACCTTTTGGAACTTAAGCTCCAGATTGTTACTCACCTCAAGAACAACATAATCGCCCTCTAGCTTGGTAATTTTCCCTAACATTCCACTCGTTGTTACCACTTCATCGCCTTTCCCCAAGGCACCAACAAGATCGTTGTGCTCTTTTTGTCGCTTACGCTGAGGCCGAATAATGAGGAAGTACATGAAAGCAAATAGGCCTGCAAACATTAAAATAGTAATCATTGGGTTTGGTTCACCAGCGGCGCCCGCTTGAGCGTAGGCATTTGATACAAATAACATCTTTTATTTCCTTTAGTATTTTAATCTGATCTTTAAAAGAGCAGCTTTTAGCGGGGGTTACCCCAGATTTTGTTTAATCCAGTCTAGCGTATCTTCATGATGGCTTTTGGTTTTCACCTTTCCCATAACATGAACAATCTTACTTTGCTTATCAATAATAAATGTAGAGCGCAAAACGCCCATATATTCGCGCCCCATGAACTTTTTAAGATCCCAGGCCCCATAACTTTCAATCATACTGTGATCTTCATCCGACAAAAGAATGAAATTCAGCTCCTGCTTATCCTCAAACTTAACAAGACGAGCAACGGAATCGGGGCTTACCCCCAGCACGACGGTATCTAAGTCATTAAATTGGCTATAGCTATCACGAATACCGCAAGCTTGGACCGTGCAGCCTGGAGTCATTGCTTTGGGATAAAAATATAATACGATATTCTTTTTGCCTACAAAATCAACCAACGAAACCTTCTCGCCCCGCTGGTTTAAGAGAGTAAAAGACGGCGCTTGATCACCTACGCTTGAAAATGCCACAGAGTCACCTTAATAGTGGTTTTAAATGAGTTTCAGACTGTAACAAATTTTGCCAACTCAATGCGACAAAAAACAGCGTCAGACTGCCTTATATTGCATGTATCTAGAGGTTTATATAAAAACGCCACTGAGTGTTACTTCAGTGGCGTTTTCAATTAACACACGTCAGTTAACACTATGGCAATAAGTGCTGAACCGCATCTCTTTCTTCGGTCAGTTCCTGTTCTGTCGCAGTCATTTTTGCACGCGAGAAGTCATTAATGTCTAAACCTTGAACGATAGCCCAGTCACCACCTTTACAGGTACATGGAAATGAGTAGATTAGCCCTTCAGCAATGCCATAGCTGCCATCGCTGTAAACACCCATGCTAACCCAGTCGCCGTCGGCTGTGCCCAATGCCCAAGTGCGCATGTGCGCAATAGCGGCATTGGCTGCAGAGGCTGCACTTGACGCGCCACGAGCGGCAATAATTGCTGCCCCACGCTGCTGAACGGTCGGTATGAAGTCGTCTTCATACCACGACTGGTCGACCATATCGATGGCTGGTCGGCCGTTGACTTTGGCTTGGTGTAAATCAGGGTACTGTGTCGCGGAATGATTACCCCAAATTGTCATGTGAGTTACATCATTAATGGTAGTGCCTGTCTTGCTAGCAATCTGGCTCATCGCGCGATTGTGATCTAAACGAGTCATCGCGGTAAACTGGCGAGGGTTGATATCAGGCGCATTACGCTGAGCTATCAATGAATTGGTATTAGCGGGGTTACCCACGACCAACACTTTAATCTCTTTAGAGGCATTGTCGTTCAGCGCCTTCCCTTGAGCTGAGAATATCGCTGCATTAGCTTCTAGCAGATCTTTACGCTCCATACCAGGCCCACGAGGACGAGCGCCAACCAACAGGGCGTAATCGGAGTCTTTAAATGCAACCGCCGCATCATCAGTACAAATCATACCTGCAAGAAGCGGAAATGCGCAGTCATCTAATTCCATGGCTACGCCTTTCAACGCCTCAAGGGCTGGTGTAATTTCAAGCATTTGCAAAATAATAGGCTGATTAGGGCCAAGCATTTCGCCAGCAGCGATGCGAAACAACAGGGAATAGCTAATCTGACCTGCTGCACCGGTAACGGTAACACGAACGGGTAAAGTCACAGTTTATCTCCGATAATAATAGTTGGGTTTAAAAATTTGAACGGCATTATAAATCGTCATCCGTAAAAAGCATAACTAGAGTTAGCTATTGACACTATTAAGTAACTAAATAGAAGGCTCTTAGCAATCAGCTGTGTAATTCTTTGTATCGTTTTTCCATTCTTTGGTAAAGTTCGTCCTTAAAATCTTCAGCGGAGGTATCTAGCTGCGCAACAATATCGACGAGATGCTCGTTGTCCTCAGTGCCTCCCCACAGCTTCTGATAACTTCCATCTTGATATCCATGGTCCTGACGGAAAAAATTAAGCACATTCTTACCCACATAGCCGATATATAGTGTCTCAAAGTCCATGTTGATGCCGGCCATTAAACGCGCAAACCCAGACAGATCAAAATCCTTAGTCGATAGGGTCGTCTCAGTGAATTGCTCAAGGTCAGCTGCAAAATCGCCACTGGACTTAGGGTTGGAGAATTCGCTCTCCACGATAGCCGTTATGTCCTCAACCGAATGGCCCTTTAGTAACAGCAGGCTCAAACCGAAGTGCCATATATCGACAAGTTCAAGAGCGATCTGATCAACGTCGGGGGTTTGTTTCTTCCACCACTTCCAACCGTAATGATCCAGCAATTCTGCACTTTCGACCCATATCGCGCGATACCATTCAAAATCCTGCTCGCGCCAGTCTGCATGAACCTTACTATTCATGTCATTTTGTAGCTCTAGCATGTTGGCCAGTTGCTGTTTCATTTGATATTCCTCGTATTTATTTGGATTAGCATTTATCAGGACTAGGCCCTAACAAAGCTGTTGCTCACTTTTTCTTGGCCGAGAATTGTATTAGGTCCATGCCCTGTAACCACTACGGCGTCATCATCAAGGCAATATATTCGATCTTTAATTGAGGTTACAATTTGGTCGTAATTCCCACCGGGAAGGTCTGTCCGGCCAATACTGCCCTGAAATAGAGTATCTCCTGCAATCAAGGTCTTGTACTCTTCAAACCAAAAACTAATCGAACCAGGCGTATGGCCCGGGGTATGAATTGCGACCCCTCCGCAGCAATTAAGTGCTTGATCATCTATGAGATGACCGTCTGGAGCAGGAAGCTTGACCTCTGGAACGCCAAACATGGCACATTGCTGTTCAACCATATCCCATAAAAATTGGTCGCCTTCATGGAGATAAATCGGCGCTCCAGTTGCTGCCTTGATCTCACCAGAGGCTAAAATATGATCAAGGTGAGCGTGGGTATGAATTATCGCCACAACGCTAAGGTTAAGTTCTGTCAGCAACCCTAAGATTTTCTCTGCGTCACCACCCGGATCAACCACTAGCGCCTTGCCCGATATCCTGTCGCCAATAATCGAGCAATTACATTGCAGCGGCCCAACGGGGAATGTCCTGATAATAAATGGCAACATCGGCTCTTGATTAGTACTCATCGATAACTCTCTAAACTAAATTATTTCGGCTTGCTCATTAATGTTGGGCTATTTTAAACAGTCAACGAAACTTTTGCGCCATTATTTCAGTTATTGTGGCAAAAACAACTAGGATGAACTCTTTCACATAGTCAGTGTGGACTTATGGTTTTGAGGCATATCATCCAACAGACATTTAATTGTCGTTACTATCTCGCTCTCTGATGCACTTAACTGAACACCAACGCCTTGACTGTCTAGGCTGGAATCTCCATTAAAGCTTACCCAGATAACCTTTCCCTCAATTACTATCAAGTCTTCGGCTAAGAACAGCGACAAACGTAACTGCACCCCATCGCCAAGCGAGAATGAATGCTTAGAGGGGACGAAAAAACCGCCGCCTTTCACAAAGGGCATAAAATGCTGATGTAGCTCATTTTGATTCTTAATATTTAAAGAACATGAATAGCTATCACTATCGACAAGTATGTCGCCCACTATTCGTTTGGTCGTAAGTCCCAGCTTATTCTTCTCCATTTGCCAACTCCTCCATTAAATTCATTTTAGACTTTAAGACACATAAATTAACGATTCTTTTAGTTATTTCGTGAACTAGACGATTGTGCCCAATCCATAAACAATCCTTCTAGCAGTAGTTGCTGGTTAACGTTAGATTGAGAGAGTAGTAACTTTCTAGCAGAAACTAACCTGTCTTGAAAATGAAACAAGCTTAAGTCCGCGCCTCCCTGCCCTTCATTTGTCGCCAGTCTATGCAGATAATTCATATACCACTCAACAAGATTATTGCCGTTTAATTTAGCACATTTTTGCGCGGCATCAACTGAAGACATGGACCCATTTGCGACCCCCTCAATGACGCTCTCAAAATCTTGGCGCATCCCGAGCGTGCCCGACTCGATATTGTGCAAGGCAAGTAACGGACAACCGTTTGAAACCTCGATAGCCTTGGATACATCTGCGCTATTTCCAGACACCTCAGTAAGCCAGTCGGTCACTATACCAACGTTCGGGATCGGCAGATATTGCTTTTGACAGCGGCTTCTTATGGTCGGTAGCAAAGCATGTAACCTGTCGCTAATCAAGATGAGTAAGGTCTTACCCTGAGGCTCTTCGAGACTCTTTAGTAACGCATTAGACGCATTTATATTCATGGCATCAGCGTCCAAGATGAGG
Organism: Porticoccaceae bacterium; assembly: GCA_028822155.1. Classification (GTDB taxonomy): domain Bacteria; phylum Pseudomonadota; class Gammaproteobacteria; order Pseudomonadales; family Porticoccaceae; genus HTCC2207. The sequence continues at coordinate 15,267 of JAPKEJ010000033.1, forward strand.
CCGATTTTCCAGCCACCTTGCTGCGCTGTAGTATTTAATTTTGTACATAACTTACGGACATCATCTACCAGAATCTTTTTACCCTCTTCAGCAGGCTCCAGAATAGATAGATCAGGGTGGGAGCCCGCAAGTAGTAATTTACAAGACTTACAAGTCCCACAAGCATATTGATTGGCCTTCGCGGCACACAGCATCCGCTGAGCGAAAGTGATCGCTAGTCGTCTTTTACCAACGCCATTGGACCCATGAAGTAAAAGTGCATGGGGAAGTCGGTCAACTTCTACGGCATGATTGAACCGATCCCAGACTTCTTTTTGCCAAGGGAGAGGCAGCGCTAAAGTCGCCGTTTCATAACCCATCAAGCAACCACCTTGGTCTTGACCAGAAAAGCCTCCAATACGGACTTTATGTCCAGCTGAACCTTCTCAAGAGATTGCGAAGCATCGATCACTGCGCAGCGCTGAGGATCTTCTTTCGCCGTATCGAGATACCCCTGCCGTACTCTCTCAAAAAATTCGACCTGCTCTTGCTCGAATCTATCAGGTGCACTTCGATCGCTAGCTCGTTTGAGACCGATCTCTACGGGTATATCCAAAATTAAAGTTAAATCAGGTCGTAAAGCACCTTGAACTAAATGCTCTAAATGTTTGATCAGGGAGCTATCCATTCCTCTGCCTGCACCTTGGTAGGCGTACGTCGCGTCAGTAAATCGATCACAAATAACCCACTTACCTGCACCCAAACTAGGCTCTATCACTTGATTTAAATGCTGCGCTCGGCCAGCAAACATCAGTAGTAGTTCGGCGCTATCGCAGATTTTTTCATTACCAGGGGTTAACAATAACTGGCGGATCTGCTCAGCTAACGGGGTACCACCAGGTTCTCGGGTAGCCACAAAGTCGATATCATGCTCCAGCAACCAACCTTGAATAAATTCAATATTGGTCGTCTTACCGACACCCTCAGTGCCTTCGATAGTGATGAATTTGCCGTGCATTTAAAACCTACTTTGAACTTTCAAATTAGTTTGGTGCAGACCGATAATTCTCCGCACGTTGCTCCAACTGATACTTATTCACTGCGTCTCGGTGTTCTTGTAACGTGTCCGAAAAGTAATGGCCCCCATCACCTCGTGCCACGAAGTATAGGCTAGAACCCTCCTTAGGATGAAGCGCCGCAGAGATCGAGGCCCGACTTGGCATAGCAATGGGTGTCGGAGGCAACCCCTTAATCATATAGGTATTGTAAGGCGTCAGTTGCCGTAAATCTCGACGCCTAAGATCTCCATCATATAGAGCTCCCATACCATAGATTACGGTAGGGTCAGTTTGCAGCCTCATACCCTTCAATAAACGTCTCACAAACACACCCGCTATCACCTCTCGCTCTTCGGCTAAGCCAGTTTCTTTTTCCACGATCGACGCCATAATTAATGCCTCATAAGGCGTCACATAGGGCAATCCCGGCGCTCTTTTAGACCACTCTTGCTCTAGCACTCTCTTCATTTTACGATGTGCGCGAAGCATTATTTCCAGTACTGTATCTGAACCCAGATAATTATAAGTATCCGGGAAAAGCCAACCTTCGATATTTACATTTTCCCCAGCGATACCCGAAAGTATTAACTTCTTTACTAGCTCCTCCTTATTAATATCCTCAAACTGTTCAATTGAGGACAGCTCTCGCACCCACTGCTCAAAGGACCAACCCTCAACAAACGTAATCTGATGCTGTAAGACGCCTCCCCTATTAAACTTTTGTAGCAAAGATAGGGCTGTATCAGAAGAGCTAACACTATATGTACCAGCCTTAACCTTAGTAAGCCCTGTTACTCTTACATATAAATCAATGGCCCATGGATTAGAAATAGTTCCACGATAGAAAAGTGCTTCTGTCACATTGTGCACATTAGCGCCCTTGTTTATCGTGAACTCGGAACTATCGCTATTCAACCCCCCCAGTTTAACTGGCGTGTTAATTTTGATACCGATCATGATAACCAGCGCAACAAAGCAGACCACAGCACCCAGAGCTAGAGCTATAAATACTTGAAGGATCAACTTCTTCATTGAAAACAGGGATAATTATTAGACAACATTGACTGTAATTCTCTTGTGACTCTGCCAATTTCCAGCTCAGCGGTTGATTGATTATCAGGCTGGCGAACTCCGACTACAGGGACAATACCCCGAACAGAATTACAAATAAAGAGCTCGTCGTACGCTTCTATATCGCTTATCTTGATAAAACCAATTTTTGGGCATACGCCAATAAGAGGAAATATCTCTTCAATCAATAGTGACCGCATTACACCAGAAACACCGCTAGAACTAAGATCAGGGGTGACCCAATCACCGGAAGCCTCTCTAAAAAAGATATTAGCCCGGGTGGTCTCAACAACTAATCCGTCATTATTCATCATTAAACCATCATGGCAATCGCTGGAATGCCCCTCATTAGCCGCCAAAACCTGTTCCATCCTATTTAAGTGCTTAATGCCTGCAAGCTGAGTGCTCGTTGCCAGCCGGTGATTACAGCGCCATAGGCTAACGCCTAGATTTCGGTAGTCTTCGAGATCACTTGGCAAAATGCTGTGACGAAAAATAATACGGGGAGTGTCAGCTCCCAAACTGTCATACCCACGGCCACCGCTGCCCGCGGTAACTATTATTTTAACAACACCCTCTGAAATGCTTTGTTTGAGGAGTATATCTTGAAATGCCGACAAGGCTGAGGACAATCGAGACAAAGGTATCCTTATACCTAAGCGGCCGGCATCGTTTTGAATTCTGGCTAAATGTCTACTTTGTAGCGGGAATTCGCCCTCAATATAGTGGATAGACTCAAACAAACCATGACCGTAAGAGAGTCCGCGATCGGACAATAGTTCAGATGAGCTTATACTGAGAAGCTCATCTTGCCCGTCGATACTGTAGATAAAGTCTGTAGTCGTCATAGTCCTATTAAACAAAACTTTTGGGCAAAAAAAAACCGCCCCAATAGGAGCGGCTTTTAGACGCGTTTAGCCTAGCTATTTGCGTTTATGTAGGTAATTGCATCCGTAACCGTCGCAATTTTCTCTGCTTCCTCATCCGGGATCTCAGCATCGAATTCTTCTTCAAGCGCCATAATCAGCTCTACTGTGTCTAGCGAATCTGCTCCAAGGTCTTCAACAAAAGACGAAGTCACCTTAACATCTTCTTCTTTCACACCAAGTTGCTCTGCAACCATTTTAATAACGCGTTCTTCAATATTACTCATCGTGTTTCCACTCCTTAATAGCGGGTCTGGTGCCTCTTGAAATCTGAGCTACTAATACTCAGACGCTTTATTCTGTATTCTTTATCGCTAGGGGCGGCATTTTACCTCAGACAGATCAAAATGCTAGTGCCACGTACAAAAAAAACTTCATATAACAAAAAAAACCACAACTTAAATCCATTATAAAACTCTATTAATCGCATACAAATTCATGTGCTATCGTATAAATTATTATTAGGACATGTACATCCCGCCATTAACATGGATGGTTTCACCGGTAATGTAACCGGCAGCATCACTGATCAAAAACCTCACCACAGAGGCTATTTCACTAGGCAAGCCCAGTCTAGCCAGCGGGATTTTTGACAACATGGCGTCCTTATTTGCATCGGGTAAATCTTTAGTCATATCTGTATCGATAAAACCTGGGGCTACCGTATTAACCGTTATGCTTCTTGATCCAAGTTCTTTCGCAAGCGCTCTACCAAATCCCTCTACTCCAGCCTTACTAGCCGAATAGTTACTTTGACCGCCATTACCCATAGACCCCACAACTGAACTAATATTCACGATGCGACCCCAGCGAGCTTTAGTCATGGGTCTGACACATGCTTTAGAAAGGCGAAAAACAGCCGTTAAGTTAGTATTGACGACGTCTTGCCATTCGTCCTCTTTCATACGCATCAAGATATTATCTTTGGTGATACCCGCATTATTGACCAATATTGTGGGCGCGCCAAACTTCTCAATTACTGCCTTTAGCAGCATTTCAATAGATTCTGATTGGGTAACGTCTAGCACCATACCTGCGCCAACACTATTACCGGCGGCAAGTCTTTGACTGATTTTATCGGCACCCGATTGACTAGTAGCAGTACCCACTACAATATATCCTGCAGTACCTAGCTCATCAGCAATCGCCGCACCAATACCTCGGCTTGCACCAGTAACTAGTGCTATTTTAGCTTGATCATTCATAAATATTCCCTAATTATCTATACAGACAGCAGTGCGTTCTCAAAGTTCTCTACATCGTCAGTCGCGAATGAAATTAATTCTTTATCAATCCTTTTAGACAGTCCGCTCAACACTCTCCCTGGCCCGCACTCTACAAAACGCTCCGCCCCGCCACTCTTTAGCTTAAGTACACAATCTACCCATTTTACTGGCTGGGATATCTGCTCTAGCATTAGTGTTTTTATTTTTTCAGGATCAGTCTCTGTTTCGGCATGTACATTGTGAATAACTGGAATAATCGGCTCGGCGAAGGGTGTGTCTGTGACCAACCCCTTGAGTCGCTCTGCGGCGGGCGCCATTAACGACGTGTGAAATGGCGCGCTGACCGGTAATGGCAAGGCCCTTTTTGCGCCAGCGGCCTTACAACATTCTATCGCTCTCTGGACCGCAGGCGCGCTACCGGCAATTACTACCTGACCCGGCGCATTAAAATTAACCGCGTCTACAACATCATTTTGTCTAGCGTCCGCGCAGGCTTGCAAAATAGCCTCATCAGCCAAACCAATAATGGCGGCCATTGCTCCCACCCCAAAGGGCACTGCGTCTTGCATATACTGTCCGCGAGCACGCACAATTGTAAGAGCGTCGGTAAATGTCAGTACACCCGCACAAACCAATGCTGTCCACTCACCTAAGCTGTGCCCGGCTAACTGAGAGGGTTGCGCCCCGCTTTTATCCTGCCAGAGGCGCCATATGGCAACACTTGAGGCTAGCAGTATCGGCTGAGTGCGCTCTGTGAGATTAATTTCCTCTTGGGACCCGTTTTGTACTAAATGCCAAAGGTCATATCCCAGTGCATCTGATGCCTCAGAAAAAGTGCCCTCGATGATTGAATCAACTGATGCCAACTGGCTCAGCATGCCGATTTTCTGAGATCCCTGCCCAGGAAAAACAAAGGCTAAGTTATCGCTCATAAATACTCACTTAATAGGTTTACTTTCAATTAACTTACTCTGCAGTAAAGGAGATAGCGCCTTCGGTAGATTATGTTCCGCGGCCTCGATGGCGACATCCAGCGCGTGGCCAAAGGCTTTTTGCGACGCACTGCCATGACTTTTAATAACAACACCATTTAGGCCTAATAAATAGGCACCATTATAAAAAGCCGGATCAAGTCTGTCGATAAGCTGTTTGAATGAGCGATTAACTAGCCCAAATGTCAGTCTAGCCAACCAGCTTTTACTCAACAAGCCGTCTAGCATAGAGGTGATCATGTTAGCGAGACCCTCACTAGTCTTCAGTGCAATATTTCCACTAAACCCATCACAAACTACCACATCTGCGATGCCCTTGAAGATCTCGTCCCCCTCTAGAAAGCCGCCGTAGTTAATTGATTCATCGCCATCAAGTAGAGCTGCAGCAGACTGCAATGAATCGCTACCCTTAGTGGCTTCTTTACCGACATTTAGCAATCCCACGCTAGGATCATCAACACCGTCTAAGAGTTTTGCTGTTAGAGTTCCTAGCATAGCGAATTGATGTAATTGTTCAGCAGAGCAGTCGATGTTAGCCCCAAGATCTAGCACATAACTACGCCCAGACATTGTAGGGAATGTGGTGCAGATTGCAGGTCGGGATATACCAGGAAGTGTCTTAAGATTAATTAACCCAAGAGCCATGAGAGCCCCTGTGTTGCCTGCACTTATGCAGGCGTCAGCTTCTTGCTCCAACACAGCTTTAATCGCTAAGCCCATTGAAGAGGACTGTTTGGTGCGCAATACCACCGATAATTTGTCGTAGTCGCTCACTGTTATGTCAGAGTGCCTGACATCAATTCGAGAGCGGAGATCAGAATCCGGACAGGCGGATAGCTCCGCTTCAAGCGATAATCGATCACCAAACACTAAGGCAGTGACATTAGAATGGCGGGCTAAGCAAAGAAGTAATGCTGAAACCGTTACTCGAGGACCAAACTCGCCACCCATTGCATCAACTGCAATCCGGATTGAACAGGTCAAAGAAATACCTAGTCGGTACTTGTCTCTAAAACTTTCTTACCGCGATAAAAACCATCAGCGGTGACATGATGACGCAAATGTCTTTCTCCGCTTACTGAGTCTGTCGACACAGTAGCAGCAGTCAATGCATCGTGAGCGCGGCGCATGCCACGCTTAGATCGGGTTTTACGACTTTTTTGGACAGCCATCAGATACTCCTAATTAAACTACGTTACAGTCTCTACTTACGCTTCAACTGTTTTAAAATATTAAATGGGTTATCAGACACAGCCTCATCCCCACTAGATCCATTCTCTTGTATAAAGCTATCGCCTGTACAACTACCAATCTCATGATAGTTCACTGCTGGCAAGGCCAATAAAATCTCATCTTCCAATAATTCGCTGAGATTAGCTATTCTATCTAAAACTAGCCAGGGCTCATAGTTCTTGGCAACCCTATTGAGATGCTCTTCGGACCAAATCACCTGCACTGCAAAATCAGCCTTAAGATCAACCTTCACGGGGTCTAAACATCGCTGGCAAATCACTTGGACGGTGACGCTGGCGCTACCTTTTGCTATTTTCGCCCTAGATTCATCTAGTTCAAACTGCACTGACGCATCAAACGAACCACAAATACTTGATACCGAGGAGGCCAACCTTGAAAGGCTGTCACACTTAACCTCACCCTCCAAAAGGTACCCTTGGAGCGCTAGTTTTCGTGGGTCAATGTGAGTCGGCAGTGCCATATAATAAGGTCGATCTCAGTTAGGCGCGCATAATAGGCACAACACCATGATCTGTCAAAGAAAATTGCGTTAAAACGCGACATATCTGGGTTGTTAGGTCGAAGAATAACTTATACTACAGATTATGGCCCTAGTAGAGGAACCCTAGCGTCTAATAACACCTCTCAAGGCTACAATGATATGACCAACCTTATACTCGCATCCAGCTCGCGCTACAAAAAGGAACTGTTGAGCCGTTTGCAATGTGATTTTCAATGCGAATCACCACTAATCGACGAATCGATATTAGCCTTAGAGACACCAGCCGCTGCAGCAGAAAGGCTAGCAGCCGCTAAAGCTACAAAAATAGCCGCCATTTATACAGGCTCTTTGGTTATCGGTACCGACCAAATCGCTGACCTAAACGGCACCTTTATCAATAAGCCTGAAACTCACGAACAGGCTGTAAAGCAACTACAGCAACAGTCTGGTCAAACAATACTATTCCATAGCGGGCTTGCAGTGGTCCGAACGCGCCAAGATGGGCAGCTAGAATGCAAATCAACCGTTAACTCTACCCAGGTAACCTTTAGACAACTGAGTGGCGAAATAATAGAACGATACCTATTACTGGAGAAGCCATATGACTGTGCGGGTAGTTTTAAGGCTGAGGGCCTGGGCATAGGTCTTTTTACTGAAATTAAGAGCACAGACCCCAGCTCTTTAATAGGCCTCCCTCTAATTGATCTATGTACATTTCTAAATCAATTTTCCTACAAAATAATCTAGACTAAGCTTTAATTTATTTATTTAAGCAATTGATTATTATAGATATTTTTTTATATCAGAAAATGAATCAATAGACGCTATTGGCTTATATTTAAGTAGCCGATCTACGCTGTGAGCGCCATAACTAACCGCAATAGCGGGAACATTTGCATTTCTAGCCATTGCCAAATCAAATTCAGTATCACCCACCATAACCGCATCACTTGCTCTTACGTCAAACTGAACCAAAAGTTCCTCAAGCATCAGCGGATGAGGCTTTGAGAGAGTCTCATCAGCACAACGTGAGCTATCAAAAAACTCAAATAAGCCTGTTGCCATCAATACCCTATCGAGTCCCGCCCTACTTTTACCCGTTGCTACCGCAAGAATATAGCCACTCTCTTGCAAATCACTCAGTGTGTCTAAAACCCCAGGAAAAAAGGCGCAGGGACTTGTATCTTGCTCCCTAAAACGCGCCGAATAGGCTACGGCAAAGTGCTCCGCATCTGATTCTGCCAACCCAGGGAATAGCTGGTCGATACATTCTTTTAGACCAAGCCCAATGATATCTGACGCTGCTGCATAGCTTGGTACCGCCAAGCCGTTATCGGCGGCAGCAAGTCTAATACATGTCGCGATGCGATCCACCGAATCACAAAGGGTGCCATCCCAATCAAATATTAGTAACTTTGGAGTAGCCATAGCGACAGCCTCTATTCTGGAAGTTTTTCAAGCACGGCGGACAGATCAGAGGGTATTGGCGCATCCACTTGAACCCAATCACCTGACAGAGGGTGCTTAAATCGCAGACGGCAGGCATGCAAAAATAAGCGCCGCAAGCCCAGCTCGCTGCGCAGGCGGTCATTAAACTCTTTCTCACCGTACTTGTCGTCACCGGCTACGGGTGTCCCCGAAAATTGGCTATGAACCCTTATTTGATGCGTTCTGCCTGTCTCTAAGGTCACATCAAGCAAGGTCGCTTCCCTAAATCGTCGATTAATCTTGAAATGCGTCACTGACGCCTTTCCTTCTACATCGACTCGGACAATCCGCTCACCGGAGGAAAGCTGATTTTTACGCAAGGGCGCATTAACCGTTGACTTACCTTTAGGCCATAGACCCTTGACTAGCGTCAGATAGCTCTTCTGCACTTGATTGCGCTGCATAGCCTGCTGTATCTCTACAAGCACTGCACGCTTTTTAGCAAACATCAGGCATCCCGAGGTGTCTCGATCAAGCCGATGGACTAACTCCAAAAAGCGCAGCTCTGGCCGTTCTAGCCGCATCGCTTCGATTGCACCCAGCGAGATTCCACTACCACCGTGCACCGCTAGGCCGCTTGGCTTGTTTAAAATAAGTAACCCATCATCCTCAAAGAGAATATTTTCTGACAGATAACGCTTTAACTGCCTGCCGACTTCCACTGGAGCACCCGGCTCAGCTACTCTGATCGGCGCAATACGAACAATATCATTAGCCTTCAGTCGAGTATCAGCCTTGACCCGCCCTTTATTAACCCGTATTTCGCCTTTGCGCAGCAGATTGTAGATCCGTGATTTAGGTACACCCTTTAAGTGTCTTATAAGAAAGTTATCGAGTCTCTGACCCTCATATTCAGGATCAACCTCGACAAAAGACACTTTGTTAAACGGATTTTCTTGCACGGATGGCTTGCCTGCTGTGTGAAAAGTCGCACATTGTACCCACCTGCCAACGGTTAAGATAACTAATTGATTGATTACATTGTAGATATTGCCGTTTGTTGTTATATTGCGCATCGTTCTTAGATCAAGTGTTTAAGAAAAACGGAGCCTAAAGAATTGACTAGGCTAAGAATCCAAGGATTTGTGCTCAAAAAGTTAGCTACAAATCCAAAGACTGCTGAGTGAGCTCAGCCAGTGAAAGAACCAAAAAGATAATGGTTTAAAGTTGACCACACAATTGAGGCGCCAGTTATAAGGCGGTAAGTATTATCCTCAAATGTTTAAAATAAAAGTGGCCGACCGGATAAAAACACGAAAGACAAGTTATTGTATTTAGGTTTAGCTAGAGGTAATTAATATCACAGCGTTCAATGCTGCTGATGATTAGGGGCTAATGAAACAGCCCATCTCGCGACCGATGATATCAATACTTGAAGAGGCAAGTTAACGCACCTAGTGTTAAAATGCCCAAGAGGCCTGCGTTATAAGGGTCTTGGACTGCTTAGTGAGGTGCGCAATAAGATTGTTTGCGCCAGCACGCAAGCGGTTGCTTCATGTCTCGGCCTTTCAGCTGTCGTGTTTCCGCATCTCTCTTTTCTGTTCTTCCCCTGCTACTCACTCCTAATTATGAGTAAAGGTGAATTATGAAACGTATGTTAATTAACGCATCGCACACTGAAGAAGTGCGCGTAGCAATGGTAGATGGTCAGCGACTATATGACCTAGATATCGAAAATAGAACAAGAGAACAAAAGAAATCAAATATCTATAAAGGTAAAATTACCCGAGTAGAACCAAGCTTAGAGGCCGCCTTTGTTGACTATGGCGCAGAGCGTCACGGTTTCCTACCCCTTAAAGAAATTTCCAGAGAGTATTTCAAAAAAGGCGCTTCTGAAGGCGGTCGAGTACGCATTCAAGATGCTCTCAAAGAAGGCCAGGAAGTTGTAGTACAGGTAGAGAAAGAAGAGAGAAGCAATAAGGGTGCGGCACTCACGACGTTTATTAGTCTGGCAGGTCGTTACCTTGTTTTGATGCCAAACAACCCTAGAGCGGGCGGTATTTCACGTCGTATTGAAGGTGACGAGCGTGCAGACTTGCGCGAAGCTATGCGAGGCCTGGACATTCCAGACGGAATGGGCGCTATCGTTAGAACAGCCGGTATAGGCCGTGCGACAGAAGAGCTGCAATGGGACTTCAACTACCTACTTCAGTTGTGGAATACCATTACAGACGAATCTAGCAAGGCAAAAGCACCCCACTTTCTATTCCAAGAAAGTAACGTTATTGTGCGGGCGATTCGCGACTACCTGCGGCATGATGTCGGCGAAGTAATCGTTGATGGTGAAGAAGCGTATGCTTTAGCTGCGGCGTTTATCGGCACAGTCATGCCAGACTTCACTAGCAAGGTCAAATTCTACAACGACGAAATACCGCTATTTAATCGTTACCAGATTGAGAATCAAATCGAGACTGCATTCTGTCGCGAAGTGACACTTCCATCTGGCGGATCTATCGTTATCGATATTACCGAAGCCATGGTTTCAATCGATATTAACTCCGCTCGAGCTACCAAAGGTAGTGATATTGAAGAGACTGCATTTAACACTAATAAAGAAGCCGCCGAGGAAGTAGCGCGCCAACTAAGACTGCGTGATGTTGGTGGTCTTATTGTTATTGACTTTATTGATATGCTCAACACCCGTCATCAGAAAGAAGTCGAAAACAAGATGCGCGACGCATTAGAAGTTGACCGAGCACGAGTTCAAGTCGGCCGTATTTCACGCTTTGGCTTGTTAGAAATGTCACGACAGCGTCTACGCCCCTCTTTGGAAGAGACAATGTCTCGGACCTGCCCTCGCTGTAAAGGCCAGGGAACTATTAGAGGCACACGGTCACTTGCCCTTTCAATCTTGCGCCTTGTAGAGGAAGAAGCTCAAAAAGAATTTACCAGAGAGATCCGCGCCATTGTTCCTGTGCCGGTTGCAACGTTTTTACTTAATGAAAAGCGTAAAGAAATTTTAGATATAGAGGCTCGCAATAAGTTACAGGTGACAGTGCTACCTAATACGGAAATGGAAACACCGCACTTTGAAGTTGTGCGTATCCGAAATCAGGACGAGGACTCGTCAGACTTTAGCTATCGCTTGGCTAACGAACTCAGTAAGGGGGAAGAAGAAGTTATTACTGACACTGCAGACCTACCTGAGCCACCTAAGCCTGCGGTTAAAATGCTTATTCCAACGACGTCTGCTCCCATAATGCCTGCACCTGCTGCAGCGGCTGCGCCAGTCCAAGACAAGAGTCCAGGACTGGTCAAGCGCCTTTGGGCAAGCATGTTCGGTGAGACCGAAGAGAAAGTGGAAGAAAAGAAGCCTGCCCCGCGTAGTCGTAACAACCAAAATAGAAGCCGAGGCGGCAGAAATAGTCGTCCTAACCAAAACAATCGTCGTCCCAATAATCGTAATAACGATAATCGCGGTAACGATAACACTCAAAAGAGTGATCAACCGAACGATCAGAAGAATGATCAAAAGAATGATCAGAGTGGTGAGTCGAGGAATAACCAAAACCGCAACAGTGGTAATCGCAGAAATAGAAACAATAAGCCAAAAGACCAGGCTAATACAGTAGCGGCATCTGCAGACACGGCAGCGACAAGCGCAACTGAGTCGGCGTCTAATACGCCTAAGCCAGATCAACTGCAACGTCGTCCTGATGATAAGCGTCGAGGACCACGTCGCCGTCGTCAACGGCAAGACGTTCCTCAAGAAATGTTAGATCAAACTGCGGTGATTTTGGGTGCTGAAACTGCGAAAGCAGAAGCTAAGCCAAATGTGTCTCAAGACGCTAAAGTCGAAATAGCAAAGGATCAAAAGGCGCCAGTTGCAGACGCATCTGCACCAGCTGTTACTCAAGCTGTTGACACTGAATCGACAAAGCCAAAACCCACTCGCACTAGACGCAAGGCGCCGGCTAAGCCCAAAGCAAGCACCGAGGCAACCGAAGCACCAGCCACGCCTGTAACTGTCGATAAACCAGCAACGGCTGCTCCAGAGGAGAAAGCCCCCGCTAAAACTAAGGCGATAAAGAAACCTGCCGCCAAAGCCAAGCCTAAAGCCGTTAAAAAACCAGCGGTAGCCAAGAGTGACGCCGCCGAGGCATCAGCGCCAGTGACGGAAGTCCGCGCGAGTAATGATCCCAGGAAAAAGCCAAAGCCAGTTGTTAAGGTGGCGGTAAGTACTGAGCGAGCAGAACCCGCCCCTGCGGCCGTTAAAGCTAAAACAGTGGCTCCGGCCCCTAGTAAAGCCGCGGCGCCTGAAAAGCCTGCTGCACGCGCATCAAATGATCCACGCAAGAAGCGCGCAACAGCAAAACCAAAAACGGCAGCCACAGATACAGCAGCTACTAAAACGAGTACAAAGACCGATTCCACCGATTAAAATACAACAAAGGTGAAATTGGTACTTGTTAGAAGAAAAAGGCGCTGTATAATCGCGCCTTGAATCGGTGGGATGGCAGAGCGGTTGAATGCACCAGTCTTGAAAACTGGCTTAGGTTAAT